>NCJS01000001.1 GCA_002279005.1 Idiomarina sp. 34-48-12 | reverse complement strand
AATGGACTAATTTAATTAAATCGTTCGATTTAATCGGAGTTAACATGAAGACAATCACCGCCAATGAAGCAAAAACACATTTCGGCGAACTCATCATGAGTGTGCAGAGCTCTCCCGTAAGAATAAATAAGAACGGTAAGCCTGTTGCTGTGATGATGTCAGTTGAAGAATATGAATTAATTGAGCAAATGAAGCTCGAAGCATTGAAGGCAAGGCTAAAGGCATCTGAAGAGCAAGCGCGAGCGGGTCTACTTCATGATGGAGAAACTGTATTTTCAGATATACTTGCTGGTAAATATGACTGATGCTTCATTATAAATTTACGCCGTTAGCACTAGCTGACCTTGTCGAAATTCGGGAGTATACAGTTGGTCAATGGGGAGCATTAAAAGCGAATAGTTACATTGAACAAATTGAATCGACAATAAAGCTCTTATGTGAATTTCCTCAACTAGGAAAATTGAATACAGATTTAGATTCTAAATATCAGAGTTATCCATTTGAGAGTCATATAATCTTTTACGTGGTTGAAAAAAACACCTTAGTCATTCACGCAATACTGCATCAACGTATACTGCCAACGAGACTTTGAGATGATCTATGATTAACAACGGCTGGCTAGAGCAAGCAACCAAGCGCGAATCGCCGCATGCTGATGAGCGACCTGATCCTGATGATATCAGTTTACTGGTGGTTCACGGTATTAGTTTGCCGGCAGGTGAGTTCGGTGGCCCTTATATTGATGATCTTTTCATGGGCACACTCGACAGCACGGCACACCCAGATTTCAAAATACTCGAAGGCTTGCGCGTTTCGGCTCATTGTTTGATCCGACGTGATGGCGAGCTCCTTCAGTACGTGCCATTTCATCGTCGCGCTTGGCACGCAGGACGCTCAAACTATTGCGGCCGGCGCCGTTGCAATGACTTTAGTATTGGCATTGAACTTGAGGGAACTGATGACCAACCCTACACTAAAGCACAGTACGCTCGCTTAGCCGAAGTGGTCGAACATCTGTTGCAACACTACCCAGCGTTAACGCGGCATCGTATAGTAGGGCACAAACACATTGCGCCGGTGCGCAAAACTGACCCAGGCCCGGCATTTGATTGGGCCTACTTCAAACAACTTGTTAGCGAAAGGGTATAAGCATGTACTTGTTGGCAATATTGCTCGCATATTCATTAGAACGCACGCTAGAAATCACGCGCAATTTGCACTGGCGTCGTATTATTCTGCGCTGGCAACATTGGCAAGTAAGCAACACCAAACTTGAAGGCTGGCGCGAGAATGATCTCGGTTATGTACTGTGGGCAATTATTCCTGCTTTATTAATCGGTTTCGTATTACTGCTACTCGATAATATCCTGCTAACCTTTTTAGTCAGCACTGCCGGTTTACTTAGCGCCATTCAGGCTCCAGCTGCTCGCGCCGCATATAAAGCCTACTTACAAGCCGAACATGACGAAGACGGTGCTGAGCAAGCAAAACAACTGAAACTGTTGCAGCAGGCTTCAGGTCGTCACGAAGCCGCACCGGTTGAGCACCTTATTTTGTGGATACATTTACGCCATTACTTCGCCGTGATGATTTATTTTGTGCTTTTAGGCGTAGCAGGTGCACTCGTGTATGCCACTTTACGCGACATGCGTCATAACAAGAGCCCACGTTGGACAGCGGTGCATCAAATTATCGATTGGCTACCAACACGCTTGATGACACTCGGCTTTTTGTTGGTCGGTAATTTCTCCAAAGCAGCTGCGACATGGCTGAACTCTGTGGGCAACAAACCACAAAATAACTTCATCGCCCTCACCAAAGTGGCCGAACTTGCCGATGACCTTACTGCTCCGACCACTGCCGCACTCGTGAAGCGTAACTTCTTGTTATATATCGTTTTCGTGGCGTTATTGACGATTGGCGGCTGGCTGTAAGCGGAATCTGTTTGGCTTTTCCGTATCACTGATCTAAAATGCTGGTCTATTGGTATGACCAAAAGAAAGCTAGAGCGATATTAGCTATTGGATATTAGATATTAGCTCCGACGTATCGGGCATTTGTTGTTTGTCTAATATCTAATATCCAATAGCTAATATCGAAGTGGCTTTTCTAATATCCAATAGCTAATATCGAAGTGGTTTTTCTAATATCAAATATCTAATAGCTAATATCGGGTTTGACTTTAACTATGACTTTCCAGCGCATACAACAAACCAAACTTTCCGATGTCATCATGGAGCGCATCGAAGCCATGATCGTCGACGGCACGCTCGAAGCAGGAGCACGGCTGCCGTCTGAGCGCGATCTCGCGACACAGTTCTCGGTGTCGCGCCCTAGTTTGCGTGAAGCCATTCAAAAACTCGAAGCGCGTGGTTTAGTTGAGCGGCGTCAAGGTGGCGGAACTTATGTGTGCGATAACATGCAAGAGCGTGTTGCCGAGCCTTTGCTAGACTTACTGGCGCAGCATCCAGAATCACAATTTGATTTGCTTGAGTTTCGTCATGCGCTTGAAGGTATCTCGTCTTATTATGCAGCGATGCGCGGTACGGCTACCGATATTGAAGCGATAAACTCGGCGTTTGAGAAGCTACAGCAAGACCCCGGTGCGGAGCTTGCCGCACAAGCGCAGGCACTGACCGAGTTTAATTTGCGTATTACCGAAGCCTCGCACAATGTGATCCTATTGCACTTGGTGCGCAGTATGCAGCCATTGTTGCAGAAAAATATTCAGCAAAACCTGCAGGACCTCGCGCATAAGCCCGGCGTCATGCAGCAGTTACATGAACATCGGCAGCAGATTGTCGCTGCCATCACGGCTGGTGAACCCGAACAGGCGCGTGAAGCTTGTCATCAGTTACTAGCCTATATTGAACATGCGTTGCTCGCCTCGAATCGTGAACAATCACGCATTCAGCGTTCGCTACGCCGAACTCAGCAAGGGTAAGGACAGAAGTATGACTGACCATTTAAAAGACGACATCGACCCGCAAGAAACGCGCGAGTGGCTTGAAGCCCTCGAGGTCGTGTTGGAAGAAGACGGCCCAGAGCGTGGCCATTTCTTGCTTGAAAGTCTGATTGAGAAAGCGCGCCGCAGCGGTGCGTACTTGCCATACAACGCAACCACAGCGTACTTGAACACTATTCCAGCAAGCCAAGAACCGACTATGCCGGGTGACCGCACCATTGAATCGCGTATTCGCGCGGCAATTCGTTGGAATGCGCTAGCAATGGTATTGCGTGGCTCGAAAAAAGAGCTTGATCTAGGTGGTCATATTTCAAGTTTTGCATCGTCGGCAATGCTATACGATGTTGGCTTTAACCACTTCTTCCGTGCGCCAACGGATCAAGACGGTGGCGATTACCTATTTGTTCAAGGTCACGTGTCACCAGGTATTTACGCACGTGCATACCTCGAAGGTCGCATCAGCGAAGAACAGCTGAATAATTTCCGTCAAGAAGTGGACGGTAAAGGCGTACCATCTTACCCACATCCGCATTTGATGTCTGACTTTTGGCAGTTCCCAACAGTATCAATGGGCTTAGGTCCTATTCAGGCAATCTATCAAGCACGCTACCTGAAGTATTTAACTGATCGTGGCATTAAAGATTGTTCGAACCAACGCGTTTATTGCTTCTTAGGCGACGGCGAAGTGGATGAGCCTGAAAGCTTAGGCGCAATCGGCTTAGCAACGCGTGAAGGTCTCGACAACTTAACCTTTATCGTGAACTGTAATTTGCAGCGTTTGGATGGTCCGGTACGTGGTAACGGTAAGATCATTCAGGAGCTTGAAGGTACTTTCCGCGGCGCCGGCTGGGAAGTCATTAAAGTGATCTGGGGTCGCTATTGGGATCCATTATTGTATCGCGATACCGAAGGCAAGCTTGCACAAATCATGCAAGACAGCGTTGACGGTGAATACCAGAACTACAAAGCGAAAGGTGGTGCGTACACCCGTGAGCATTTCTTCGGCAAAACTGAAGAAACCAAAGCGATGGTAGCGAACCTCACTGACGAAGACATCTGGCGCTTAAACCGTGGTGGTCATGACCCAATGAAAGTGTATGCGGCTTATCATAAAGCAGTAAACACCAAGGGTCGTCCGCAGGTTATTCTTGCGAAAACTGTGAAAGGCTACGGTATGGGTGCCGCTGGTGAAGGCAAGAACATTGCCCACCAAGTGAAGAAAATGGATATGGAAGCAATCAAACACTTCCGTGATCGTTTTAACATTCCAATCAAAGACAGCGAACTTGAAGATATTCCATTGTACAAGTTCCCGGAAGACAGCGAAGAAATGAAGTACATGCGCGAGCGCCGCGAAGCGCTTGGTGGCTTCATGCCGAAGCGTCTGCCGAAAACTGACGTTGAGCTCGAAATTCCATCGCTGAAAGCATTTGAAGCGGTAACCAAAGGCTCAGGTGACCGTGAAATCTCAAGCACGATGGCCTTTGTACGTGTGCTAACGGCCTTGTTGAAAGACAAGAAAATTGGCCAACGTATTGTGCCAATTATTCCTGACGAAGCGCGTACCTTTGGTATGGAAGGCTTGTTCCGTCAAGTAGGTATTTACTCTAGCCAAGGTCAGAAATATCAACCACAAGACGCCGATCAGGTTGCTTATTATCGCGAAGATAAGAAAGGCCAAGTACTGCAAGAAGGTATCAACGAGCTCGGCGCCATGGCGTCTTGGGTGGCGGCAGCAACCAGCTACTCAACCAACAATGAGCCGATGATTCCGTTCTACATCTATTACTCCATGTTTGGTTTCCAACGTGTGGGTGATTTGGTGTGGGCTGCAGGCGATAGCCAAGCACGCGGTTTCTTAGTCGGTGGTACTGCCGGTCGTACAACCTTGAACGGTGAGGGTTTACAGCACCAAGACGGTAGCAGCCATATCTTGTTTAACACGGTACCAAACTGTATTACTTATGACCCAACCTACGGTTATGAAGTAGCAGTGATTGTACAGGACGGCTTACGCCGCATGTATGGTGAACAAGAAAACGTGTTCTACTATCTCACTGTTATGAACGAGAACTACCAACAGCCGGAAATGCCAGAAGGCGTTGAAGAAGGCATTGTGAAAGGTATTTACGAGTTTGAAACCGTGAAAGCCTCAGGCAAAGCCAAAGGCGAAGTTCAGTTGTTAGGTTCAGGCACCATTTTGCAGCAAGTTCGTGAAGCGGCGAAACTGTTGGCGAATGACTTTGGTGTTACTGCCAAGGTATACAGCGCCACTTCGTTTAACGAACTTGCTCGCGACGGTTATGACGTTGAGCGTTACAACATGCTGAACCCAGGTAAGAAGCAGAAAACTGCTTATGTCACTGAGGTATTGAGCAAAGCGAAAGGCCCAACCATTGCCGCGACGGATTACATGAAGCAATACGCTGATCAAATTCGTGCGTGGGTGCCAACGCCTTATCGCGTGTTAGGTACTGATGGTTTCGGTCGTTCAGATAGCCGTGAAAACTTACGTCGTCACTTTGAAGTGAACGCGCAATACATTGCTGTAGCTGCGCTGACCGAGCTGGCGAAAGCGGGCGATATCGATGCCAAGGTGGTTGAAAAGGCCATCAAAGATTTCGGCATTGATACCAACAAAATCAACCCACTGTACGCGTAAGCAACGGGAGCGGAGGCAATAATGGCAGATTTAAAAGAAGTAAAAGCCCCCGATGTGGGCGGTGATGAAGTTGAAGTCATCGAGATTCTCGTCAACAAAGGCGATAGCGTTGAAGCGGAAGATTCGCTAATTACCGTCGAGAGCGACAAAGCGTCGATGGATATCCCAGCGCCATTCGCTGGTGTTATCGCCGAAATGAAAGTCAAAGTTGGCGACAAAATCAAAGAAGGTGACCTTTTAGCGATGTTTGAAGCCGCCGCCGAATCGGTGTCTGACGACGATGCCGACACCGCAGATGAGCCGGTGTCTGACACCGCGGAAGCGGGGTCTGACACCCAATCTCACAGCGGCGAAGCCGCTGACAGCGATGCGGAAAAAGTAAGTGGGGGGTCAGGCACGGCTGACGCCAAGCCAGACCCCGATCGCGGTAGTGGAGAGAGCGGGACGGAGCCGGCATCGAAAAAGGTGATAGAGGTCACTGTCCCCGACATCGGTAGCGATGGTGAGGTTGATGTTATCGATGTCCTCGTCAGCGAAGGTGACGAAATTAATGCTGAAGATGGCTTGATCACGCTTGAAACAGACAAAGCAACCATGGACGTACCAAGCCCAGAAGCGGGCGTGGTGAAGTCAGTGGAAGTGAAAGTCGGCGACAAAGTCAAACAAGGCTCGCTGGTAATAAAACTCGAAACCGCCGGCGAACCGGTGTCTGACGCCGCGCCAGCGGGGTCTGACACCCAATCTCAAGGCTCAGCAGACGCAGAAAAATCTCCAGCCAAAGCCGATTCAGCAGAATCAGCCAAAAGCGAAGAAAAGAGCAGCGAGCGCAAGCCACCAGTTCCAGATCATCCGTTAGACAAGAAGTCGAAAGCGGAAGGCTTGGCCTATGCATCGCCAACGGTACGCCGTTTAGCTCATGAGTTCGGCGTTGATTTGAACAACGTCAAAGGCTCGGGCCGCAAAGAGCGGATCATGAAAGAAGACGTGCAAGAGTACGTGAAGTACGAATTGTCGCGTCCGAAAGCAACCGCTTCAAGTGGCGTTGCGCAAGGTGCCGGAGGCTTGCAAGTGATTGCGCCACCGAAAGTTGATTTCAGTAAGTTTGGTGAAATTGAAGAAGTGCCATTAACACGCATTCAGAAAATTTCAGGCCCGAACCTGCATCGCAACTGGGTGACCATTCCACACGTCACACAATTTGACGAAGCAGATATCACTGAGCTAGAAGCATTCCGTAAGCAAGAAAACGAACTGCAGGCGAAGAAAAAAGACGGCGTGAAAATCACTCCGTTAGTATTCATCATGAAAGCTGTTGCCAAAGCACTACGCGAGTATCCAGTATTTAACTCATCGTTGGCTGAAGATGGCGAGCATCTCATCATGAAGAAATACGTACATATCGGTATTGCGGTGGATACGCCAAACGGTTTGGTGGTTCCAGTGATTCGTGATGTCGATAAGAAGGGCATTTATGAATTGTCTGACGAGTTACTTGAAATCAGTGCCAAGGCACGTGATGGCAAGTTAAAAGCACAAGACATGCAAGGTGGCTGCTTCTCAATTTCTAGCCTTGGTGGCATTGGCGGTACAGCCTTTACGCCAATTGTGAATGCGCCAGACGTCGCAATCTTGGGTGTATCGAAGAGCGAAATGAAGCCGAAATGGAACGGCAAAGACTTCGAACCACGCTTGATGTTGCCGTTGAGTTTAAGCTATGACCACCGTGTGATTGATGGTGCCGTAGCCGCGCGCTTTAGTGTGTACTTAAGCGCAGTGCTCTCCGATATTCGCAAATTGGTTCTATAAATTAAACAAATGAACGCGGGGCTGTTATAATCAGCCCCAACGTGTTTCCCGAACAGTTTTTACCGAACAGTTTTTCCCGAATTCTAACGAGGTTGATATGAGCAAAGAATTGAAGGCCCAAGTTGTCGTTCTCGGTGGCGGCCCAGGTGGTTACTCTGCAGCATTCCGTGCTGCTGACTTAGGTTTAGAAACCGTATTGGTTGAGCGCTACAGCACCTTAGGTGGCGTGTGCTTGAACGTAGGCTGTATTCCTTCAAAAGCTTTGTTGCACATTGCGAAGCACATTGAAGATGCCAAGCACATGGGCGCTGAAGGCGTTGAATTTGGCAAGCCGAAAATCGACCTCGACAAAATTCGTACGCATAAAGAGAAAGTGATCGGTCAGTTAACCGGTGGCTTAGGTCAGATGTCGAAAATGCGTAAAGTGAAAGTTGTGAATGGCGTGGGCGAATTCGCTAGCGACAAGCAACTGAAAGTAAAAGACGCAGACGGCAACGAAACCGTGGTGAACTTCGAGCACGCGATTATTGCTGCTGGTTCACAGTCAATCAAATTACCATTTGTGCCACATGACGACGAGCGCATTTGGGATTCAACTGACGCATTAGAATTACCATTCGTGCCAGGTCGCATGTTGATCTTGGGCGGCGGTATCATCGGTTTAGAAATGGGCTGTGTTTACAGCGCATTAGGTGCGAAAGTTGACGTGGTTGAAATGACCGAGCAACTGATTCCACCAGCAGACAAAGACATCATCAAAGCGTTCACCAAGTCGATTTCTAAGAAGTTCGACAACATCATGTTGAACACCAAAGCGGCGAAAGTTGAAGCGAAGAAAGACGGTATTCACGTGACTTTTGAAGGCGACAAAGCGCCTGAGAAACCAGTGAAATACGACGCAGTATTGGTTGCAGTAGGTCGTGCACCGAATGGTAAGAAACTTGGCGCAGAAAATGCTGGCGTTAACGTGACTGACCGCGGCTTCATTGAAGTAGACAACCAAATGCGCACCAACGTGAAGAACATCTTCGCTATCGGTGACATTGTTGGTCAACCAATGTTGGCACACAAAGCCGTTCACGAAGGCCACGTTGCTGCGGAAGTTATCGCTGGTAAGAAGCACTTCTTCGATCCGAAAGTGATTCCTTCAATTGCGTATACTGATCCTGAAGTTGCATGGGCAGGCTTGACTGAGAAAGAAGCGAAAGAGCAAGGCGTTGAGTACGAAGCGGCGGTATTCCCATGGTCAGCTTCTGGTCGTGCGATTGCACAAGGTGCAACCGACGGCTTCACCAAGTTGTTGTTTGATAAAAACAACCGCATCATCGGTGGTGCTATTGTTGGCTCAAACGCTGGTGAGTTACTCGGCGAAATCTGTTTGGCCATTGAAATGGGCTGCGACGCAGAAGACATCGCATTGACCATTCATGCTCACCCAACCCTACACGAATCAGTAGGCTTGGCCGCAGAAGTGTTCGAAGGCTCAATCACCGACCTCCCGAACAAGAAAGCGAAAAAGTAAGTACCAAAACCCCGTGACTCATCTCACGGGGTTTTTTCTATCCTCCTCCTGAAATAATTTGCGACAAAAAATCTGCCGAATGCGGTACTTAGCATAGCATTTGTGTTGTGAACAAATGACGCATGGCTTAAGGTAGAAAGGTTATTAAACATTTACTGACAAAGCGATTCGTCAATAAGAAAACGGGGAACCTATGAACAAAGTAAGTACCATTGCGCTGAGCGTCGCGCTCGCGTTAGGTGTAGCTGCATGCTCACCACAACGATCTACTGAACAACAAAACCAGCAAGCCAAGCAAGAACAACCGCAGCAACAGCTGACGTCAGGCTTGCGTTTAGACGCTTTCAATACTGACGTGCGTCCACAAGACGACTTGTTCCAGTTCGTGAACGGTACTTGGTATGACAATACTGAAATACCTGCAGACAAGTCACGCATTGGTTCGTTTTTAGAGTTACGTGAGCGTAATCAAGAACGTTTGCGTTCACTCATTGAAACGGCGGCAGCAAAAGATGCTGAAGCGGGTTCGAATGCACAAAAAATTGGTGATTTCTTCAATAGCTATATGGACGTTGAAAAACTCAACAGTCTAGGTTACACGCCAATTGCAGCTGACTTACAAGCAATTGCCCAAGTGGAAACCCATGCAGATGTGGTAGAGCGCTTTGCTGAACTGGCAAAAATCGGTGTTAGCGGTCCATTTGGCTTTTATGTTTATGGCGACAAAAAGAACCCTGATTACAATGCGTTGTACATGGGACAGTCAGGCTTAAGTCTGCCAGATCGTGACTACTATCTGAAAGACGAAGAGAAATTCGTTGAAATTCGTAACGAATACAAAGCCTATATCAAAGATGTTTTAGCATTGGTTGATTACGAGCAAGCGGAAGCTGCTGCGGATGCAATTTTAGAGCTTGAAACGAAGATTGCCGAAGCGCATTGGAGCCGTGTGCAAAGCCGTGATGCCGAAGCAACCTACAATCCGAAAACGACTGAAGAAATGGTTGCGTTAATGGGTAGCTTTGATTTCCCAACATACGCGAAAATTACCGGCATTGATGTTGCTGACAAATATGTTGTGTCGCAACTGAGCTATTTTGAAACCTTTGGTGACATGTTCGACGATGTTAGCGTTGAAACGTGGAAACACTATATGACGTTGCGTACCGTAAATCGTTTCGCATCCGTGTTAACCGAAGAGATCAACGATCGTAACTTTGCATTCTATGGCAAAGTATTACGTGGTACGCCAGAGCAAGAACCGCGTTGGAAGCGTGGTGTTGACGCTACCGATAACGCATTGGGCGAAGTACTTGGCCAACTTTATGTTGAAAAATACTTCCCACCAGCAGCCAAAGCGCGCATGGAAGAGCTCGTTGATAATCTGATTGTTGCCTATGGCGAATCAATTAAAGATCTTGAGTGGATGTCTGAAGAGACTAAGCAAAAAGCACTTGAAAAACTTAGCAAATTCACGCCATACGTGGGTTACCCAAGTGAATGGCGTGATTATTCAGAACTGACTGTTACCGACGACAACTTGGTAGAAAACATCAAGCGTTCTTATGCGTTTGATTATCAAGAAAGTCTGTCAGAAATCGGTCAGCCGGTGAAAGAAGAAGATTGGGGTATGACGCCGCAAACTGTGAACGCTTATTACAGCCCAGTGCGTAATGAAATTGTCTTCCCAGCGGGTATTTTACAACCACCATTCTTTGATATGGAAGCTGAAGACGCAGTGAATTACGGCGGTATCGGCGCAGTTATCGGTCACGAATTAGGTCACGGTTTTGATGACCAAGGTTCGAAGTATGACGGTGACGGTAACTTAAATAGCTGGTGGACTGATGGTGACCGTGAAGCATTCGATGCGCGTGGTGCACAATTAGCCGCTCAATATGATGGCTATGAAGTCATTCCTGAAACCTTCATCAACGGTAAACTAACCTTGGGTGAAAATATCGGTGATTTAGCTGGCTTGACCATTGCTTACCGTGCTTACGTGGACTCATTAAACGGCAAAGAATCGCCAGTCATGGACGGTTTTACCGGTGAGCAACGCGTATTCTTAGGTTGGGCACAGGTATGGAAAAACAAAGCACGTGACGAATTCGTTCGTAACCAAGTGCTGAGTGATCCGCACTCGCCAGCTGACTATCGTGTCAACGGCACCGTTGTGAACATTCCAGCGTTCTACGAAGCCTTTGATGTGAAGCCAGGCGATGAGTTGTATTTG
Organism: Idiomarina sp. 34-48-12; assembly: GCA_002279005.1. GTDB lineage: Bacteria > Pseudomonadota > Gammaproteobacteria > Enterobacterales > Alteromonadaceae > Pseudidiomarina. The sequence goes on along the minus strand of NCJS01000001.1, from coordinate 39,746 downwards.
CCGCCAGAAGAGCGCGTTACTATCTGGTAAGAGCATTTGGTAAGAGCATTTGGTAAGAGCATCTGGTAACAGCTCTTAGTAAGTAATAAAACCCACTTCTGGTATTTCCCCCAGAAGTGGGTTTATACTATCTGCCATGCAAACATTGTTGAAACTGATGATTATTGTAAGCCTTTTGCTAGCGCCGTTCGCGGGGCAAGCCGGTGATGCTATGCCAATGTCATCAGCTCAATCAATGCATCAAATGTCAGATCATGACATGGCTGATATGCACGCCAATCATGATTGTTGTGATACCGAACAGGCGCAAGCGGCAGCGAATGCACACCTAGAGTGTGATAACAGCTGTGGCGACTGCCAACACCACTGTAGTTCTTCTGCCAGCGGCCTCATTGCTGCCGTTCAGGTAGAACCCAACCTGACTATCTACGAGCAATGGCCAAGCCTGCAAGCGGTGCCGTTGTCACGTCAAGAAGGCTAATTGCGCCCCCCCAATGTCTGCCTAATTAAAACTGTTTTCACGCAAGCAGCGTTGCTTGTGCGTTTTAATTATCATTTTGGCAGGTTTTCTCATGACAATTTTACGTTTACTAACCGCAGTACTGTGCTTCGCTTTGGTTGTGCCGCAAGGGCATGCACAAGAGTTTGAGCTCAAACATAACCATAGCGAACAAACCGAACAATCGAAACAAGCCACTGAATATGTGTGCCCGATGCATAGCCATATTGTGAGTGACGAGCCAGGCACATGCCCAATTTGTGGTATGGATCTTGAACCACGTCAACGTCAAGAAGAGAAGTCGGTACAAGTGAGCGGCAGCATGCAGCAAAACCTCGCTATTCGCACCACCACCGTGCAATAGGATACGCTCTGGCGTTACTACCCAACCATTGCGCAAGTCGCCTGGAACGATAATTCTCGGCATCATGTACACGCTCGAGCGGCCGGTTGGATTGAGAAGCTGTATGTGCGCAGTGAAGGAAAGCAAGTTCAACAAGGCGACCGCTTGTATGACATTTACAGTCGTGAGTTAGTAGTCGCGCAGCAAGATTTGTTGTAAGTACTCAGTAACGGCGCGGCTAATGCCCGGTTGGTGCGTGATGCGAAGCTACGCCTTGAGCTACTCGGCTTTGCCCCACAACTTATTAAAGAAATTGAGCAAACCCGCGAGATTATGTACCGCATACCAGTGTTTGCTCCGCAAGCTGGGGTGGTAACCGACCTGAACGTGGCCGAGGGTATGTATGTTGAACCGGGTTTGGAAATGTTCACCCTAACTGGTGATGAGAGTTTCTGGTTGATTGCCGATGTTTCAGAGCCTTACAGCGACTGGCTCAGCGTTGGCGCTCCGGTTGATGTCACTTTGCCTCAGGCGAATTTAAACGGCTACGAAACCAAAATTGAGTACATTTATCCATCGCTCGATATCCAAGCGCGTACGCAACGCGTGCGTATCAAACTACCGAATAGCCAAGTAGGCAGTAACCTACTGGTAGGCATGCAAGCGCAAGTTGAGCTCTACGGCGGGCCGAAACGTGAAGCGCTAACCGTGCCACTCAGTAGCTTGATTGTCACGGGCGCCAATAATCGTGTCATCGTGAAAACCAGTGATAACACCTTTGAGCAACGCGACGTTCATGTTGGTCTAGTGATTGGTGAGCAAGCAGAGATTTTGCATGGTCTTGAAGAGGGCGAACAAGTGGTTGTTTCCGGTCAATTCTTGCTCGACTCGGAAGCAACCTTGTTAAATAGCCGCGCGAGTGGTGAACAGGAGGCAACTGATGCTCACGCAAATCATTAATGCCTCACTGCGCAATCGTATGCTGGTGTTGATTGCGGCGTTGCTTGCCGCATGGTTCATCTGGCTGCTTGGCTATAACTTATCGATTGCCGTTGTGGTCGGTATGATTGCGTTGGCAGGCGTTGCCGCCGAGTTCGGCGTGGTGATGCTGTTGTATCTGAACAATGCGTGGCGCGATAGTCAATCACGTTCTGAGCAAGGCTTGCATGATGCGATTATGGAAGGTGCGGTACAACGAGTGCGTCCGAAGGCCATGACAGTGATCACCATCATTGCCGGGTTGCTACCAATCATGTTAACCCACGGTACCGGTAGCGAAGTGATGCAGCGCATCGCCGCACCAATGATCGGCGGCATGGTCGCCGCACCATTATTAAGCCTATTCGTGCTACCAGCCGTCTATTGGCTGTATCACCGTTCTAAACTTCGAATAACCAATAACGACTAACGAATAACGCTTAAAGCAGAACCTGCCACCCTTGCGGTGGCTGAACCTCCCGAAGTTGCTTATGCACCGCATCAGCCACATCAGGTTTCAAGTGATTAATCCACACTCGGCGGGGCTGCTCATGCAGCCCTTCCAATAACTGTAAGCACAGCTGCGGCATATCCCGTATCGGCCACAAACGCTGTGGCTATGGCTCAGAAAAATGTGGCGCACCTGCAGCATTTGTTTCAGCAACAGTTGCGTGACGCCTGTACCGGCATCAATCAAGATCGATTCATTCACTTGCAAGCAAGTACTGCCAGTGAGACCACCTAAGCCGCCACTGGCACCTAACATATTAATGTTCATTTAACGCGCATCACCAAAGCATACATGACTGGAACCACCACCAAGGTTAACAAGGTGGCGAAGCCGAGGCCGAACATGATAACCACCGCCATGCTGACAAAAAAGTCATCAAACAACAACGGGATCATGCCGACAATGGTGGTTGCCGCGGTCATGGTAACTGGTCGTACGCGGCTGACTGACGCATCGACTAAAGCCTGCAACGCCTCTTTGCCGGAGTGCAATTCCACGCGAACTTGCTCGAGTAACACCACGCCGTTTTTAATCAACATGCCCGAGAGACTCAAAAAGCCAAGTAGTGCCATAAACCCAAACGGCTGATTCGTCAGTACAAGGCCTAACGTAACGCCAATCACGCTTAAAGGCACGGTCGTCCACAACACACCAGCCTGGCGAATCGAGCTAAATAGCAACACCGTAATGATAAACATCACTAAAAACGCCAGCGGGAGCGCTTGGAAGATAGCGCCTGTGGCTTTATTGGAGGCTTCAAACTCGCCGCCCCACGTCAGTTCATAGCCGGCCGGTAATTCAATGGCTTCAATAGCCGGTCGAACACGCGCAAGCACCATGGCTGGGGTCTCTTCACCGAAAATATCATGATCAGCCATCACCGTTATGGTGCGCTTGCGATCACGGCGAATAATCAAATTATCCTCTGCCAATAACGTCACGTCACGTACCACCTGACCTAATGGAACGTGCTGCTGTAACGCTGAGCTATACACTTGCAGTTCTTGCCAGTTATCGATATCGCTGCGCTCGTTGGCTGGCGCTCTTACCACAATGGGTAACAACTTCGTACCATCGCGATAGACCCCAACAGTTTGCCCTGTGAAGTTACGTTTCAGTACATCGTCGACATCTGACTTGGTAATGCCAAGCCGGCGTGCTGCCGCTTCATTGAAGTCGGTTTCTAGTACTTTTGTGCGCTGACGCCAGTTGTCGCGTAAGTTGCGAACGCCCGAGTCTTGCGCCAGTACGTCTCGCGCTTGCGCGGCAAGTTGACGTAACACAACGGGGTCTGGACCACTGAAACGCGCCTCAATCTTAGCGGTCTGCGTAGGGCCCATTTCGAGCGGCTTCATTTTGTACTCAACATCCGGCTGCTCAGCGCGCAAATAATCTTCGAAATCGAGCAGAATTTGTTCAAGCTGCTCAGTGTTTTGTGCGCGGAGAATCAGTTGCGCATAACTCTCATAGGATTTTTCCACCATATACGTGAGCGTAAAGCGTGGTGCCCCCTGACCAATAGTCGCAGCAGTAAATACCAAGCCCTCGTTGTCAGCTTTCTCGTTTAGGTAGTGTTCAAGCTGTTTGACCTGCTGTGCCGTGGCACGAATATCTGTACCTTGCGGGTACCACAAATCAACGAACGCAATCGGCGTCGTGCTTGGTGGGAAGAACGATTGTTTAATAGTGGTGAAGCCATACCCAGCCACAACCAACAACAGTAACATCACCGCAATGGTGGTTTTTCGCCACGCTAAGAAACGGTGCAGCATCACCCGATAACCGCGAAATACCCAGTGGTTATAAACGTGATCATCATCTTCTGGCTGTTCGCGAGCGGAGCGGGCGCGTGCGTCTTCACGAAAAAGAATGTTGCCCAAAAACGGCGTCAACGTAATCGCGGTAAACCAACTCAGCAGCAGCGAAATAAACAACACCCAAAACAGCGAGTTCGCGTATTCACCGCTGGCATCGCGAGACAGCCCAATTGGTGCGAACGCGATCACGGCAATAGCTGTGGCGCCAAGTAGCGGCCAGATATTCTGCTGCACAACATCACTTGCTGCCTGAATGCGTGATAATCCACGGCGAACGCCAACCAACATACCTTCAGCAATCACAATCGCGTTGTCGACCAACATACCTAAGGCAATAATCAACGCGCCGAGTGACACCCGCTGCAGCTGAATATCCATCAGATACATAAAGATGAAGCTACCGAGCACTGTAATTAGCAGCACACCGCCAATGAGAACACCTGAGCGCAGGCCCATGGTAAGCAGTAGCGCGATGACCACAATCACGACTGCTTCGGCCAAGTTGATCAGAAAATTATTAACCGAGTTATCAACTTCCGACGGTTGGTCATAAATTTTATCAACCTGCATGCCAACCGGCTGTGCAAAGCGAAGCTCATCAAGTTTAGCCATCACTCGCGCGCCAACCTCAACCACGTTCACATCTTCAGCAAAAGACAACGCCAACCACAACGAGTCACGCCCGTTGTAACGCACTAAATGCGTTGGAATTTCTTGGTATTCGCGCGTTACCGTTGCCACGTCACGTAACAAGATACGCTCATCGGCTCCGGGATTACTGATCATCAAATTCGACAGCTCATCAACGCTGTCAAATTCACCACTGGTTTGCAGACGAATGCGCTCTTGGCCAACTTGCACTCTGCCGGCGTCACTGACTGCATTTTGGGTTTGGAGCAAATTCACCAGTTGCTGCGGAGGAATGCCGAAATTCGCGAGCTTTTCGCGCGATACTTCAACAATCACCTGCTCATTCTGCTTGCCGGAAACCATGACCTTGCCAACACCTTTTACCAGCACCAGTTCCCGGCGCAAATAATCGGTGTAGTCAGCAATATCTTGATAACTATAACCGTCACCGCTAATGGCAAAGGTCATACCGTACACATCGGCAAAATCATCTTTCACCATCGGCTCGCCGCTGCCTGGTGGCAAGGTTTTGCGCGAGTCATTTACCTTACGGCGCAATTCATCCCATACCTGCGGCATTTGATGCTTGCGTAACGTACTGTGCATCTCAATCATGATTTGGCTCAAGCCCGGCTGCGATACTGACGTCACATGGTCGACATAGCTCAGCTCTTGAATGGCATTTTCAAGCCGATAGGTCACTTCTTCTTCAACCTGCTGCGCGGTGGCACCGGGATACTGCGTAATCACCATCGCTTGTTTTAGCGTAAATTCAGGATCTTCCAATCGCCCAATATTTTGCAGAGCAACCAAACCACCTAAAAACAGAATCAGCAGCAGCATCCAACTGGTGGTGCTGCGCTTCATACTGAAGCGAGCAATATTCATCACAGACCACGCTCCTTCACCCAAGGACGCACGCGTTGCTTGTCAGAAATGGCATGCACTCCAGCAGTAACAATTTGCTCACCTGCCTCAAGCCCTTCAATGATCTCCGCGCCGCGATTGGTTAGCGCACGTACGGTCACTTCACGCTGATTCACCTGTTGCGTTTTTGCGTCATAAACCCAAACAAAATGACCTTGTTCAGGCGCCTTTGTGCTTGGTGAGAACAATGCCGAGGTAGGCACCATCAATGCCGCATCGCGCTGCTGAGAGACCGCCTGCGCATCAACGGACACCATCGCCGACATACCGGGCAATACATTTAAATTTTCTGGTGTTGGTAGGGTAAACACCACTTTGTAGGTGTTGGTGGCAGGATCAGCAGTGGTATCCCACTCTTTCAACGTCGCTTTAAATTTTAGTTCAGGCGCCGCCGCAAAAATCACATCCGGTTGATAATTCGAATTGCGTTGAACACGAGCGAACAACCCCTCAGGCACCCGAATACTGACATCAATCGCATTGTTCATTTGTAACGTGGCAATCGCCCGTTGCGGTTGCACGGTTTCATAACGCTCCACAAAGACATGCGCAATGGTGCCGGCAAACGGCGCTCGCAGCTCGGTATACCGAACATTGGCACGCGCTGTTTCGAGGTTTGCCCTTGCTACCTCTAAATTCGATTTCACTTCATCAAACTGTTGTGGCGAAATAACGCCTTGTTCCACAAGGTTCTCAGTGCGACGGAATTGCGCCTGCGCCAATTCAAAACGCGCCTGAGCTTGGTCTAACACGAGTTGATAATCGGTCGGGTCAAGCTTCGCAATCAATTCGCCTTGCTTCACCTCGTTACCAGCCTTCACCGGAAACTCATTAATTTCACCGCCAACCCGAAATGCCAATTGCGCCACCTGCGCAGCCTCAACCACCGCCGGAAATTGCCGTAAACGCTGGTCATCAGAAAAATTCACCGTATGAAGTTTCACCGGCTGCACAATTTCCTCGCGCGCCGTTGTCTCGGCGACATCACCGCAGCCAACGAGGTTCGCGACCAGGGCGGTTACGCCGGTGAGTAGTAAAGCCTGAATACGCATAAATTCTCCTTTAAGAACAACGACGATATTAGCTATTAGATATTAGATATTCGAAAAGCCAAATCGATATTAGCTATTGGATATTAGATATTAGAAAAGCCAATTCGATATTAACTATTAGATATTGGATATTCGAACGGATGTTTCGGGTATGTGAGTTTTCGCTAATATCTAATATCCAATAGCTAATATCGCAGTTGATTTTACCTTGTTGCTTGTTAATTTATATTGAATTAATCTTGACTACATATTCAGATAAACTTAACAAGTGCGCCTCTCATGAAAATACAGCAGCTACAAATGCTCAACGCATTGAGCGAAACCGGCACCTTGCAAGGCGCTGCGGAGCAGCTGCACCGAACGCAAGCCGCTGTCAGTATGGCACTTAAAAAGCTTGAGGACGAGGCGGGTTTTCCGCTGTTTGACCGCGATGGTTATCGCTTGAAGCTCACCGCTTTTGGTGAACAGTTTCTGCGACAGGCGCGCGAGGTATTACGGCAACAACAACGGCTTCAAAGTTTGACGCAACAATTGCGTGAAGGAGCCGAACCGCTGTTGCGCATCTCGTATGATCACACCTGTGCTCCGGCGAGTTTGTTTAAGGCAATGCGCGCGGTACAAGAGCGTTATCCAGCAACCGATTTATTGTTAAACGGCGAAGCACAGTTGCGGTCACTACGCGCGGTGCGAGAAGGGGAAGCGGATTTGGCATTAACGCCATGGCTCCCCGTGTTTCGCCAACATGGCGACTTCGAGACCAAACTCGTGCGACCGTTCGAACTTTTGGTGGCGATGTCGCCCAGTCTCGCTGCCAAACATGGTTTGCCCAAGCAACGTCGAGATTTGCTCGACATCCCTATGCTCATGCCACAAAACCAAGATGTTGGTATTAACCTCGATAGAATGATTCGGATGCCGGGGCAGCAGCGCATACGTGTGAATGATTCCATTGCACAACGCGAACTACTGGTCGCCGGGATGGGTTGGGGCATAGTGCCTGGCGATATCATTGTGGATGAGCTGGCGCGCGGCGATTTGGTTCGGATTGACATTCCTGATTTCATCAATCAGGTTCATTTAGAGGTGCATTTGGTGCGTTCAGCCGAGCGAATCGCCGGCCCCGCTGCCCAAATTATTTGGGACTTCTTCTGAAGATCAAAAGAGATATTAGCTATTGGATATTAGATATTAGAAAAGCCAGCACGATATTGGCTATTAGATATTGGATATTAGAAAAGCCAGTACGATATTGACTATTGGATATTAGAGCGGATGTATCTGGTATGTATGTTTTCGCTAATATCTAATATCCAATAGCTAATAACGCTTTTGCTCTTCATTCACAGCTTTTATCGCAAAGATTGATGCATATATCCTCTTATGAATTTAATTCAGCCACAAAACCTCGTATAATTCCGCGCACTTTTAAACCGCAACAGCAAAAGGGGTACCCAGTGCTGCAAGAATATCGTAAGCATGTCGAAGAGCGGGCCGCAGAAGGCATTCCGCCAAAACCACTGACAGCAGAGCAAGTTGCTGATTTAGTCGAATTATTGAAAAACCCACCAGCCGGTGAAGAAGACTTCCTTGTTGAGCTTCTATCAGAGCGCGTTCCTCCTGGCGTTGATGAAGCGGCCTACGTAAAAGCTGGTTTCTTGTCAGCTATCGTCAAAGGCGAAGCGAGCAGCCCAGTTATCAGTAAAGATGCCGCGGTATCATTGCTTGGTAACATGCACGGCGGTTACAACATCGTGACGTTGGTAGACCTATTAGATGACGCTGAATTAGGCGAGTTGGCTGCGGCTGAATTAAAGCACACGTTGTTAATGTTTGATGCCTTCCACGACGTGGAAGAGAAAATGAAAAACGGCAATGCGTTGGCAAAAGAAGTCATTGAATCATGGGCTGATGCCGAGTGGTTCACAAGCCGTGACGAAATGCCTGAAGCCATTAAAGCGACAGTATTCAAAGTAACTGGCGAAACCAACACGGACGATTTGTCACCAGCACCTGATGCATGGTCGCGTCCAGATATTCCATTGCACGCCAAAGCTATGTACAAAATGCCACGCGAAGGCGTGACTGATGCCGCGAAGCAAATTGAAGAGCTGAAGCAAAAAGGTCACCCTGTAGCGTTCGTTGGTGACGTTGTTGGTACCGGTTCATCACGTAAATCAGCGACAAACTCAGTACTTTGGTTTATCGGCGAAGACATGCCAGGCACGCCAAACAAGCGCGCTGGCGGTATTTGTATTGGTGGCAAAGTTGCACCAATCTTCTTCAACACTATGAAAGACGCAGGCGCGTTGGTGTTTGAAGCTGACGTTGAAAAAATGAACATGGGTGATGTGATTACCATTTACCCATATGCCGGCAAAATCGAAAACGAAGCAGGCGAAGTTATTGCTGAGTACGACTACGCATCACGCGTGATTCTTGATGAAGTTCGTGCTGGCGGTCGTATTAACCTGATCATCGGTCGCGGTTTGACTGAAAAAGCGCGCGAATCGTTAGGTATGGGTCCATCTGAGCTGTTCTTGAAGCCTGAGCAGCCTGCAGATACTGGCAAAGGTTATACCTTAGCGCAGAAGATGGTTGGTAAAGCTTGTGGTATGGAAGGCGTGCGCCCAGGTACCTATTGCGAACCGAAAATGACGACTGTAGGTTCACAAGATACCACTGGTCCTATGACTCGTGATGAATTGAAAGACTTAGCATGTTTAGGCTTTACTGCTGATTTGACCATGCAGTCATTCTGTCACACGGCGGCTTATCCGAAGCCAGTGGATATTGAAACTCAGCACACCTTACCTGACTTCATCATGAACCGTGGTGGTGTTAGCTTGCGTCCAGGCGACGGTATCATCCACAGCTGGTTGAACCGTATGTTGTTGCCAGATACCGTCGGTACTGGTGGTGACTCGCACACGCGTTTCCCATTGGGTATTTCATTCCCAGCGGGTTCAGGCTTGGTCGCATTCGCTGCAGCCACCGGTGTGATGCCGTTGGATATGCCTGAATCTGTTTTGGTGCGTTTCAAAGGCGAAATGCAGCCAGGTATTACATTACGTGATTTGGTACATGCTATTCCTGCGTTCGCTATCAAAGAAGGTTTACTGACTGTTGAAAAACGCGGTAAGAAGAACATCTTCTCTGGTCGCATCCTAGAAATTGAAGGGTTAGATCACTTAACTGTTGAACAAGCGTTCGAATTATCAGACGCATCAGCAGAGCGTTCAGCGGCAGGTTGTACCATCAACTTGTCAGAAGAGTCAGTGGCTGAGTACTTGCGCTCTAACATCACCATGTTGCGCTGGATGATTAACGAAGGCTACGGTGATTCACGTACCCTTGAGCGTCGTGCACGTAAGATGGAAGAGTGGTTAGCGAACCCAGAACTAATGCGTGCCGATGCAGATGCTGAATACTCGGCGGTTATCGAAATCGACTTGGCTGATATTAAAGAGCCAATCGTGTGCTGCCCGAACGATCCAGACGACGCGAAATTCTTGAGCGAAGTTGCTGGCGATAAAGTGGACGAGGTGTTCATTGGTTCATGTATGACCAACATCGGTCACTTCCGTGCCGCTGGTAAGTTGCTTGAGAAAAACACTCAAGAGCTGAACACACGTTTGTGGATTGCACCACCAACGAAAATGGACGAAGCGCAGTTACGTGAAGAAGGTTACTACAACATTTACGCGAACAACGGCGTACGTACTGAAATGCCAGGTTGTTCACTGTGTATGGGTAACCAAGCACGAGTTGAGCCAGGTGCAACAGTGCTGTCAACGTCAACGCGTAACTTCCCGAACCGCTTAGGTGACGGTGCCAACGTGTACTTAACCTCAGCCGAATTAGCTGCGGTAGGCGCTATCTTAGGCAAATTGCCAACGCCTGCGGAGTACATGGAATACGCGCAAGACATTAACGCTATGGCTGGCGAAGTTTACAAATACTTAAACTTCGATCAGATGGACGCTTTCCGCGAGGCAGAAGCCGCCGCCAAAGCCAACATCATCCCAACCATTAACGTAGCGTAGCCCGGCGTTTTTACGTCAGGAAATGCCGGGTGGCGCGAAGCGCCGTTAATATTCGGGGCTTCCGCGTTGGCCGAGGCTTCTGCGGTGTCGCCGTTATAGTCTTGAAAAGGAGCTCTCCCCGAGCTCCTTTTTTTTGTCTAAAATTCAACCCCTTAAACAAAAGTTATAAAATTTTCCTTGCCTTAACGCAATCTTTGCATAATCTTTACAGTATCTGATCACGCATTGTTCAGGTAACAACAAAAACAATAATCCAGCTCATTGGAGAGCTCTCATGAATCAATTAAAACTCGCCATTGTGGCACTTACCGCCCTAGTTTTAAGCGCTTGCGCTATGGGTCCTCAACTTGCACAACCATACCAATTAACCGCACCTCCAGCCATTCAAGACAATAGTGGCGAATACATGAGCCCTTACACCTCAGACGGCGTTTTAGCAGAGTGGGTCAACAATGCCCGTAATGCCGAAATGGGTGCTGCTATCGGTGGAATGGCAGGCGCTTATGCTGGTCAAAAACTTGCCGAAAACATCCCATTTATTGGTGGTTGGTTAGGTCAAGAAATCGGTAACACTGTCGGCCGCGAAATTGCATTAGAAATGGCCGGTGGTGAAGAAGTTATTCGTGGCACCTCAGATATTTCTTTCAATAGCTTGCATGAATTGTCTGTGTGGATGTACGTGACTCATTCAGCGCACCCTCATTATCAAGATGCGCTGGAGTCAGTCATGTCGATCTACCCAGAGATGAAAACCGCTTACACCCAGGCGCTCTATCAAGCGTCGGCACAAGCTGGTTTTTAATCACCTCTTAGCTATTTAGAAAAAGGCATTTGTTATGAAATATCTTGTCATGACAGCGGCTTTAGCAAGCACCATGGTGCTTGCTGGCTGCTCTAGCACAACCATTGATAATAGCGCTGGCCGCGCAACCGTTTATGAAGATGCGCGCTCACCTGGCAAAGTTCAGGGCGTTGGCGTTGAATCGCAAGACATCATGGCGGTAACTGACCAAATGATGCGCGATATGCTCAGTAATCCTCAGCTTGTTAGCCGCGAAGTTGCACCTCGAATCATTATTGATAGCCAGTACTTCACCAACGAAAGTTCATCTCGCATCAACAAAAACATGCTCACCGATCGCTTACGTATCAACTTAAACCGCGCCTCAAATGGCCGTTTGGTTTTCGTCGGTCGTGAGTATGCCGACATGGTAGAAAAAGAGCGTGAACTGAAGCGCATGGGTGTGGTTGATGGTGGCACTATCCGTACCACCCAAGCAACAGCTGGCGCTGATTTTCGTTTAGTGGGTCGCATCATGTCACTTGATGCCATGGACACACGTAGCCAAGAACGTTCTCGGTATCATCAAATCACTTTTGAATTAGTTGACCTTGAACTCGGAACCTATGTCTGGAGTGGCATGTATGAATTCCAAAAAACTGCACAAGACGACGTTATCTATCGCTAGTGCAGCGTTGGTATTGGCGTTGGCCGGATGCACCAGCACCGGTCCAGCGCAATACCAGCCAATAGCACTGAACACACAAGAGCAAGACGCTGTTGCTGATAAACCGGCTTATTTACAGCCGCTTTATCGAAAATTGTTCCAAGAGGGTAAGCGCAACGAAGTCCTCAATCGCATGGAAATTGGCACTGCAGCATTTTATCGTGGTGACATTGATTTAGCGCGAGAAAACTTTGATGCAGCGTTAGAAACCATTGAAACGGTTTATGCAGATAATGAAGCGGCAACACAAGCTCGTAGCCTGTGGCACGAAGAAGGGCGCAAAGACTTTAAAGGCGAACCTTACGAACGCGCTATGGCGTATTACTATCGCGGTGTGATTTATCTCATTGACGGTGAATACGATAACGCCCGAGCTAGTTTTGTCAGTGGCTTAATGCAAGATGCCTTTGCTGAAGAAGAGCAAAACCGTAGTGACTTCGCAGTGATGATGCTATTGGCTGGCTGGTCAGCGCAAAAAATGGGTAGCCCAGTATTAGCAGAAGAAGCCTATGATGAACTTCGTGCGTTACGTCCTGACTTCCCTATCCCATCTGCTGATGACAATGTGCTTATCTTAGCTGAAACCGGCTTCTCACCGCGGAAATTAGCCGATGGTATGGGGCATTACGAACTGGTTTTCCGCCCTGGTAAAAACTTCAAAGAAAAGCATGTTGTGTTGAATACAGGTGCAGAGCAGCTTGAACTTGCGCCTGTTGAGAGCGTTTATTGGCAAGCGACGTCACGTGGTGGCCGGCCTGTGGATGCCATTATTGAAGGAAAAGCTGCATTTGCGAATACCACCGCTGATTTAGGTCGTGATTTAGCTCAACTTGGCGTAACTGCGCGAGTATTTTCGCCAGCACTTGGTGGTAGTAGCGGTCAAGTGGGTAATACATTAGCACTGATTGGTGTGGCCAGCATGGCATTATCAGCCAATGTGAAGCCGCGAGCAGATATCCGTTATTGGTCGCGATTGCCTGATGCAGTACATACTTCAACCATGCGCGCAAACGTCGCAGATGTATCTCAGTGGCAAGCGTCTTACACCGATATTGATGGTAATCCGGTTAGCTTGAAATCAGGTGTGTTTCGACACTACCAAGATCCTCAAGGAAACCATGTGATTTGGCATAGTTCACGGGCTCGATAAGAACAACAAGGAACCCAAACATGAAACGTACGTTATTTATTATTGCTGCTGGTTTAACGTTGACTCTAGCTGGCTGTGGAAGCACACAGAATGGTTACAGTGGCGCACATCCGGTTCAACGCACAACGACCAATGAGCTCAATACAATTGTATTTATTGATCACAACCTCAATCGTACCGATATCTCGAAAACGTTCATGGGTGAAAAAGTCCGTGACACCGTTAAGGTGACGCTTGATCGCAGTGGTATGAGTAACACCGCCACCGGCCAGCTTGAGGTTTGGACGATGATTCGCAACCGCACGGACTACGACCTGCAAATTGAGGGTAAAGCCCTATTTTTCGATGCGAATCAAGTGCCATTAATGGATGAGTCGATGTGGCGTCGCGTTTACGTTCCTGCCAACGGTACTGCGATTTACAAAGAAACATCGTTAAATGATCGCGCAGAGTACTTCTTAGTAGAATTAAGAGAAGGTCGATAATATGAAAGCCGTGCATGTTTATACACTTTGTGCGGCTGCCACCTTGTTGGGTAGCAGCCTTGCTCATGGGCAAGATACGCCTGCTCAACCGATGTTGAACGACAGTTATTTTGACCGCGCACGTTCAGCCGAACAGCAACAAGTCAGTCTCATTACTGTTGATCAGGCCACCTTCAAAGCCGCTTATGACAAAGCAGGGCGCCCGAAACTTGTGATGTTAGTTGGCGAGCCATTTAGTGACATGGTGTCTGACTGGCATATGCAGCGTCGGGTGAGTGTGAATGCGCAAGCAACCGGTACCGACGGCACGTTTGTACCAGAATCACAGAGTGTACAAGTTGGTGTTGAGCAACGTAGTTACGATAATCCGCGTCGCTCAACCATGTTAACTGGTGCGCAATGGGACGAGTATCAACGAGGCTATCAAAGTACACTGATGCAATACGGTGTGCGTTTGGTGAATCGTGCAGTCGCTATGCGATTGTTAGATTCCGAAATTCGTGCCGAGTCAAAGCGTAATCCGCAAGATGATAATCAGCGCCTTGAAATGGACATGTTGCGTAAGCACACCAATCTTCTGTTAGAAGTGATGCCGTATCGCGAGAACAAGCTTAACTTTGAGCCTATTGGTTATCAAATCACGATGACCTCGCTCGAAGATGCGACCTTGTTGGCCGATGATCGTATCTCGATTCCGCAAGGCGCACTGGAATATCGTGCTGGCGCCGGTGGCTATAACCTGCAGCGTCCGCGTCAGGTGGCTGGTGTAACCGCTCAGCCTGGTGGCTATGAGGTCATTGAGGAAGAACTTGAGCTTTGGGCTGAGCAAGGCCAACTTGCGGCTCAGGCAACGCTACAAATGCTTTACGATCGCTATTTGTAGCGCTACGCTCAAAGACACAGATAACTGAGGAGTACCTGTGCTTTGAGCGCAACCAAATGGATCACGTTAATGCTGAGTTGGCTACTTGCGTCTTGTAGTTCCTCAGCACTACCACCACCCCTACAACTCAGTGATGGCGTTTATTGGTCAAGCCATTATCAGAGCTACCTCGTTGTTGATAATGCTATCGTCACGCATTACCAATGGACGCCAAGTCAATGCTGGTCAGC
Source organism: Idiomarina sp. 34-48-12 (assembly GCA_002279005.1). Classification (GTDB taxonomy): domain Bacteria; phylum Pseudomonadota; class Gammaproteobacteria; order Enterobacterales; family Alteromonadaceae; genus Pseudidiomarina. Next base: position 24,690 of record NCJS01000001.1, on the reverse strand, counting down.
GGACGCGGGGTTACTTCCCCGTGTGTTCTCAAGCGCTCAGAATCCTGGTCAGCATACCTTGATTGGTGCTGGTGAACGTACGTTGGTTCTTCAACGGTTATCAGATGGTCTACCGGTTATTTTTACTCGGGAACCTTTTCTGCCACGCCATTGTTCGCAGCCCCCTGAAAACTCTGCAGTCAACGTTGTTGTGACAGTGAGTGAGATACTCGCTCAATTTCAGCATGGGCTTTCGCAAGCATCACTGATTCGCTGGCGCTCTGAAGCCGAGTTACTTGATAAAGCAGTTGAGATGCCAGTGCTCGATAAGAAACTGGCTCTGTTTCAAATTGTGAGTGAAGTATTGGAGGATAGCAGCGACGAGCATGCTTTTATTCTGGCAAATGATATTCAGCGATACCACCGCGTCAGCGATTTTGCGGTAGGTGAGTCGCAGCGTAAGCAATCTCGTCAAAACTTGCTGAATCAACTACGACAAAGCCGGCTGACTCAGGGCTGTAACGAGGCACTATGGTGGGGGCTGTTGACCACCGGTGAGTATTATCTCGGAGTCCAACGATTGCATTTATTTAGCGCCGATGGGTCTTATAGCGAAGCGGGGCAACGCTGTTTGCAACGTTCATTAAGAGCCATTGAAGAAGAATTAAAGCTAGTGGTTCAAGCTAGAGGTGAGAAACCAAAGTTGCTCATTGATTTGCGCTTTAACGAAGGCGGTAGTTTGCTACTTGCGAGTCAGCTAGCGAATAGCCTAGTTAGCAGCGAAGAACCGCTAACAATCATTCGACAGCAGGCAGTTTATGAGCAGCGCACGCCGAATTTGGAGGCGTTACATCAGCGTGGCACGGTGTTGGTCACCGAAGTAACAGCCAGCGCCGCTGAACACCTAGCTCAGGCGTTACGGTTACGAGGATTCTTATTGCGCGGGCAAAACACCCGTGGCGCATTCGCACCGACCACGGTCAAAAGCTTACCCAATGGCTGGGTTGTTGGCTTATCGATGTACGCGCCCAACGAGGTGGTCGATGGGCGCGGTACGGTATTACCGGAAGGCGTCGGACTAACCCCCGACGAAACACTCTCCCCCGAAATCTTATTCCCGGCAAAGTAGCCCGGCATTACTTTGCAGAAGAACGCCGGGCTACGCCCTCATCAATCCAGTTGCGGACTTCCTGTTCGAGGATGTCGAGCGGGATACTGCCGTTGCGCAGAACCACGTGGTGGAACTCACGGATGTCGAAATCGGCGCCGAGTGCGGTTTCAGCCTCGGTACGCAATTGACGAATGAGCATTTCACCAAGTTTGTACGACAGGGCTTGGCCTGGCCATGTGATATAACGGTCAATTTCAGTCTTCACGTTATGTAGGCTTAGAGCTGTATTCGAAGCCATAAAATCCATAGCTTCTTCACGTGTCCAACCCATTGCGTGCATACCGGTATCGACCACCAAGCGGGCAGCGCGCCACATTTCGTAGCTTAAGCGACCAAAGTCACTGTATGGGTCTTGATAGAAACCCATTTCTTTACCCAGCCACTCTGAATACAAGCCCCAGCCTTCGCCGAAGGCAGAGATATACGTGTAGCGGCGATAGTCTGGCAAGTCATCCATTTCACGTGCTAACGCCCCTTGTAAATGGTGCCCCGGCACCGCTTCGTGCAAAGTGAGTGCTTCCAATTGATACAACGGACGACGGTCTAACGCATAGGTATTTACCCAATAAAAACCAGCGCGGTCACTGCGATTGCTGCCAGCGTATCGACCAGTGGTGTATTTCGGTGCAATTTCCGCTGGCACCGGCGCTACACCGTATGGCTGACGTGGCAACAATTTAAAGAATTTCGGCAATTCACCGTCGGCTTTCTTCGAAATATAAGAAGCTTCTTTCAACAACTCCTCGGCAGTACTCGGATAAAACTGCGGGTCAGTGCGCAAGAAGTTAGTGAACTCTTCGAAGCTACCTTTAAATCCTGTTTTCTCAATGACCACCGCCATTTCATTACGAATACGTTCAACTTCGGCAAGGCCGCGCTGATGAATTTCTTCAGGCGATAAATCTAACGTGGTGTAGTGTTTAATGCGGTTCTGATAATACTCACGGCCGTTCGGTAGTTCGCTTGCCCCGACGCTGCCGCGACTATTTGGCAGGTATTCCATAACCATAAAATCAAAATAGTCTTGATAAGCAGGTAGTACTAATCCATCAATAACATTAGCCGCTTGGTTTTGTAATTCTTGCCACTGCTCAGCGGTGACAAAAACTGGCTTGTTTGCCTGAAATGGTTGGTAGAACAAACTTTCTTGTGGCGATTGCACAATGTATGCCGCAATACTTTCTTCAAACCCCTGCATGGCCGCCTTCGGCTGCGTGTAACCTTCTTCAAGCGCGGCTTTTAACCAATCGGTTTGCTGCGACATATAACGTGGAATAGAACGCAAGCGTTGTAAGTAGTTTTGATAATCTTCGAAGCTACGGAAACTCGCGTTCCGCACCATAAAGCCTAAATTGCTGTGAAATCCGCCTTCGGCGTTGAGCGGCATGTAATGCTCTTTGTAAGCATAGCCATCGATGTCATTCTTGAGGCCGTAAGTTAGCATACGGTGATTAATTTGGTTTTGTCGTGACAGAGCGCTCACGTCCACCTGCTCAAGCTGTGCTAACCATACCTTTTGCTCATCAGCGCGTTGCTTCAGTGCTTCTGCGGACATATCTGGTAACTCGTCGCTTTGCCACGGATTTTGTGCTCGTAACTTCTCATAGATACTTTCAGCTAGCGCTTGGTAACGGCTATCTGCGCTTTCAACCACTTGTTTGGTAATTGTCTCAGGCTTTGTTTCTTGAGTAGCCGCACAACCACCCAGTAGTAGAGTTAGTGATGAGGCTAAAACGGTGGTTTTAAACAGGTGTTTCCCACGTAACGCAGCAGTGAATTCTGAACGCATGATATCTCCGGCAGTTGGCTCAATGAGTTATAACGTTTTAATATGACATGAATTTGCTAGACTTTTATATCAACAAGCATCAACAAACGTGTCAATTTATGGTAAAAATCAATAATCGATTAAAGCCAATCTATGGCACAGCCAAACCTTTACCACAAGAGCATTGCGATTGATGCGGCAGTTTCGGCGAGGAACCGCATCAAAGAGTGGTCACTGAGGAATCTATGAACAACGCGCAAACGGGCATTTACGCAGAACCCAATTTACACGGCATCACGCTCTTGTTGAATGTGATGACCGACGATGCCGACTATATGCGCCGTAAATTAGCGCGAGTTCCGCAGTTGCTTGATGATCTTGATCTACGCTTCTCAGAATCTATGCTCAATGGCTTTATCGCGGTCGGTAGCGATTATTGGGATGTGCTCTATCCCGATGTGCGTCCGCTACAATTAGCAAGCTTTCCAGATTTGAGCGACGGTGATCGACACACGCCGCGTGAAGCGGCTGATCTATTGTTGTGCATTCGATCCGACCGCTTTGACGTAAACTTTCAAGCCGCACGCACCTTGATGGAATGGCTCGGTCACGATGTTGAGCTGGTAGAGCAGAGCAATACCTTCCGCTTTATGGATGGCCGCGATCTACTCGGTTTTATCGATGCGCCTGACAACCCTCGTGGCATGCGCCGTCGCGAGGTTGCCGTTGTTTCTGATGATGCCATTTTCAAAGGCGGTAGCTATGTGTTTACCCAAAAATTCCGTTATGACTTAAGGCGCTGGGAGCAGTTAAGCACCGAAATTCAAGAGCACGTGATGGGGCGGAAGAAAGTAACTGGCGAGCGTATCAGCGAAGCGGTACTTAGCATGGTCACGCACACACAAAAAGCCCGCTTATTGGATGCCAATGAGCAGCCACTCGAATTATTGCGTCAGAATATGCCGTGGGGCGATCTTCGTGAACAAGGGCAGTTGGCGATGTATTTTTCAGGTAAGCCGCAACATGTGGTGCAGTGGCTCAAGAATCGCTACATTGCGGATGAGCAGGGTGAATATGATCCGTTGCTTGACTATATTGAAGCGACAGCGAATGCAGCTTATTTCGCCCCCTCAATCGAGTTCCTGAAAAACAAAAGCGATATTAGCCGTTAGATATTGGATATTGGCAAAAAACAAAAATGATATTAGCTATTGGATATTTGATATTAGAAAATGCCAAATACCTCTAACATCAGATCCAATATCTAATATCGTGGTTGCTCTTCAAACAGTTTTTTTACGTTTTGCAGCGTGAAGTCAATTTCTGAGACCTTCAGTGGCGCAATAAAAATCGTATCATCGCCAGCAATTGTGCCCAGCACCCCTTCTTTTTTACCGACCGAATCAAGCAAACGCGCAATCAGTTGAGCCGCCCCAGGCGTGGTGCGAATGATCACCATCACATCATTGTGCTGTATATCCAAAACAAGCTGAGTTAATGGTGCGCGGGTACTAGGAATTCCCAATTCAGCAGGTAAGCAATAGACCATTTCTTGACGCGCATTACGGGTACGAACGGCACCGTACTTACTCAAAAGGCGCGATACTTTTGATTGGCTTATGTTCGCAAAGCCCTGTTCTTTTAAGGCATCGACAATCTCACCTTGAGAACCGTAGCGTTCTTCTTTCAGTAGGGCTTTGAAAGCCTCGATCATGTCTTCGGTTTTTTTTGTTGGCATGACTCTCGCTCAATCGTTTGTTCGAAATAATGGTCAAATCAATCGTCCATCATATACTTGCGCCCAATTTACGCAAGAGCGGCGCAAGAGTAAGCAACTATTTCAGAGCGCCTATGCAAGCGCCTTTGGTTGTAATTTGGGCGTAAAAGGAGTAGAGTTTTTGCCCTGAAATTTCCCCAAATAACTGGATGGAGTCTGAGATGAAAGTTGCAGTTTTAGGTGCAGCTGGCGGTATCGGCCAAGCACTATCATTACTTTTGAAAACCCAATTACCGGTTGGTTCTGAGCTAGCGTTGTATGACGTAGCGCCTGTTGTTCCTGGTGTTGCTGTTGATCTCAGCCACATTCCAACCGCTGTTTCTGTAAAAGGCTACGGCAAAGACGACTTAGCTTCAGCATTAGTCGGTAGTGACATCGTATTGATTCCAGCTGGCGTGCCACGTAAGCCGGGTATGGACCGTTCAGACTTGTTCAATATCAATGCCGGCATCGTTGCCAACTTAGTTGAAGCGATTGCGGATAATTGCCCGAACGCGTGCGTTGGTATCATCACCAACCCAGTGAATACGACTGTTGCTATTGCGAAGAAAGTTCTTGAGAAAAAAGGCGTTTACAACAAGAACAAATTGTTCGGTGTAACCACACTTGACGTGATTCGTGCAGAAACTTTCGTTGCCGAAGTTCACGGTAAGAACCCAGCTGAAGTAACGGTTCCAGTAATCGGCGGCCACAGCGGCACAACTATTTTGCCATTGTTGTCACAAACTGGCTTGAGCTTCACTGATGAACAAATTGAAGCGCTAACCAAACGTATTCAGAACGCTGGTACCGAAGTTGTTGAAGCGAAAGCTGGCGGCGGCTCTGCAACCCTATCAATGGGTCAAGCAGCAGCGCGTTTCTGTTTATCGTTAGTGAAAGCATTGCAAGGCGACAACAGTGTTGTTGAGTACACTTATGTTGAAACTGATGGTAAAGATGCATTGTTCTTCGCCCACCCAGTTCGCCTTGGCGCGAACGGTGTTGAAGAAATTCTGCCATACGGTGAGCTAAGTGCTTACGAAGAGAAAGCCAAAGCTGACATGTTGGATGGTCTGAAAAACGACATTCAAATCGGCTTAGACTTCGTTAAATAAGTTAACTGCAATGCCAAAGCAGAGCGTCTTACCACCAATCGTGATAAGTGCTCTGCTTTTTTGTTTCTATTACTTCCTCTCTCCTTGGCACGATCACCTTCTTATGCGTTACCCGCGTGTTATTGATGGCGCATGGTGGCAGCTCATTACCAGCCAGTTGATGCACCATGATGCACCGCACCTTTGGTTCAATATTGCGGGTGTGTGGATAGCTTGGTTACTGTTTCCTGAGCAATTGAAAACGTCAAAAGACTGGTGGGTTGTCGTACCTATCTTACTGGTGAGCAGTATAGTTGAACTCATCGGTGCGCCTACTTACGAGGTCTATGCGGGGTTTTCCGGCGTCCTTTACGGCGTATTTGCGTATGCTGCGCTGCAGGACACGTTAGAAAAGCACTGGATTGGCGGTATAGTATTCGTCGGATTAATAATCAAAATAATTCTCGATTTAGACCAACCTCAGCATGGAGATGTTGTCGCCGTGTTTGCACACATAGGTGGCGCTCTTGCAGGCATCGCTGCGGTATTTATTACCCGAAAATTATCAAAAACATCGCCCAAAATATAAACTAAGTTATAAATTGAGGCGAATTTGATCAAAAATCCTCCTTGTATTATTCGAGCAATTGGCGATACTTAATACAGCAATTAGTACTTTAGTGCTATGCGCATTCGCACAACAACACAAAACAACAAGAATAATCGGGGAGAAATTTATGGCAAAACCTGTCATTGAAAAAGTAGTCCCATCTGTACATGGTATTCGACCAACCCTTGTCGCATGTGCAATTTTAGCAAGTCTATCAACAACCTCTTTGGCACAAGAAGCCGGTGCAGATAGTGCGGAGCCGGATACTAAAGCCGATGAACGTATCGCGGTTGTAGGTACACGGTCAGCCCCTCGGTCGGTTGGTGATTCTGCAGTGCCTCTCGATATTGTCGGTGCTGATGAGTTGCGTGATCAAGGCTCAACCGACATGATGAACATGGTGAGCACAGTAGTGCCTTCGTTCAACGTGAATGACCAGCCAATCAACGACGCATCTACCTTGGTTCGTCCTGCGAGCCTTCGCGGGCTAGCATCCGATCACACCTTAGTTCTGGTTAATGGTAAGCGTCGTCACCGTAGTGCGGTCATTACCTTTCTTGGCGGTGGCATTTCCGATGGCGCACAAGGGCCAGATATTTCCAATATTCCAGCCTCGGCATTAAAGCAAATTGAAGTACTTCGTGACGGTGCAGCTGCCCAATATGGCTCAGACGCGATAGCTGGTGTGATTAACTTTGTACTAAACGATGCAGCTGAAGGTGGAACTCTTGAAGCACGTTACGGAACGACCGCTGAAGGCGATGGCGATACCTTCCAGATTAGTGGCAACATCGGTCTGCCGTTGAGTGAGCGAGGTTTCGCGAATTTAAGCATGGAGTACCGTGAAGCTGATGCAACCAGCCGCTCGGTTCAGCGTGATGATGCCGCTGCGTTGATTGAAGCCGGTAATACGTTTGTTGCTGATCCTGCTCAGATATGGGGAACACCTGAAATCAAATATGACTTCAAAGCACTCGGTAATTTTGGGCTTGATTTAGGTAACAACAAAGAAGCTTATTTATTCGCAAATTATGCCGAACGTGAAATTGAAGGTGGCTTCTATTATCGAAATCCACATGATCGCAGTGGCGTTTATTTTGGTGGCTTCAATGATCAAGACGAGCAACTCTTATTAGTTGGTGACTTGGATGGTGTTGGTCAGGGGCTGTCATGTCCAGAAGTGCCAGTGGGTGACAACGTACTTGATTCGCCTGAATATCAGTTAATTGCCGACAACAACACGCCACTGGGCGCGAACTGTTTTGCGTTCAATGAACTGTTACCTGGAGGCTTTACACCGCGGTTTGGTGGCATTGTTACTGACGCATCATTTGTTGCTGGAACGAATGGTTATTTTGCAAATGATTGGGCGTATGACGCATCAATCGGCGTCGGTTACTCTCGCGTCGAGTATTTGTTGTTCAACACAGTAAACCCATCGTTAGGGCCTGATACACCATTTAACTTCAGCCCAGGCGCTGCTAGCCAGTTAGAGAAAAACTTTAACCTTGATTTCAGTAAAGGATTTCAGGTTGATGGGTTCTACGATTTAGTGAATGTCGCCACTGGTATTGAATATCGTCGCGAAACCTTTAAGCAAGAGGTGGGTGATCCGGCATCATTCGCAATTGGCCCACTGACCGATCAAGGTTTTGGTATCGGTTCAAACGGTTTCCCAGGCATCAAGCCTGAGGCAGCTGGTGAATGGAGTCGTGGTAACTGGGCTTGGTATGTTGATGTTGAGACTTACCTCACCGCAGATTTCATGGTCGGTGCTGCAGTACGATTTGAAGACTTCAGTGACTTTGGTTCAACCTCGAACGGTAAGCTCTCAGCGCGCTGGCAGGTAACTTCTGATTGGGCGCTTCGTGGTGCCGTGAGCACTGGCTTTAAAGCACCAACCGTCGGTCAAAGTAATGTGGTCAACGTGACGACCGCGTTCGTTGGCGATAGCTTACAAGACCAAGCGTTGCTACCACCAACCAACCCAATTGCAGCGTTGAAAGGCGGTAAGCAATTAAAGCCAGAAGAGTCGGTGTCGTATAGCTTCGGTATTGTCGGTGAGTTCGAGAGCGGACTTTACTTAACCGTTGATTACTTCAATATTGAGGTGACTGACCGTCTGAGCCGTACGTCGGCTATTCCGTTAACTCAAGAAGATCGCGATGCTCTCATTGAGCAAGGCGTTCGTGACGCAGCAAGTTATAGCAGTGTGGTGTATTTCACCAACGACTTTGATACGACCACTCAGGGTATCGATGTTGTGGCCAACTACGGGCATGACCTGTGGGAAGGCGATATGAAATACACACTTGCCTATAACTGGACTGATACAACCGTTGATTCATTTAATCCAGACAACATCAACCTTGCCAAGGTACAGATGTTAGAGGACAACCTACCGGCACATCGTGCAACTTTCACAGCGAACTACCGGTTTGACGCAGTGCGCACGCTCGCTCGCGTCAATTATTACGGTAAGTACTATGAAGACCATGTTGATGCAGGTGGCGGCTTGGATATCTTCCCTGGCGCTGAAACAACCCTTGACCTTGAGTTTAGCTATGACTTTAGCGAAAGCTTTACCGCAGCTATTGGTGGCAAGAACGTGCTCGATAATCGTCCTGATGAGAACCCGTTCGCAAGCTCAGTGGTCGGGTCGTTGTATCCACCAACATCACCAATGGGTGTAAACGGTGGTTTTTACTACCTTCGCGCGCAATACAAGTTCTAACATATTGCGATAGAAAAACACCAAGGCAGGCCGAGCGCCTGCCTTTTTTCTGTGCCCATCAGTGAATTTCGTGTACAATCTTTGGCTTAATTTAACAGTCACACTGAAGCTATGAAGTTATCAGAAATCAACGCCTTGATGGCCGACGACATGACCGGAGTGAACCAACTAATTGGTGCTGAACTTCAGTCAGATGTTGCTCTTATCAATCAATTGGGCCTGTATATTGTGAACAGTGGCGGCAAACGTCTGCGTCCGCTACTTGCTGTCACCGCCGCGCGCGCCGTAAATTACGAAGGGCAGGGGCATCTAACCCTCGCTACCATCATTGAGTTTATTCACACGGCTACCTTGTTACACGATGATGTTGTTGATGCTTCAGAGCTACGCCGTGGTAAAGAAACCGCCAACGCCGTATTCGGTAACGAAGCGAGCGTATTAGTCGGCGATTTCTTGTATACCCGCGCGTTTCAGCTGATGGTGACGTTAGATTCCATGAAGGTGATGAAGATTCTTGCCGACGCAACGAATATTATTTCGGAAGGTGAGGTGTTGCAGTTGATGAACTGTAATGATCCAGACACCACCGAAACCAGCTATTTTGATGTAATCTACGGCAAAACCGGCAAGCTCTTTGAAGCCGCCACGCAACTCGGTGCGGTCCTAGCTGGGCAGCCACAGCAAGTGGAAGATGCACTGGCAGCTTATGGTCGCCATCTTGGCACTGCATTCCAGTTGGTTGATGATTTGCTCGATTACACCGCCGATAGCGAAACCATGGGCAAGCAAGCGGGTGATGACTTAGCTGAAGGGAAACCAACATTGCCATTGTTGTATGCCATGTGGCATGGCAATGACGAAGAAGCTGCAATGATTCGTGTTGCGATTGAACAGGGTGACGGTCGTGACCAGTTACAGCAAGTACTTGCGGCAATGCAGCGCACGGGCGCACTGGAATACACGCGGAATCGTGCATTAAAAGAAGCGGAGCTGGCTCAGCAGCAGCTCGCGCATTTGCCGGCGTCGCCGTATCGCGAGGCGCTGCACGCGCTCGCCGCCATCGCCGTCGACCGCATCGCTTAGAAAAACAAAAGCGATATTAGCTATTAGATATTGGATATTAGAACTGATGTATCGGGTATTTATTGTTTGTCTAATATCTAATATCCAATAGCTAATATCGTAGTTGCATTTCGCCCCGTAGGGGCATATAATTCGCGCCCTGAATTTAATTCAAATAAAGACCCCTCGGGGAAAATCGGAGAAAGACATGTACGCAGTATTCCAAAGTGGCGGTAAGCAACACCGTGTAACTGAAGGCCAAATCGTCCGCCTGGAAAAACTGGAAGCGGCCACTGGTGATGTGGTTGAGTTCGATCAAGTGTTAATGCTATCGAACGGTGACGACGTGAAAATCGGCGCACCTTTTGTTTCTGGTGGATCTATCAAGGCGGAAGTTATCAACCACGGTCGTGGCGACAAAGTGAACATCATCAAGTTCCGTCGTCGTAAGCACCACATGAAACGCCAAGGTCATCGTCAGTGGTTCACCGAAGTGAAAATCACTGGTATTAACGGTTAATTGAAGGAGTAACGACACATGGCACACAAAAAAGCCGCAGGTTCAACTCGTAACGGTCGTGACTCAGAAAGTAAACGTCTGGGTGTTAAGCGCTTCGGTGGTGAGTCAGTATTAGCTGGTAGCATCATCGTTCGTCAACGTGGTACTAAGTTCCACGCTGGTGACAACGTCGGTATTGGTCGTGACCACACTTTGTTCGCATTAGCGGACGGTAAAGTTTCTTTTGCGGAGAAAGGTCCTAAAAACCGCAAATACGTTAGCATCGTAACTGAATAATTTCAGTTAGTAAGCTAACGAAGAGATAAGAAACCCCGTCCGGAGTGGCGGGGTTTTTTCATGTAAGCAGGTAGGTAATATCATGAAGTTTGTAGATGAAGTCGAAATTCGCGTAGAAGCAGGCGACGGCGGCAACGGCGTAGTCAGTTTTCGACGTGAAAAATATATCCCCAAAGGCGGTCCCGATGGCGGTGACGGTGGCGATGGCGGCGACGTTTATCTAGAAGCCGATGAAAACCTTAACACGCTTATCGATTATCGCTTTGAACGTTTCCACCGTGCCCAGCGTGGTGAAAACGGTCATGGCAAAAACTGCACCGGTAAACGCGGTTCAGACTTAGTTTTAAAAGTGCCAGTAGGTACGCGAGCGACCGATCAAGAAACCGGCGAAGTGCTAGGCGATTTAACCCGTCACGGCTTACGTCGTATGGTTGCGAAAGGTGGTTTCCACGGTTTGGGTAATGCGCGTTTCAAAAGCTCTACCAACCGCGCCCCGCGCCAAAAAACCATGGGTACCCCAGGTGAAATTCGCGCATTGAAGCTTGAACTGATGTTGCTGGCCGATGTTGGCCTGCTCGGCATGCCGAATGCTGGTAAATCAACGTTCATTCGTTCGGTGTCAGCAGCAAAACCAAAAGTAGCCGACTACCCATTCACTACCTTAGTACCTAATTTAGGTGTCGTACGTCCGGTACCACATGCCACGTTCGTAATTGCCGACATTCCAGGCCTTATAGAAGGTGCTGCAGAAGGCGCTGGCTTAGGTATTCGCTTCTTGAAACACCTTGAGCGTTGCCGTTTATTGTTGCATCTTGTTGATTTAGCACCGTATGATGAAACTGACCCAGCAGAACAAGCAGTCAAAATTGTTCATGAGCTCGAGAAATACAGCCCAGAACTTGCTGCCAAGCCGCGCTGGTTAGTCGTGAATAAAGTTGATTTGCTCAGCGAAGAGCAAATTGCTGAAGGCATCGAGCGCGTCAAAGAAGCACTTGATTGGGATGGCCCGGTCTATCAAATCTCGGGTCTGTCGAATATCGGTACCGATGCGCTGTGTAAAGAAATTATCGCGTACTTAGAAACCTTGCCGAAGCAAACGCCAGAAGAAATGGAAGCGGAGGCGAAGGCGAGCGTCGAATTTAAGTGGGATGATTATCACAAGCAGCAGCTTGAAGCGTTCGAAGAAGAAGATGATGACGATGATGATGACTTCGACGACGACGATTACGACGTGGAAGTGATCTACCAAAAATAAAGGCAAATTCGATATTAGCTATTAGATATTGGATATTAGAACTGCAAATTCGATATTAGCTATTAGATATTGGATATTAGAACTGCGAATTCGATATTAGCTATCGGATATTGGATATTAGAACTGATGTTTCGGGTATTTGTGTTTTGCTAATATCTAATATCTAATATCCAATAGCTAATATCGTTATTGTTTTACCTAATATCTAATATCCAATAGCTAATATCGTTTTTGTATTCAAGGGGGTTAGATGCATATTGCTTTAGTTGCGGCCATGGCGGCCAATCGCGTCATTGGAAAAGACGGCAAAATGCCTTGGCACCTTCCTGCTGAACTACAGCACTTCAAACGCGTTACCCTCGGAAAGCCCGTCGTTATGGGGCGCACCACCTACGAATCTATTGGGCGTCCGTTGCCTGGGCGCACCAATATTGTCCTTAGTCGCAAATACCAGCAACCTTATACCGACGAGCAGGGCGTGATTTGGGTTAGTAGCCCAGAGCAAGCTGTGCATGCGGCCGGTCATACCGAAGAGCTGATGGTGATTGGCGGTGGGCATGTTTACGCTGAATTCTTGCCTCATGCACAGCGTTTGTATCTCACCCAGATTCAATTAGAAACTGACGGCGATACATTCTTCCCTGATTATCATGCGCAAGCCACTTGGGAGTTGATTGAGTCGATTGAGCATCCTGCTGATGAGAAAAACCCTCATTCTTTTGTAACAGAAGTTTACGAACGTAAAGACGTTCGTCGCTAGCGCAATAAAAGTGTAAATATTGCGTTAAAAGAGCGCGCGTTTTAACATTTTAATCCGTTGCAGGTGCAACTACGGCTCGATAACATACCTTTCTAATAATACTTTAACGGTTGGTTATGAAAGGTTTTGGGACGGCTCGCACGAGCTTCATAGTAACAATAAGTATGGCTCTACTGATGACTAGCGGCGCAGCGGTTACACAACCGATGCTGACTACGTTCGGTGATGATGTGGCGTTGTTGTTCTGTAGCCAAGTCCGTCACAACAATGCCAACGAATTTCGTAACAAATTACGTGAATATCGCCTTCGTATTCGTGATATCTATCCTCGCGTTCGCTGTAATGGCGAAACCATGATTCAGTTCGCTCAGCGCAACCGCTCGTTTGATATTGGTCGATTTATTGCTCATAGCGTTCTTATCGACGATTTACATGAGCTAGGTGATGCTTTGTGGGCAAGACAATTACCAGAGCAAGATAGTATCCGACAAGCTATTGAAGCTCGATTAGAACAAGTATCTCAGTAGAAAATAAAACAAACTTTTACAGTTTGTAGCTTTCCAGCTACCGCGGAATCGGGATAAACTGGGATGAATTGTTACAACCGGATAACAAATCATGCTAAATAAGGGAATATCAACTCTAGTATTTTTGCTAGGGCTAACACTCTATCTGTGCGGTGCCGCTGTCGCACACGCAGCAACACAAGACGTCGCGACCGAAACGACTTCTCCAGTCTCACAGCAGAAACCGCTTGCCTCCTGTTACCTCAAGAATATAAGTGAGCAGGTGTTGTGTGGTACGCTCATGGTTCCTGAAAACTACGAGCAACCAGAAGTTCGCCAAATTCCTATTAACTATGCCGTGCTACCCGCTGTAAGCGAGAATAAAAAGGCCGATCCGTTATTGATACTAGCCGGCGGTCCAGGGCAAGCAGCAACCGAGCTTGCAGCTATGATCAATCGCATGTTTAGCGATGTGCGAAAACAACGCGATATTTTGTTGATCGACCAGCGCGGTACCGGAAAATCCAACCCTCTTAGTTGCGAATTGAGCCATGTTGATGAGTTGGTGAAAGCTGATGATGATATTGAGCTTTCACGAATTGCCGGCGAATGTTTAGCAAAATTTACTGAAGAAGACCTAACTCAATACCATACCGTTAACGCAATTCGTGATTTTGAAGCGGTTCGTACCCATTTAGGCTACCAACAAGTTAACTTGTACGGTGGTTCATATGGCTCTCGTGCCGGTTTAGTTTACATGCGTGAAGCGCCGGAATCGGTTCGTGCAGCGATACTTGATGCCGTTGCTCCGCCTGAAGTGGTCGTTGGGCCGTTTGGACGCCATGGTGCAGGTTCGTTTGAGTTACTACTGGAACAGTGCGCGAGCTCAAAAGCTTGTGAGACTACCTTTCCGAATCTGAAAGCGACATATGCCGAAACACTTGAGCAACTAGAAACGACCCCAGTTTCTTTAACGGTTAATGATCCGCTAACCAATAAACCGACAGATATTTTGATTACCGCGGGCCGGTTCACTTCAGTAATGCGCGTTGGTCTTTATCATCCGGTGACACGTCAGGTCTTGCCATTCGCTATCCAAGAAACGAACCGCGGTAATTACACGCCGCTAATAGGCTTAATTGGCAGCAGCATGCAGCAGTCAGAAATGTATATGGGCTTAACCTTGTCGGTGTTGTGTAGTGAAGACTTACCGCGCGCCACTGATGAGCTTTTGGCAGAAGACGGCGCAAATGACTTCATCGGCAGTCGAACAGCAGATGCATTTATTGAGATGTGCTCGGTGTGGCCTTCTGTACCTCGCCCTGAATCTTGGTTTGAGCCGGTAGAAAGTGATATTCCAAGCTTATTGCTTTCGGGACGTCTTGACCCAGTTACGCCACCAACTTGGGGGGCACTAGCAGCACAAACGCTACCGAATAGTCGCCATTTGATCGCACCAAATGGCTCACACACTATTGCTGGGCATACGTGTGCAAATAAATTAGCGGCTCAGTTTATTGAAACCCTAGATCTAGCTTCGCTCGACGAGAGTTGTTTGCAAAAACAAAAACCGTTGCCGTTTGTACTCAACTCAAATGGCAAAGGCCTGTAAGGTAACTGTAATGATTCAAGTGACAGAACTTCGCAAACAATTTGGTAAGGTCACCGCACTAGACGGACTCACTTTTACTGCTCCTGAAGGACAAATAACCGGCCTATTGGGCCCAAATGGCGCAGGTAAGACAACTTGCTTACGCACCATTTATGGCTTGTTAAAAGCGGACAGCGGACAAGCTTTAATTGATGGCATTGATGCAAGCAAACAGCCGCTGGAAGCGCGCCGAAATATTGGCATATTCCCGGATAAATTTGGTTTGTATGAACGTTTAACTGCCCGCGAGCAAGTGGCTTACTTCGCAGCTTTGCACGGCCTTGAAAAAGAAGCTGGGCAAGCGGCAGTGCAAGAAGCGCTTGAACGTTTAGATATGTTGGCCATTGCCGACCGTAAAGCGACTGGGTTTTCACAAGGTCAACGCATGAAAGTGGCGCTAGCTCAGGCAATCGTTCACCGCCCTAAGCACTTAATTCTTGACGAGCCAAGCCGAGGCTTAGATGTGATGAGTACACGTATTTTGCGTGATTTATTGCGCGAACTTCGCAGCCAAGGCACCAGCATATTATTCTCAAGTCATGTGATGCAAGAAGTGGCGGCACTATGCGATCAGGTTGTTGTGGTTGCCAAAGGTAAAGTGGCCGCACAAGGCACCACAGAAGAACTTTGCCAGTTGACTGGCGAATCAGCGCTCGAAGAAGCGTTTGTCAAAATAATCGGAACTGATGAGGGAATCGCTGCATGAGCAAATCTGTTCGCAGTCCAGTAGGAATTGTTTGGCGTAAAGAGTTAAAAGACGCAATTCGCGACAAACGCTCAGTGATGGCAGCGATGTCTTACGCATTTTTCGGTCCGTTACTAATGGCAGTCGCCTTTTATGTCATGATCAGTCAACTCACTGATCCAAGCGATGTCGAGATTGACATCAAAGGAGCAGAACACGCACCAGCCCTCATTGATTACCTACAACAACAAGGCATTATTGAACGTGAGAAAGATTGGCCTGCAGGTCAGCAGCCAATTGAATTGGTTATTGGTGAAACGTGGGCGGATGATATCGCCACCGCCCAGCCGGCGCCAGTAACACTAACGGCTGATTTTAGTGCCACGAAACAGCGCTCAGATATCCGCCGTATCGAGAAAGCGATTGAAGGGTACAGCAGCAAACTCTCGTTTATTCGTCTTCAAATGCGTGGGCTTGATCCACGTGTTGTGCAGCCCATCGATCTGGTTAAGCACGATACCGCTACGAAAGGCTCTCGCTCTGCCATCTTGATGGGAAGCGTCCTGATCTTTATCTTGTTATCAGTGTTTTTCTCAGGCATGAACGTTGCCATTGATATTAGTGCCGGAGAACGTGAACGGAACTCACTTGAATTGCTATTATCACAACCGCTTAGTTCCCATCAGTTGGTTCTAGGTAAGGCATTTGCAGCAAGCTGTTTTGCCATGTTCGGTGGTGTATTAAGCGTTGTGTTGATCCCGCTTATTTTCCGCTTCTTGCCATTACACGAAATAGGCATCAGCGTTGCCATCGAGTGGCCAATGATGCTGTTGATGGTACTGATGTTAGCACCGCTTGCGTTGTTCGCAACGGCGCTTCAACTCTTCGTCAGTTTCCGAGCCAAGAGCTTCAAAGAAGCGCAAACGTACATTTCGTTTCTACTAATGCTGCCAATGTTAGCGGTGTTCGGCGTTGAATTCGCACGCCTCAAAAACCCAGTTCTATATTATTTACCACTAACCGGTCAGCACCAAGCGCTACTTGATATCATTAAGGGCGAAGCGTTGCAGTGGTTGCCATTACTGGTTAGTGGGGTAGTTACGGCGATTGTGAGTTTGTTGATTATTCGCTTTATTGGCAGAATGCTCGCCAGCGAAAAAGTCGTCTTCGGACTTTAAAAGCAACAACGATATTAGCTGTTGGATATTAGATATTAGACAAAAAATAAGTACCTGTTACATCAGTTCTAATATCCAATAGCTAATATCGACCTCGCAGTTTCAATATCTAATATCCAATAGCTAATATCGACCTCGCAGTTTCAATATCTAATATCCAATAGCTAATATCGACTTTGAATTTGATAGTAAAGCCACTGGCCGAGGCGACGTAACTGCGGTAGCGGAAACTTCGGTAACGGCGACTCGTAGAACGGCAGCGCCGGCAACTTTTCACCCATCGCTAATTCAGCGACACGCTGCCCAGCTAACTGGGTGAACGTAACGCCAGCACCACAATAGCCCATGCTAGTGAATACATTCGTAGCTGGGCTATAAATTCGTGGATAATCATCTAATGCCACTGATACCCAACCACTCCAATTGAACTCTGGTTTTTCTCGGCTTAACTGAGTTAAAGCGGGGAAAGTATCTGCCATTGCCCGCAGCAAATTACGTTGATATCTCTCTTTGTGTGCGTCTTTGCCGCGAATGGCACCGCGTCCACCAAATAACAACCGGCCATCTGGTAGTAATCTGAAGTAATATTTCAGCGTACGGGTATCCATCACTAACTCATGCGGTGCAACACCTATTGCACTGCGCTCTTCGTCAGTTAGTATGCGAGTCACAAGAACACTAGATAGCACCGGTAAACTGCGGCCATGAATGGCTGGGTGGAGATGATTCGGCGTATAACCGTTCGTAGCAACAATTACTTTCTTAGCTCGAATTGTGCCTTTGGGTGTCGTTAAATGATGCGAATTGTCACTATCGGTTCGCCACAGCTCGACAGGCGCGTTCTCAACTAGAATGGCACCGGCTTCTGCAGCTTGACGTGCAACACTTGCCAATAGCAATAATGGATTAACCCCAAAGCTTTGCGAAAAATGGATTGCAGCGTGTGCTTGCGGGCTTTTAACCCGCTGTTGAATGGCATGATAATCCAACCACTGCGTCGTTGGTTCATACTGGCATAAAGCTTGATACTGTTGCTGAAGCTCCGGAATTGCTGCTACTTTGTGAGCAATCTTTAAATAGCCACCGCGTTGTACTTGTAGGCTCTCCGGACATGCTTTTAAGTGGCGTTCTAATCGCTGAAAAGCTAGCTGATATTCGTTCTGAATACCCTGTGCAATGGCTTCGCCACGACGTTTCTTCCATGCCACATAACCTAGTCGACCAGTACCCGGCATAGCAAAGCCGGCATTGCGAGTAGAACAGCCCCAGCCAAGCTGATTGGCCTCTACCACAACCACACGCTGTTGATAACGCTCGGCAAGCTCTAGAGCGGCATTCAATCCGGTATAACCCGCACCAATGACTACAATATCGGCATGCTCCGGCAACGATTCAGAGCACGTTGGCCAAGCAGTTTGGGTGTGAGTGTGCCAATAACTTGCAGGGTAAGGTTGGTTTGGGCCTGGAGTTTTATCATGAAGAGGATCGTACATAGCGCCAGGCCTTTTTAATTTAGAATTTCAGTATCATTTCACCAGCAGTACAGTAGCAAACGCCATCGCAGACAGGGCAATGGTAACCTTCATTAATCGACAGATCATACCAACGCTTGTTGTGCTCGCGAATCAATTCGCCACCGCAACGCGTAAAATATTCAAACGCTGCATTTTGTGGGCTTTGCATCCAAATATGGGCTAAACCTGCTTTACAACCAAGCTTCTTCGCTTCAGTTATTGAGCGCTCTAGTAAGCCACGACCAATACCGCCACCACGTACGTCAGGGTCAACCGCCACACATTTAAAGTAACAGATTTGTTCGGGCGGAACAGGCCAATCAGATGGACTACAGTGACCATCGATATCCCAGTTACCCGGGGCGAAAGTCAAACGAATACCCGCTAATTTGCCATCAGCAAAGGCAAGCCAATTCAAATTAATGTCGCCCACGCGGCCGCGTTGGTCGTAGTCAGCAAGTGATTCTCGCGTCAAATAGTTGTCGCCATGAACGCGGTTGCCTAATTCAAGTACGGCCGCGTAATCGGCGCCCGTCAGTTGCTTGTATTCAATCATAAAAACCAAGTTCGATATTTGATATTAGATATTGGATATTAGTAAGAGCGAAATCGCTAATATCTAATATCCAAGTGCTAATATCGCTTTTGTTTTTAGTAGCGGTAGTCGTCGGACTTGAATGGTCCTTCAACAGCCACATGAATGTAATCAGCCTGCTGCTGCGTCAATTTCGTTACAACGCCGCCGAAACCCTGCACCATATAACGCGCTACTTCCTCGTCAAGCTGCTTCGGTAACACTTCAACGCGAAGCTTGGCAGCTTTTTCAGTCTCTGGCAAGTCGGCAAACTTCTCTTCAAACAAGTGCATTTGCGCGAGTACTTGGTTAGCGAATGAGCCATCCATGATACGGCTAGGGTGACCAGTGGCGTTACCTAAGTTCACCAAACGACCTTCTGACAACAGCAACAAATAGTCGTTATCATCATCACTACGGTGAATTTTGTGAACTTGAGGTTTTACTTCGTCCCAGCGCCAGTTATCGCGCATAAACTTGGTATCGATTTCGTTATCGAAGTGGCCGATGTTACAAACCACAGCAGTAGATTTCAATGCAGCGAGCATATAGCGGTCGCACACATTCACGTTACCCGTGGTGGTGACGATCAGGTCAATGTTCTGTAATAAGTCACGGTTGATACCCTCAGCAGAGTTGGTGTTCACGCCATTGATATACGGCGACACCACTTCGTAACCATCCATGCACGCTTGCATTGCGCAAATTGGGTCAACTTCGGTAACTTTGACGATCATGCCCTCTTGACGCAAGCTGGCGGCAGAACCTTTACCTACATCGCCGTAACCAACAACCAATGCTTTCTTACCTGACAATAAATGGTCGGTTGCACGCTTGATTGCATCATTCAATGAGTGACGGCAACCGTACTTGTTGTCGTTCTTTGATTTGGTGACCGAGTCGTTTACGTTGATAGCAGGAACGCGCAAAGTACCGTGCTTCAGCATTTCGAGTAAGCGGTGTACACCAGTGGTGGTTTCTTCAGTAATACCGTGAATTTTGTCGAGCATCTGTGGGTATTTTTCATGAATTAACAGGGTTAAATCACCGCCGTCATCTAAAATCATGTTTGCATCCCACAGCTCACCGTCTTTGCGGCAAGTTTGCTCCAAACACCACTCGTATTCTTCTTCAGTTTCGCCTTTCCATGCAAATACTGGCACACCAGCTGCTGCCATAGCTGCCGCAGCATGATCTTGCGTCGAGAAAATGTTGCAAGACGACCAGCGTACTTCGGCACCCAACTCAATCAAGGTTTCAATCAGCACTGCTGTTTGAATGGTCATGTGAATACAGCCAATGATACGCGCGCCAGACAATGGCTTGCTATCAGCGTACTTACGACGAATGGTCATCAACGCTGGCATCTCTGATTCAGCGATAGCGATTTCTTTGCGGCCCCAATCGGCCAAGCTAATGTCTGCGACTTTGTAATCTTGCATATAAAACCTCTTAAATCGTTATTCGTTATTCGTGCGCTGCGCTGTTCGTCCGCTGCGCTGTTCGAAGAGTGCGTAGCACGGACGAACAGTGAGCATAGCGAACGAACAACGAATAACGTTTTTGCTTTTAACTAAATTCTGGTTCGTGCTGTAAGCGAATCAACAACTGCTGCTGCCGATCAAGACTCAACCGTGGACCAAAATTCGAAACCACCTCAGCCGCAGCATGACTAGCCAACAAACCACATGCAGCCAACGAATAACTACGCGTTAAACCATACATCATCGCACCGGCAAACATATCACCCGCACCATTCGTATCGACTGCTTTAACCTTAACACCAGGAACGACAACTTGACGTTCGCCGTCGCCCAACAAAGCGCCGTTCTTGCCCAGTGTGATCGCGACTAAGTCAGCGTGTTGTTGCAATTGTTGCAGCGCTTCTTGTACGTCATTGGTGCCGGTTAAGATCCCAGCTTCCTCTTCATTACAGAAAAGCACATCAACACCGCCATCAAGAATCAAATCAATGCCTTCACGGAAGTACTTCACCATGGCAGGGTCAGAGCAGGTCACGGCTATCTTGGTGCCGTTTGCTCTGGCAATTTCTTTGGCGCGAACAATCGCTTCGCGGGCAACCATGGAGGTGACCAAATAGCCTTCAATATAGAGGTATTGAGCTCGAGCAATGGCATCTTCGTCTAGCTCATCAACTGATAAATCAGCGGTGATACCTAAATAAGTGCGCATGGTGCGTTCGGCATCAGAGGTAACCATCACCAAACAACGACCGGTTTTGCCTTCGTGCTTTTGGCTACCTGTATTCGTGGTAATGCCGACCTGTTCTAGGTCTTCACAATAAAATTTACCCGCTTGGTCATCAGCAACTTTACAGCAATAAAATGCGTTGCCGCCAAACTGGGCAAAACCAACTAACGAGTTGGCTGCAGAACCACCGCCAGATTGCTTCTTAAGTTCGCCGCGCTGAGCCAATAGCTTAATTAATCGCTCTTGGTCCTCATCTTCAATCAGCGTCATCATGCCTTTTTCAATTTGATGCTGCTGTAGAAATTCGTCAGTGACTTCAAATTCCTGATCAACGAGCGCGTTGCCAATTCCAACGATATCAATAGGTTCCATGCCTTTCTCGTATAAGGTTTTCATTAGTGTATAAAACAAAAAAATCCGGCCGCAAAGTATACCGCAGCCGGATTGGGAGGTCGATAAATTGGTTAAGCTTTGTAACCGCCAGGCACGCCCTTGGTGGTAATGCTCACAGCGTCATGAGCATGCAGTGATTCGTAGTGATTCACGCGTACCCAGAAGTCAGAAAACTGCGCCTGCAAATTCAGAGCGTGCTGTAAACGACGAGCGGCGTCTTCACAGAACATCAGGTTCTGGCCGTTCAATCGCGCGAACTCCTGTTCGTCTTCACGTTTCACCGCAGCCTGCACAGGGGTTTTCAATGCATCTTCAATCGCATCAATCAATGCAATGATTGGCAATTCCGACACGTTGTCGCCCATAATCACTTTCACTTGCGCAATTGAGCGTTGGCTGTGTGGCGTAGCCACGATACCTTGCGTGGTACCTAACCAGCGATGCACCAGCTCAGCATCCACTTCGCTATCCGTACCAAACTGGTTAGCAAAGGCTTCTTGAATCAACTGACGAGCAAGCGCAGCTGAACACGGGCAGGTGCTGGAATACGGCACTTCAACGCCCAATTCGAGGTTCAACTTGCCATTATCATAGCGACCAGTTACGGTAACCGGATAGGCTTTCCAGCCTTGCTTTTTACTGATCAGTGACTTGCGACGCAGGTGATAATCAAAACTAAATTTCACGTAAGCTTGATCTGCAAGCCCATCGTGACTATCTATAAAGTCGTGCAATAACTTACCAAGCGACTGATGGCTAAGTACGTCATTGTTTGATAAATCTTCCAACAGCAGGTATAAGCGAGACATGTGAATGCCTTTCGCTTTCGGATCGGTAAGATTGACGAATGCATCAACGTGAGCACTTACTGGGCGCTCAGGTTCTTGTGCAGCACCGACCACCAGAGGCATCTCGATATTGCTCATGCCGACCCAATCGAGCTTACCCTCGGTTTGTGCGCGAGTTTGATTGGCGATATCTGGCATTATTGTTGGTGTAGCTGTTGGCATGCTTGTACGGCTCCAAACGTTAAAAATACTGATCCCTGCAAAAGGGGGCGATAGTATACAAGAATTATGCTCAATACGGTAGTTTGCCAGATTGGGTTTATAACCAAAGGAAAAGTTTTCGATTAGGTGAATCGAAAAATATGGATAAGGAAAGCACGATGTTGGATGAGAAGCTTTTAGAGCAGTACCATGAACTACTGGGTAACGAGGGCGTACACGAGATGTACGATACCTTCAGTGACAACATTGCCGGTTATTTAGACCATCTGCAGCACGTGGTAAAAAAGCGCGATGAAACAGAAACCCGCCGGCAAGCACATAAAGTGAAAGGCGCCTGTCGCTCAGTTGGATTAAGACAGCTTGCGAGCCAAATGGAGCGCTTAGAGCGCGAAGAATGGCATTGGGATGATGCTGACGACTTGCTAGAGCAGTGGGTGGTTGAACTACCACTGCACCAGCATCAATTGCGTCGTTGGTTACATGCTCGGGGCATTTAGCGATGGTTGCTCAAGGTGTTGAATTGAGACATCACCAATAAAACGGTAGCCTTCACCATGAATGGTTGTAATGAGGTTCGGCGAATCAGGCTGAGCCTCAAAATGGCGACGAATGCGACGAATTGCAACGTCTACCGTACGATCATTTGGACGCAATTCACGGTCGAGCATTTTCTTTACTAAGGTTTCGCGGTCGAGAATCTTACCTGGATTGGTTAAGAATAACTCCATTGCGCGATATTCACTTTTCGGTAAACGGAACATTTTGCCGTCTGGTGAGAACAAGCAGCGACTATCACTCTCTAAGCGCCAACCATTAAATTCATAGACGACACTGTCGTGACCAACATTTTTTTGTTGGCTCTTTAATGCTTCGATACGGCGGTATAAGTTGCGTACGCGAATAATCAATTCTTTTGGGTTGTATGGCTTGATGAGGTAGTCATCAGCACCCAATTCGAGTGCAAGCAAGCGGTCTTCTTCAGCATCACGGCCAGTAAGGAAAACTAAGCCAATGTTGTCGTTCTCGCGCAATTTTTCTGCGAGTTCGATACCACTTTTGCCCGGCAAGTTGACATCCATGATGACAAGGTCAATTTGTTGACGCGCCATGATGCGTTGCATTTGCATGCCATCTGCAGCGTCGAACACATCGTAGCCTTCTTGCTGAAACAGGCGCGTGAGTGTATTGCGTGTAACAACTTCATCTTCAACGATTAGTAATCTGGCGCTCATAGATGGTTCCAAGAATCTGTTAACATGTGTTGAAATTTAGTAATGAAATACAGTGTAGCATGCGATTTTATATATAGCTGTATATTCATGCAACTATTCTTACAAAAGTTTACTTGCTCTGTGTTACACGCCGAACTGGCAGCTTGATTTGGAACTGTGTGCCTTGTGCGGTCGGGCTTACAAGGTTAATTTGTCCCTGCAACGCATGCACGACAAGGTTGTAGACTAAATGCAATCCAAGCCCTGCAGCACCATGACTCCGCTTGGTTGTAACAAATGGGTCGAATACAACTTTGACTAAGTCATCTGGAATGCCATCACCATTGTCTGAATAGGTCAACTCAAGTTCACCTTGGTCGATGTCATTCGGGCTACTGCTGAATTTAAAGTCAAAATGAATAGCCGGTTTATCGGTATTTGCGAAAGCGTGCTGCAACGCATTTTGTACCAGTTGCATGATGACTTGATGAAGTGGACCCGGTCGGATACTCACCGTCAACTCTTCAGGAATTTCCGCACTCAACGCAACCTTGGCTAATTCAGGATGACGACTGTTGATATTTTGCACGACGTCATCCCAGAATTTACTCAGTGTGACAGGACGGTCTTCATCGCTAAATTGATCCATCGACAGCTTGCTAAAGTTACTGATGAGATCCGCCGTTCTTTTAATGTTACGGCTAATCAGCGCAAGGTTTTCATCAAAAGAGGTCATGTAGCGCTGGAATTCTTGGCTGGTGAGCTTTTTTTC
>NCJS01000038.1 GCA_002279005.1 Idiomarina sp. 34-48-12 | reverse complement strand
CAGTTGGTTAGAGCGGTGGACTGTTAATCCATGTGTCGTTGGTTCGAATCCAACCTGGGGAGCCACTTAATAACTCTTCAAACATTCCATGTAATCTTCAAATTCAGTACGTTGCCAAAGTCGTGCACTTAAATGATGAATCGGCTCTTCTGCGCCGTCACTCAACCATTCTGCAACCGCATGCGCCACATTCGGCCAATTACAATAATTGCTGCTTTGCATCTGTAAAAATCGCGATACCGCGTCAGAATCTAAGGACCACATCACTTGCGCTAAGCGCGAACGCTCTAAACACTCAGCATTCGCTGTTTGCTCAAATTGACCGGTTAACGGCTTAACTAGCAACTTCTTGCCCGTAGCAAGCGCTTCACTGGAGGTTTCAAAGCCGGCGTTGCTGATAATTCCCTCTGCTCGAGCCATGGCTTCAGCAAAACCAACGCGCGATGGCGCAAAATAACGAATATGCCCCACTTCTCGCTGTTCGGCTTGCGGATGGAACACATCAAAAGTCGTATTCTCAAACGGCTGTAATAGCTTATGAATAGATGCTAGCGGCTCAAACGGTAAATACACGACATAATGACGCGGACGAGCGCTAGCGCTGCGACCACGCTGATGAATAATCGGCGGTAGCACGTGCGAAGCATCATCAAACCAATGCATACCAACCGCCACATCGGCCGGAGCAAACCAGCGTAACATCTGCCGATGTGCCGTCGAAATTGGGAGACTTGGCGTTGGTTTGTAAAACGCGTACTGACGCCCTAACCCAATCACTTTTTTGCGTTGCAAGCGCCCTGCCCACGCGGTAATCGGCTCATAATCACTGACCACTAAATCAATGTCGCTTAAATCGAGTTCACGCACATCTTTCCAAAACTGTTGCCATTGATTACGACGCACCGTTTCAAACAAATTCACCTTGCCCTGCTCAACCACAAAGGACAAGCCTTGGCGCCATTGCCAATCGCCAAATGCTGCCATATCAAATAACTGACTTTTATCACGACCAGAAACCAAGAATTGCACGTGAACATCTGGAAAGCTTTCTAACGCCTCAGCTAAGGCTGAACACCGGCTCAAATGGCCATTACCAGTTCCTTGAACACCAATTAAAATTCGCATACTGCCTCCATGAATTTTACGACGGCGCTAACTTGCCAGACTAATTGCATAACGACTAATGATGTAACCGAGTGTGGCGCCGGCGAGAATATCACCGGGATAATGCACACCTAACAGCACGCGCGAAGCACCGATAGCTGCTGCCCAGACATAGAGCACCCATGACCATGCTGGAAAGAATGGACTCATAATGCCGGCAAACAAAAACGCAGCTGTGGTATGCCCTGACGGAAAACTAAATTGATCGTGGGCTAAAATAACGGATCGAAACTGTGGGTTCTTTTGATACGGACGTTGACGCTTCAAGACACGTTTTATGAGTGAAAATAGTGGAACTTCAATCGCAAAACCGATCATTAAAGCGGTGATAGGAATAACACTTTCAGCTTCTAGATAAATCGCCATCATTAAGGCAATCAGTGCATACACATAACCATCCCCTGAGCGAGATATCCAACGTACGAGTTGGTGGCGACAGCAGCGCTCAAGTCGATGATTTAACCAACGAAAACTACGTTGATCAAACTGACTAAATCTATCAATCCATCTGGCCATAAATGCGGTCATCTTCAATGCCTCATGCGGCTTGCCGTTGCTGGCTTGGTTGAAATTTAGACAGTTCGCGTAACAGCACCATGACAGATTTATGAATATTCAGTGACAAACTTGAATAACACTACAGTTCATCGGTTGTTTCACAGCGCTAAAAATTCGATAATAGGCACTCTTCAAAGTAATGGGACGGATTTTCGCATGGGTGACTACTTGCTGCTGTTGGTAGCAACGGTACTAGTCAACAATTTCGTATTGGTTAAATTCCTCGGGTTATGCCCGTTTATGGGGGTTTCCAATAAGCTTGAAACCGCTATCGGCATGTCGGCTGCAACCACGTTTGTACTCACGTTGGCGTCGGTCTCGAGCTATTTGGTGAATCAATATATTTTGGCGCCTCTCGATTTGATGGCGTTACAAACGTTGAGCTTTATTTTGGTGATTGCCGTTGTGGTGCAATTCACCGAAATGGTCGTGCACAAAACTAGCCCTACTTTATATCGCTTACTCGGTATTTTCTTGCCGCTTATCACCACCAACTGTGCGGTACTTGGTGTGGCTTTATTAAATATCAACGAACAGCACAACTTTATCGAATCGATTGTGTACGGCTTTGGCGCCGCGCTTGGCTTCTCGCTTGTTCTTATACTGTTCTCAGCCTTACGCGAACGCTTAGCGGCAGCGGATGTTCCAATCCCGTTCAAAGGTGCGGCTGTGGCAATGATTACAGCGGGCCTGATGTCACTCGCATTCATGGGCTTTAGCGGCTTGGTGACCACATCATGACCGTTCTAACTGCCCTGATAGTATTTGGCGTTCTTGCGCTTATTTTCGGTCTTATTCTCGGCTTCGCCGCGGTACGATTCCGCGTCGAAAGCGACCCGATTGTTGATCAAATTGATGCCATTTTGCCGCAAACGCAGTGCGGGCAATGTGGCTATCCGGGCTGTCGCCCCTATGCCGAAGCCATTGCCAATGGTGATGAAATCAATAAGTGCCCACCGGGCGGTCAATCGACGATTAATGCCCTTGCGGATTTAATGGGCGTTGAGGCGAAACCGCTGGATTCGGCCCACGGCGAAGAAGACGTGAAAAAAGTTGCGGTGATTCGCGAAGACGAATGCATCGGCTGTACCAAATGTATCCAAGCCTGCCCGGTTGACGCCATTTTAGGTGCCGCCAAACAAATGCATACCGTGATTGCACACGAATGCACCGGCTGCGACCTTTGTGTTGAGCCATGCCCAGTGGACTGTATTGACATGGTTCCGGTACCAGTTCGACCGGATAATTGGCAGTGGGATCTTCAGCAGATTCCTGTTCGAGTTGTGGAGTCGTCAAACTAATGTCAGCAGCAACCAAAGCTATCGAAGCAGGCCAAATTTGGACGTTCCCGGGTGGCATTCATCCGCCGGAGCGCAAAGAACTGTCGAATCAAACACCCATTGCGCCATTAGCGTTGGCACAAGAATATTATTTGCCGTTAAAGCAACACTCAGGTGCACCCGGTGAACTGCTGGTACAGGTGGGCGATCAGGTCAAAGCTGGACAAGCATTAACCCAAGTTGGCGCGAATAACGGGCTGCCCGTGCATGCCCCTACTTCCGGCACCATCACCGCCATTGGGCCTGGTATTATTGCGCACCCGTCGGGGCTTGCCGACACGGTCATTACCATCACCGCCGACGGCAACGATGAGCATATTGCGTTAGAGCCATTAGCTGATTACACACAAATCAGCCGCGCTGATTTGCTTGAGCGAATCAAGAATGCGGGCATTGCAGGTTTGGGCGGCGCCGGTTTCCCGACGGCGCAAAAGCTCGCGCTGCAGCGTCCGTTAGATTACCTCATTATTAATGGCGTTGAGTGTGAACCTTATATCAGTGCCGATGACCGTCTCATGCGCGAGCACGCACAAACCATTATCGATGGCACCGAAATTCTTTTGCACATCGCCGGTTGTGAAAAAGCGTTAATTGCTATTGAAGCGAACAAACCTGAAGCCATTGCAGCATTTGAAGCGTTACTCGATAAACACCCACAACTTGCGCTGCGCGTGGTGCCGGTGAAGTACCCGTCAGGTGGCGAAAAACAGCTCATTCAACTGCTCACCGGTCGCCAAGTGCCAAGCCGTGGCCTACCAATTGATGTTGGCTTAGTCATGCAAAATGTCGGTACCGCATTTGCGGTAGCGCAAGCTGTGCTTCAAGGCAAACCATTGATTGAACGGGTGGTTACGGTCACCGGTGAAAATGTCGAAAAGCCAGGAAATTACTGGGTTCGTCTAGGTACGCCAGTTGCGTATTTATTGGAGCAATGTGGGTTTAAACCGGAACCTGATCAACGGGTGATTATGGGCGGCCCGATGATGGGCTTTACCCTCGCTGAATTGGCCGTACCGGTTGTTAAAATTACCAACTGCATTTTGGTGCCAAGCAGCCAAGAACTCGCACCAGCACAAGACGAAATGGCATGTATTCGTTGTGGCGCCTGTGCGGACGTCTGCCCTGCCCAGCTGTTACCGCAGCAATTGCAGTGGCTGGCGAAAGCGAAAGACTATGACGGCTTAGATCAGCAAAACCTATTTGACTGCATTGAATGCGGCGCTTGTGCTTATGTGTGCCCAAGCGAAATACCGCTAGTGCATTACTACCGCAAAGCGAAAGCGGAAATTCGCAACATTGCTCGTGAAAAAGCGAAAGCCGAAGTGGCGCGTGAGCGTTTTGAAGCGCGCCAAGAGCGCCTTGAGCGTGAGAAGCAAGAGCGTCTTGAGCGCCATCGTAAAGCGGCAGAAGCCCGCAAGAAAGCGCAAGCTGAAGCGGTGGCGCAAGGTGGCGACAATCCGCAAGACGCCGTGCAAGCAGCCATTGCCCGAGCCAAAGCACGAAAAGCCGCACAAGCAGCAGCGGCTCAACAAGAGAATAAAGAAGGTGACGACGCATGACCTTTAAAATAGCGGCCTCACCCCACGCGCATCAGCGCCGAACCACGCAGCAAGTGATGCGCTGGGTCTATCTGGCGTTAATTCCTGGGGTTCTGGTACAAACCTATTTCTTTGGGTTTGGGGTGTATGTACAGCTGGCGTTGGCGTTATTGACCGCATGGGTTGCTGAAGGGCTCGCGATGCGCCTGCGAGGCCGCCCGGTTGCGCATGCATGGCAAGATCACACGGCCATCGTCACCGCGGTATTACTCGCTATAAGCATCCCTGCCCTTGCCCCATGGTGGATTATTGTCATGGGTACCGCCTTCGCGATCATTGTGGTGAAGCACGTGTATGGCGGTGTGGGACAAAACCTGTTTAACCCAGCCATGGCGGGTTATGTATTGCTGCTGATTTCATTCCCGGTGCAAATGACCAGTTGGCCAATTCCGAATGAGCTTGCTCAGTTACAAGTTTCAATAAGCGATACAGTGAGCCTGATATTCAGTGGGTTCACCCAAGCCGGCTATAACGTTGAGCAACTGCGTATGGGTGCTGACGGCATTACCATGGCAACGCCACTCGATAGCCTGCGCAACGATTTGAATCACCAATTGACGCTGAGCGAAGCTCTCAGCAAGCCAATTTTTGATGACCTTGCCGGCATTGGCTGGGCATGGGTGAACATCGCCTTTTTGCTTGGTGGCCTTGTTCTCATCAAACAAAAGATTATTAGCTGGCACATTCCTGGCGGTATGCTCGTTGGTCTCTTGGTACCTGCCGCTATTTACTGGTTGTTTAATCCAGACCAAGCGATTACACCAATGTTGCACGCATTAAGCGGTGCCACCATGCTCGGTGCGTTCTTTATTGCGACCGATCCGGTCACTGCCGCTACCTCAAATAAAGGTCGTTGGGTATTTGGCTTATTGATTGGCTTCTTAGTATTCGTGATTCGTACGTGGGGTGGTTACCCTGACGCGGTTGCGTTTGCCGTGTTGTTGGCAAATATGACCGTGCCGGTGATTGATAAATATACCCAGCCGATTGCTTATGGTCACGGAGGCCGCTCATGATTTTTAAAAGTATGGGACGCAACGGACTTATTTTGGCAGGCTTTGCCATTGTCGCAACCTTCTTGGTGATCATGACCTCGCTTGTCACCAAAGATCCGATTGCTCGTCAGCAAGAGCAAGAATTACTGCGGGTATTGAATCAAATCATTCCAGCTGACCAGCACGACAACGATTTATATCAAAGCTGTACCGTTATTCGTCATTCGGATCTTGGTTCAGCGCCGCGTCGAGTTTACCGCGCGTATATGAACAATCAGCCAACAGCCGTTGCTGTCGAAGTAACCGCACCGAATGGTTACAGTGGTGCCATTCATTTGTTAGTGGCACTGAACGCTGACGCATCAATTGCCGGTGTACGTACATTACAGCATCAAGAAACACCGGGCCTTGGTGACAAAATTGAAATTCGCAAAAGCGATTGGATCACCAGCTTTGATGGCCAGCGCGTGAACAGCGAAGACGACCCACGTTGGGCAGTGAAGCGCGATGGCGGCATGTTTGATCAATTCACCGGCGCAACCATCACGCCACGTGCGGTAGTTCAAGCGGTGAAACGTGCAGCTTTGGTGTTTGAAAACAACCAACAACAATGGTTTAGCGCACCCGCCAACTGTTATGACGAGAGCTCAGGAGCACCATCATGAGCAACGACGTGAACGTGAACACCAACACCTACAAAGAACTCACTTGGCAGGGTTTATGGAACAATAACCCCGCCCTCGTGCAGTTATTAGGCTTATGCCCACTGTTGGCGGTTACCGCAACAGTAACCAACGCACTTGGTCTTGGTTTAGCCACGCTTTTAGTGCTTGTTGGTTCAAACATTACCGTCAGCTTGGTTCGTGAATTTGTACCGAAAGAGATACGTATTCCAGTGTTTGTGATGGTTATCGCCACCTTCGTAACCGTCATTCAGTTACTCATGAATGCGTACGTTTACGGCTTATACCAAGCACTGGGCATTTTCATTCCGCTGATTGTGACTAACTGCGCAATTATTGGCCGCGCCGAAGCCTATGCCTCGAAAAACCCATGGCATCACGCCGCATTTGATGGTTTGATGATGGGCCTTGGTTTTACTTTAGTATTGGTATTGCTCGGCGGCATTCGTGAGGTACTCGGCAACGGCACGTTATTTGATGGTGCGAACTTATTACTTGGCGAATGGGCGGCTGACCTACGGGTTGAATTGTTCAGTGTCGATTACCCGCTGCTGCTTGCCATATTGCCACCGGGAGCCTTCATTGTGATGGGCTTCATTATCGCTGGCAAAAACTGGATTGATCATTATCGTGCCGCCCATGCGGAGAAACCAGAGAAACAGGTGACTCGCGCTCGAGTGACGTCACAATAAGAGCTATGAACAAACAAAAACGCGTTGAAATATTAGAGCGCCTACGCGCCAATAATCCCAACCCAACCACCGAGTTGGAGTACAACTCAACTTTTGAGTTGCTGATTGCTGTCTTACTCTCAGCACAAGCGACCGATGTTGGCGTGAATAAAGCGACACGGAAATTGTTCCCCGCTGCCCCAACACCGCAAGCGATGCTTGATTTAGGCGTTGATGGCGTCAAAGAGCACATCAAAACCATCGGTTTATTTAACGCGAAAGCCGAAAATGTCATCAAAACCTGCGAAATTCTGGTGAATCACTACAATGGTGAGGTGCCTGAAGATCGCGCCGCGCTTGAAGCGTTGCCAGGTGTTGGCCGTAAAACGGCCAATGTGGTGTTAAATACCGCCTTTGGCTGGCCAACAATTGCCGTGGATACCCATATTTTCCGCGTTTCAAACCGCACCAAGTTTGCCCCCGGCAAAACCGTACGCGCGGTAGAAGACCGTTTAGAGAAAGTGATTCCGACCGAATTTAAAGTGGATGCACACCACTGGTTCATCTTGCACGGTCGCTACACCTGCATTGCACGCAAACCGCGCTGCGGCAGCTGTATTATTGAAGATTTATGCGAATTTAAAGACAAAACATCGGACGAATAGGAGCATCACATGCGTTTATTACATACCATGTTACGCGTTGGCGATATGCAACGCTCAATTGATTTTTACACCAAAGCCCTAGGCATGAAATTGCTCCGCACCGCCGACAACGAAGAATACAAATATTCGTTAGCATTTGTCGGTTACGGTGACGAGGTCGATCACACCGTTTTAGAGCTCACCTACAACTGGGGTGTCAGCGAATACGAGCATGGTGGCGCGTTTGGTCACATTGCTATTGGTGTTGAAGATATTCATGCCACCTGTGACACTTTGAAAGCAGCGGGTGCTGATGTTTACCGCGAGCCAGGCCCCGTGAAAGGCGGCAAAACCATTATCGCATTCGTTCGCGACCCGGATGGCTACGCCATTGAATTGATTGAACGTAGTGCCAAGAATCCTGGGGATTTATGAGTAACGACAACGCCAATGCGTTAATGCAAAAGCGCTTTCGCGGCTACATGCCGGTGGTGATTGACGTTGAGACCGCTGGTTTCAACGCCAAAACCGATGCGCTATTGGAAATAGCCGCCGTCACCTTAAAATTCAATGACGACGGCTTATTGGTGCCCGACCAAACCTTGCATTACCACATTGAGCCCTTTGAAGGCGCGAACATTGAGCAAGCCGCCATTGACTTCAACGGCATTGATCCCTACTCGCCATTGCGCGGAGCCGTGGATGAAGCCGGCGCCCTCAAAGACATGTTTAAACCGATTCGCAAAGCGCAAAAAGATGCCGGTTGCCAACGTTCCATCTTAGTTGGCCACAACGCCACCTTTGATCACGGCTTCGTCATGGCTGCCGCTGAGCGCGCGAATCTAAAACGAAACCCTTTTCACCCGTTTGTTACCTTCGACACCGCAGCGCTTGCCGCCGTGTTCTTAGGCCAAACAGTGTTGATTAAAGCCTGCCAAGCGGCAGGCATTGAGTTTGACAATAAGCAAGCACACTCGGCGGTTTACGACACGGAGCGTACGGCTGAGCTGTTTTGTTTTATGGTGAATCGCTACCAAGCCCTCGGCGGCTGGCCTTTGAAATAAACCGGTTTTCGTCCGTTCGCTTCGCTCACTATTCGTTGTTCGTCCGCGCTTTGCGCTGTTCGAATAGCGGAGCGGACGAACAGCGAAGCGCACGAAACACGAATAACGACCTTTACGAGATGACAATGAACAAGACATTACTGAATGCCACTATTGCTGGCAGCCTCCTATTTTCCGCAACCGCTAACGCAGAAATCTTCTGGCAAGACATCAGCGCCACCTACTTAAATGGTTCCAACTACGAAGTTGGTGATACCGACCGTCAAGTATTTACCTTTGAACATGCCGGCGGTTATAGCTGGGGCGACTCGTTCTTATTTGTTGACCGCTTAAAATCAGACGATGGCTTCACTGAAACCTACGCTGAAATTTCACCACGTTTTAAAGTGTACGACTTTGCCGAAGACAGCTTGGTCAAAGCAGCTTACGTTGCAACCACGTGGGAAGTAGGCCAAGGTTTCGATAACTACTTAGTAGGCGTGGGCACTGACCTGAATGTAACCGGTTTTGATTACTTACAGCTCAACGCCTATCGTCGTAGCAACGAATTTTACGAGAGCAACTATCAACTGACGGCCGTTTGGGGCATTCCGTTTGCTGAAAACTTCTATTACGACGGTTTCTTAGACTGGTCATCAGCCAGCGAAGGCCACGCGGCTGAAATGAACTTCACCTCGCAGCTGAAATACAACATTGGCCCATTAGTCGGCTACGATAGCCGTTTGTATGTTGGTGTTGAGTACGCGCACTGGAATAACAAGTTCGGTATTGACGGTATTGACGAACGTAACCTAAATTTATTGGTGAAAATTCACCTATAACACCAACAATAAAGGAATTTCACCATGGCTTGGCAACAACGCATTCCACACATACTTGCTGTCATCATTGTTGCCACCATGGTGTTGTCGTTTATCAATCCGTACGACATGCGCGTATGGTGGGCCGAAATGATACCTATTTTGGCAATTTTTATCGGCCTTGTTGCCACCTATCGTCAATTCCAATTCAGTAATACCAGTTACGTGCTGATGAGCGTTTTACTCATCATGCACACCATTGGCGCGCACTACACCTTTGCGCGAGTGCCGTTTGAATGGGTGACTGAGCTGTTTGATTTTGAACGGAACCATTACGACCGAATTGCGCACTTTAGCGTGGGCTTTTATGCCTATGCCGCCGCAGAATTATTGGTGCGAAAAAACTGGGCTCGCCCCGTCACAGCCATGCTGTTTGGGCTGTTTTTCATCATGTCGATTGCCGCGGGCTACGAAATTATCGAATGGCAGTTTGCAGTGATTGAAGGCGGCAATGCCGGCATTGAATTCCTTGGCTCGCAAGGCGATGAATGGGACGCCCAAAAAGATATGCTAGCTGATACACTTGGTGCGTTGGCGGCATTGGTGCTGTTCTGGTTCTCCAGATACCGCCAACGAACCTGAGTTTCGATGGCTATTCGCCGATATCTTCGTTCCAGAGTTCTGGGTTTTTCGCGATAAACGTATTCATGAGCTCAATGCAAGTTGCGTCTTGAAGTACGTCGACTTTGACGCCGGCTTGACGCAAGCGCTCCTCGGCACCCATAAAGGTTTGGTTTTCTCCGACCACCACATACGGAATACCGTACAGTTCAATAGCGCCTGAACACATGCAACATGGTGATAGTGTGGTATAAATGGTGCACTCGCGGTAAACCTTCGCTGGCTGACGACCAGCGTTTTCAAACGCATCCATTTCCCCGTGTAAAATTGGGCTACCGCTTTGTACACGGCGATTATGCCCACGACCAATGATTTTGCCGTTGTGCACAATGACCGAACCAATCGGCACACCGCCCTCTTCCATTCCTTTCTTGGCTTCCTCAATGGCGGCCTGCATAAATTTATCCATTTTTTACTCTCTTTTTTTGTTTCTTATAAAGCTGCTATGCTCAGGTAAACACAACAATAAAAACTTCAAGGAAGATAATCTATGAAAATTTTGCATATTACCGCGATATTCATCTCAACACTGCTGACTGTTGCGCCGCTTCAGGCCGAAGAGTCATCTAAAGAAGAGTTATCGAAAGAAGAATACTTAAGGGAAGTGAACAAGGCGTTTGGTCGAATATACGAAGCGACTAATGGCAAAACATTGAGTGCTCAGCTCGTCGCGCTTGAGGCGATTTCTATTGAGTATAAAGACAATAAACCTGTCTCGAATTTACTACTGCAAGAGCGCGGCACCGCCTATTCATTGATGGGCAAACACCAACAGGCCTTATACGCATTTGACCAACATGATCCGAATCCAGATGAACTAGTTCCCGCAGTAAAAGATTTGGAAACGCGTGACGCAGTAGCAGCCATCACTGAAACAGCAAAAAACTATCAAGTCGTGATGATCAACGAGGCGCACCATGTGCCCCAGCACCGCGTTCTAACCTATCGATTATTAGAGCAATTATGGGATCAAGGTTTTCGGTACTTTGCGTTAGAAGCGCTCTCGCCTGACGCCGAAAACGAGATACCGAAAGACTATGTTCATAAGAAGGCCGGCTTCTACACCAAAGAACCGCTGTTTGCGAGTTTAGTGCACTATGCCCGTCAGCTTGGATTCCAGCTTGTATCCTATGATTATGGCTCTGAAATCGGTACCGGAACCGAGGCACGTGAACGTAGCGCTGTGAAGAACCTGCGCGGGAAAGTATTTAATAGCGAGCCCGATGCCAAAATGCTGATTCATGTGGGATACAGTCATATCAACGAAGATGGCTGGCTTGCTCATTATTTAAATGAAGCGATAAAGATTGATCCACTGACGATCAATCAAACCGACTTTACCGAACGAAGCCACATAAAACACGAGCCCGAAAGTTACACCTGGCTTACCGAAAATCATGACTTTAAAAACCCAGTTGTACTGACCAAACCGGACGGTGCGTATTGGTCGCCTACTCCGGCAGAATACGATATCACAGTAATCTGGCCACGCACGGAATACCGCTTAAACCGCCCCAAATGGGCGAGTTTGGGACAAGAGTTAATGCCCGTAGACATTTCGTGGTGCGAACAGCATTTCCCGTGCACAATTGAAGTGTATCGAGTGGGCAATGAGGACGAAGTGCCCTCCGACCGAATCGTTATTACTGAGCCAAATATGCCAACCGGTATTTTCATTTCGGAATCGAGCCAATTGATCAAAGTTACCGACACCGAAGGTAAGCTAATACACACCGAGACGCTTCCGCTTGAGGAGCCAGAGTCATGAGTCACGAGAAAATTAACTACATTGAATTACCTGCCCGCGATATTGAAGGCACAAAGGACTTCTTCGCGAAGGCTTTCGGATGGAGTTTTATTGACTATGGTCCTGATTACGTTGCCATACAACATGCAGGACTTGATGGTGGGTTTTATCGCTCAGAGTTAGTGGCATCGACAAGCACCGGTAGCGCGTTAGTTGTGCTGTACAGTAAAGAGTTAGAGGCGAGTCAAACACGCGTTGAACAAGCTGGCGGCGCAATTATTAAGCCCATTTTTGACTTCCCTGGCGGGCGCCGCTTCCATTTCACTTGCCCTAGCGGGAATGAGTATGCGGTTTGGTCTGATTGATGTGACGTAATACCTAGTTCATGCCATCAGAGGACATAAACGTCCCCCTCCAAGCAGTTGTTGGCATCGACTAATTTCGATAACATCTAGTCCTCACAAATTCGCAAGGTAGCGCAACATCAAAACATGGAAACAGTTTGAGTATCAAGGACAGGTATATCCGTTAGATCATCTAGCTGAATTCGAGTGGGAATATACACAGGCGGCAAGCGGAAGCAACCCTGAGCGAGTCTACTCATTTTTCGTTGAGTTTGGCCTGCATTGCTTTACTCGCGGCCCAAACAAACACATTGGTGAGACATTAGCAGACTTCAACGAAGAATTGCGTTATGCAGACTCCAGAGAAACTAGAATTTTCTGCTTCGATCGTTACCAGCTCTCATTTCTGTTACCCGACATTGTTAAGGTTATTAATCAGAAAAAGTGCTTTCACACTGGTAAAGGCAACTTCTTCATCATTGAAGTACCAAATAATGACGGCAAGCCACTAGAATACGAAATTTACTTTAACGTCGCACGCGCAAATGGCGGCCGATTCAGGCTTTTCGTAGAAAGTGCATTTGTTCGCGATGATGAGCATCAATCATCGCAACCTAAAAAAAATAAGATTAACTTTTTTGTAATTGCCCACAACCGCCAAAAGAATAAGCCAATCAAACCCCAAAAATGAGAAAGCCCCGCCGAATGGCAGGGCTTCAATAATAAACTAGGCTCGCTTTATAACCGCTCTTGGGCTGATAACCAATGGTCGGAGGAACGCATAACTTTCGTTATCCCGTGCATACGTTCAATTGAAAGATAGTATTACTGTTGCACTCTTTCTTGTCAAGTTCAAAACGGCTTGCCACCAGAGTGTAAATTTAACATCTCGTTGTTTACCTCTCGTTAACACTCAGGATTAAAGACATACTTACAGGAGGTTTGCTGCTCGCTCGTTGCTGCTCTTACGCTTAGGTTTTAGGACTGCTAGGTGCTGTGAGTTCAATTGGTGAATGCAACGCTATTCTTATTTAAGGGAGGATCGCGTCATGAACCAAAGAAAACGTATTTATTATACGCCAGAACAAAGAGCA
>NCJS01000144.1 GCA_002279005.1 Idiomarina sp. 34-48-12 | reverse complement strand
GGGTAGAGGTTCACTGCAACTAAATCAATTGGCGCGATATCTTGCTCGGCCATTACTTGCTGATCGATATCACGACGGGCCAAGATACCGCCATGAATTTTCGGGTGCAAGGTCTTCACACGACCATCCATAATTTCAGGTTGTCCCGTGTGTTCCGAAACATCTGTTACCGGCACATTATGTTCGCGAAGTAATTTTGCTGTGCCACCCGTTGATAAAATAGCGACGCCGCGTTGCACGAGCGCTTGTGCAAAAGCGACGATTCCAGTTTTGTCGGAAACACTTAAAAGGGCGCGTTGAATAGGACGATGTTGCATGGTTGCTCTACCTTTTTGATGTCTTACAAAGAAAAAAAGAGCACACAAGGCGCTCTTTTTCTGGGGGCACTTAGTTCATGCCGTATTTTTTCAGCTTCTTACGCAAGGTGCCGCGGTTGATGCCAAGCATAGTTGCGGCGCGGGTTTGATTACCACGCGTATAGGTCATGACCTCTTCCAACAGTGGTGCTTCAACTTCAGCGAGCACTAATTCATATAGCTCTTCAGGATCGTGCCCGTCAAGCTGCTTCAAAAATGAATTCAACGCTTGCTTTACCGAATCACGCAGTGGCTTCGGCTGAGCATTGTTACCAATTGTGGTAAATGGAGAAATCGGATCACGATTTGCGTTTTGATCAAACATAGGTGCGCTCTATCTCTTCTAGTTTACTGTTGCAAAAAACTTCGTCAGGGCTTTTAGTTGTTCGTTAGCATCTTCAATGCTGACAAACTCCCGACGAAAAGCTGACGCGGGTTGTTGCTGTTGTAAGTACCAACCCACATGTTTTCGGGCAATCCGAACGCCGCTGTAATCGCCGTAGTGTTGATGGAGATTGCGAACATGTCGTAGAACAACATCACAAACTTCATCAATACTGGGTGGCGGAAGTTGCTCGCCCGTTGCCAAATAATGAGCAATTTCGCGAAACAACCACGGATTCCCCTGTGCGCCGCGGCCAACCATGATGGCATCGGCACCGGTATACTCAAGAACCTGCTTCGCCTTCTCAGGCGTGGTGATATCACCGTTAGCAACCACCGGAATTGTTACCGCATTCTTTATTGCTCGAATGGTGTCGTATTCCGCATTGCCCTTATACATACACGCTCGGGTTCTGCCATGCACCGCTAATGACTGAATACCAAGTTGCTCAGCAAGCTTGGCAATGGCAACGCCATTTCGGTTATCTGGGTCCCACCCCGTGCGTATTTTCAGTGTGACAGGCACTTCTACTGCTGCTATTACCGCGGTCAAAATCGATTCGACCAAATCGGGATATTGCAGCAGCGCCGAGCCTGCCAGCTTCTTATTTACCTTTTTTGCAGGGCAGCCCATATTAATGTCGATGATTTGCGCGCCGTTATTCACATTGTGAATTGCCGCCGCAGCCATCAACTCGGGCTCAGCCCCTGCAATTTGCACCGCTCGAATACCAGGTTCATCAGCGTGTTCCATACGGTCACGTGACTTTTTGGTATCCCACACCAGCGGATTACTTGATAACATTTCAGACACCGTCAAGCCAGCCCCCAACTCTCGGCATAAACGTCGAAAGGGAAGGTCGGTTACTCCCGCCATGGGCGCAAGTATCACTGGATTGTCTAATTGATATGGTCCGATCCGCATCGGTTAAAAACTGTGCAACTCAAGGGTGGGAAATTTTAGGGAATTTGGCGGCTAAAGAAAAGGCTGTAATTTGTACAAAAGCCGCCTTTTTTGTACTTTTTGCTCTTGACAAATTGCAGGAATATTACAGTCTGCGCTTGGCGTGGAGCATTACCCAGCCATCTTTGACCTGAGCAGGGCTAAATTCAAATTGTTCTGCATAGGCAGCCTGCACGGCTGGAATTTGTCGTTCGAGAATACCCGACATGACTAATTCGCCACCTTCAGCGACATAATCAGTGATGACGTTCGCGAGCTCTTGCAATGGTCCCGCGAGAATATTAGCAACCACAACATCGGCTTTTAGCGTGGGTTGATTACTTGGTAGATAAACTTCGAGCTGTTCAGCGACGCCGTTGCGTTCAGCATTTTCCATACTGGCAATGAGTGCCTGCTTATCAATGTCGATACCAACGGCACGCTTAGCACCTAACAATAAAGCGCCGATAGCTAAAATGCCAGAACCACAACCAAAATCGACTACGGTTTTCGCAGTGAGATCTTGTCCATCAAGCCAACCTAAACATAAAGCTGTGGTAGGGTGAGTGCCGGTACCAAAGGCCATGCCGGGGTCGAGCATAATATTCACGGCCTCTGGGTCAGGAATATCGCGCCAACTTGGACACACCCATAAACGCTTACCAAATTGAATAGGGTGGAAGTTATCCATCCACTCGCGTTCCCAGTCTTTGTCTTCCAGTTGATCGGTTTTGTAATTGAAACCGTCTTTGAAGTAACTCGACTTCTTCAGATTTTCAATAACTGGCGCCAAATTGGTTTCGGCTGGAAATAAACCAGTGACCAAGGTTTCTTGCCAATAAACAAGTTCGCCTAGTGGTGGTTCAAAAATGGGGTTATCTTGTGCGTCACGGTAGGTTACGGCCAAAGCGCCGTTGCCTTCAAGCATGTCCCCAATATTTGGGGCATGCTTTTCAGGCGCTGAAACGGTTAATTGAATCCAAGGCATGGGGGTTAGTGACCACCCATACCAAGTTTCTTCTCCAGATAGTGGATATTGGTTCCACCGTGCTGGAAGTTCTCGTCAGCCATAATGTCTTTCTGCAGTGGCACGTTGGTTTTAATGCCTTCAATGATCAGTTCACTCAAGGCATTGCGCATACGCGCAATCGCAACATCACGATTCTCACCATAAGTAATCAGCTTACCAATCATTGAGTCGTAGTTTGGCGGCACTTTGTAGTCCGCGTATACGTGCGAATCCCAACGAACACCAAGACCACCTGGCGGATGGAAGCGCGTAATTAAACCCGGCGAAGGTACAAAGGTGTTTGGATCTTCGGCGTTGATACGGCATTCAATCGCATGTCCGCGAATGACGATATCTTCTTGCGAGATAGACAATTGACGACCGGCAGCAACACGTAATTGCTCTTTAATCAGGTCGATACCTGTGATCATTTCGGTCACTGGGTGTTCTACCTGAATACGCGTGTTCATTTCAATGAAGTAAAATTCGCCATTCTCGTACAAGAATTCGAACGTACCGGCACCACGGTAGCCAATTTCGATACAGGCTTTCACACAGCGCTCACCAATGAACTTACGCATTTCAGGGGTAACCCCTGGTGCTGGTGCTTCTTCGACGACTTTCTGGTGACGACGCTGCATTGAGCAGTCGCGCTCGCCTAAGTAAACGGCGTTACCTTGACCGTCAGCAAGTACCTGAATTTCGATATGACGTGGGTTTTCTAGGAATTTTTCCATGTACACCATGTCATTACCGAACGCTGCACCAGCTTCCGCTTTGGTTGTGCTAATTGCACGCACTAATTCATCTTCTTTGCGAACAACGCGCATACCACGACCACCACCGCCACCAGCGGCTTTAACGATCACTGGGTAGCCAATACGCTTGGCAATTTTAATATTGGCAGCGTCATCATCACCAAGTGGGCCGCCTGAACCTGGCACACACGGCACGCCTGCTTTCTTCATTGCTTCAATGGCCGATACTTTATCGCCCATTAAACGAATGACATCAGCCGTTGG
>NCJS01000143.1 GCA_002279005.1 Idiomarina sp. 34-48-12 | reverse complement strand
TGAAAATGTGGGAAAAAGCAGGTATTCCGAACGGTGTGCTGAATTTGGTACACGGTCTCGTTGATACCGGTAAAGCGTTGTCGGCGCACCCTCAAATTGATGGCCTATTCTTCACTGGTTCATCAAACACAGGTCATGTACTTCACAAGTTATTTGCTGGACGCCCAGATAAAATTTTAGCGCTTGAAATGGGCGGCAATAACCCATTAATCGTGAAGGATGTTGCTGACATTGATGCTGCGGTACACGATATCGTGCAATCAGCCTTTGTTACTTCAGGTCAGCGTTGTACTTGTGCACGTCGCTTATTTATCGAGAAAAGCCCGCAAGGCGATGCGATATTGAAGCGCCTGATTGAAGTTGCAGAAAACATTCAGGTTGGCGACTACGAAGCAGACCCGCAACCATTTATGGGTGCGATGATCTCGGCAAAAGCAGCCGCAGATATGGAACTTAGGTTTCGTAACACCAGGTATTTTAGATGTCACCAATGTGACTGAAATGCCGGATATCGAGCACTTTGGTCCATTAGTAAAAGTTTATCGTTACACCGATCTTGATGCGGCAATTGAAGAAGCGAATAACACGAAATATGGTCTTTCAGCTGGTATTTTATGCGACAGCGAAGAAACCTATCGCTACTTCTTCAAGCGTATTCGTGCCGGTATCGTGAACTGGAACAAGCCAATTACGGGCGCTAGTAGCGCTGCGCCATTTGGTGGTATTGGTGCGAGTGGTAATCACCGTGCTAGCGCCTACTATGCCGCTGATTATTGCGCATACCCAGTTGCCTCGGTAGAAGCTGAAAAGGTCAGCTTGCCAGAGAAATTAGCACCCGGTCTAAAATTCTAACGGACAATAAAACGAGGAGTTATCGATGGCAGCGACCATGCATGCAACAGTAAATTGGCGCGACGGCTTAGTGTTTGAGGCTAAATCAGGCTCAGGCCATGCGGTGACAATGGACGGTAATAAAACCGAAGCCGCAAGCCCAATGGAATTGGTGTTGATGGCTGCAGGTGGATGCTCCTCCGTTGATGTGGTTAGTATTTTAGAAAAAGCGCGTCAGCAAGTATCCGGCGTTCAATGTGAAGTAAAAGGTGAGCGTGCCGATGCTGTTCCTGCTGTGTTTACCCACGTTCATCTTCACTTCACTGTTACTGGCACTGATGTTGCTGAAAAGCATGTGGAACGCGCCGTGGCGTTATCGGCAGACAAGTATTGCTCGGTCGCGAAGATGCTTGAGGCATCGGTGAAAGTTACGCACAGCTATGCTATCGAAAATGACGTTGAGAACGCTTAAATGAACTATCGGCATAGTTACCATGCCGGCAACTTTGCCGATGTTTTAAAGCATGTTCTACAATGTGTCGCGTTGGATTATCTGCAGCAGAAAGAGAAGCCATTTTGGCTGCTTGATACGCATGCTGGTATTGGTATGTATGACCTGCAGGGTGAACAAGCACAAAAAACGGGTGAAGCTGTTGACGGTATCGCGCGTTTATTAGCGCGCGACGATTTACCTGCTGCTATTCAGCGCTATGTTAATTTTGTCAAAGAAGTAAATAGCCCAGACGAGCTGCGCTGGTATCCTGGCTCGCCGTGGTTTAGTGCGCAGCACTTACGCACTCAAGACAGTTTGACGCTGTGTGAAATGCATCCGCAAGACAGCGGCGCCTTAGCTGACAACGTGCGTAACGAATTTCCTGCGGCGAAACAAATCAAGGTGTTAGAACACACCAATGGTTATGGTGCCCTCAAAGCGTTGCTGCCGCCGCCACAAAAGCGTGGCATGGTGCTTATTGATCCACCGTTTGAGCAGCGCGATGAATTCGACCAAGTGGTGAGAGCCCTTAGCGACGGTGTACGACGTTGGGCGAACGGTATTTACGCGGTGTGGTATCCAATTAAAGATCCGTTGACTATCGGCGACTTTCATCAAAAAGTGAAAGCTATTGCCGGAGTTGAGAAAGTGTTTGCCGTTGATTTACTGATTCGTACCGCAGTAGATAGAACCAAGCTCAATGGTTGCGGCATGCTTTTTATTAACCCGCCGTTTGGTTTAACTCAGCAAGTTAACGAAATCATGGACTATTTAACACCGTTGTTGGCGCAGGAACGCGGCGCGGAATATCAAAGTATCTGGCTTTAAGCGCGGTTATTAAATACCGCGCTGTTTCTCTAGAATTTCTTCAATCAACGGGGCTAATATCAGCTCCATCGCAAACACCATCTTGCCACCCGGCACCACCAAGGTATTCATACGCGACATAAATGCGCCATCAATCATGCGCAAATAATAGGGATAATCGACATTTTTCATGCCACGAAAGCGAATTACTACAAAGCTTTCATCCAAAGACGGAATGTCTTTCGCACTGAAAGGGTTTGACGTATCAACTGTCGGCACTCGTTGAAAGTTGATATGCGTTCGTGAGAACTGCGGCACAATGTGATGAATATAATCTTCCATACTGCGCACAATACTTTGCGTCACGGCTTCTCGTGAATGGCCGCGCTCCGAGGTATCCCGAAGTAACTTTTGAATCCACTCAAGGTTTACGATGGGCACCATGCCTATCAACAAATCGACATGCTGCGCAACATCATAGCCTTCACCAACCACGCCGCCATGCAAACCTTCATAGAAAAGTAAGTCGGTATCTTTCGGCAATGGCTCCCACGGTGTAAACGTACCGGGCACCTGATTGTAGGGCACAGCATCATCAAAGCTATGCAAATAACGTCGAATCTCGCCATTACCCGTTGTCCCGTATTCTCGGAACAATGCTTCTAGCCGAGTGAAATCATTTGCCTCAGGGCCAAAA
Organism: Idiomarina sp. 34-48-12; assembly: GCA_002279005.1. Classification (GTDB taxonomy): domain Bacteria; phylum Pseudomonadota; class Gammaproteobacteria; order Enterobacterales; family Alteromonadaceae; genus Pseudidiomarina. Next base: position 1,357 of record NCJS01000143.1, on the reverse strand, counting down.
TAACTAATGTGCCGACCTTGCTCTTGAGCCTTGCGAATCGCCAATTCCATTTCAGGTCGGGAGTAACGATGAAAGCTATCACCTTCCACAAAAGCAGCCTCGACATTTAATGAGCGGAAAATATGCCGCAGTGCTTGGCTTGTTGTGGTAGTACCGGCTCCTGATGAGCCAGTTACTGCGATGACAGGGTGTTGAACCGACATGAAACCTCCGAAAATGTGGAAAGAATGTTATACGGGGTCAACTACACGCGGTCAAGTTTTGTTCAGGTTTAGTAGTGCGGTGGAATATCATCAGCTGGGTTTGTCGAGGTACCTCCCTCTCGATCATTTAACTGTTGGAACTTTTCGACGAATACTTGCATCTTACGTTGCAGATGCTGTAATTCGCCCGCTTGTTGCGTCACCAATTGATTCAATGTTTCAATGGTATCTTCTTGGAATGCCAATTGGCTTTCTAAATCGGCGATACGTCGTGATAGATCATGTTCGTGTTGCGCAGCCATAGGCAAACACCCCTAATTGTGTGTAGTATATTCAGCGCGACGAATTACAACTTACTCTGACAGAGAATTCAATCCTGGAGACAATAAATGAAGCAATTTAAAAAGCCTTTAGCGCTGACAATTATCGCGCTTGCCGTAACTGGTTGTATGCAGCAGCAGGAAAAATTTCCTGTTAGTGAAGCGGCACCAGAGGCTGAGCAAGATAAAATGGCGTATGCCTTCGGTTCAACTTTGGGTGAATACGTTGGTGAAACGCTTGAGCGTCAAGAACAAGCCGAGTTCGTGTTAGACCGTGAACTGGTTATTGCTGGCTTTGTTGATGCCATTAAAGGCGATGCAAAAATATCACAAGCAGAAGCTGAAGAGCTGATTACCACCATGCAAACCCAAATTGCTGAGCAAACTGCTACTGTCATTGGCGGTAAAGCTCAAGCAGAAGGTGAAGCTTATCAAGCAGAAAACGCTAAGAAAGAAGGCGTTACCGTCACTGAATCAGGCTTACAGTACGAAGTTTTGCAAGAAGGCGCAGAGGGTGGCGCACAGCCGGCTGCAACTGATTTAGTTGAAGTTCATTATCACGGCACCTTGGTAAACGGCGAAGTATTCGATAGCTCAGTAGAGCGCGGTGAGCCATTAGTATTGCCATTGAATCGTGTGATTGCAGGTTGGACTGAGGGCGTTCAGTTGATGAGCGTTGGTGATAAGTACCGTTTTGTTATCCCATCAGACCTTGCTTACGGTGAGCGTGGCGCTGGTAACGGTCAAATTCCACCAAACTCTACCTTAATCTTTGAAGTTGAACTGCTCAACATTGTTGACCCAGAAGCGACTGAAGAAGAAGCTGATGTAGAA
>NCJS01000142.1 GCA_002279005.1 Idiomarina sp. 34-48-12 | reverse complement strand
TCCACCGGAATACGCACACCAAGTTGCGGATGAAAACCAGCTGCTTCTACATCGATTGGCGAATTGAGTTGCAACGGCACAATAGGTATCTGCTCAAGTACTTGCTGCACCACCTTTAAGGCACCACTGCTACCAGTTAATTGCACCGGTTGATTATCGTCTCGCCCTAACCATACGGTCACCACATGCTGATTGTCGTACGCGACGAACCAGCTATCACGGTAATCATTTGTTGTACCGCTTTTGCCGGCTAGCTTATTAACCCCGAAAGCATCCGCCAGCTTACTGCCGGTACCTTCATTAATAACGCCACGCAAACCAAAGTTCACCAAAAAGCCTGCAGCTTCGCTGAAAATTCGTTGCTTTTGAGAGACGTTGCGCTCGTAAACCGTTAGTCCTTCGTGATTTGTCACGGCACGTATGCTCTGTAGCGGGCGGTAACCGCCATGCTGCGCCAACATGGTATAGATCTCGGTAATCGCCATCGGTGAAAGTGGTACAGCCCCAAGAGTAATTGCAGGAACACTCGGAATTGGTGAATCGACACCACTCAATTGCAGAATCTCTGCCAATCGTTCTATACCAACTTCAACACCAAGACGCACAGCTGGGACATTACGCGATTGCGCTAACGCATCATAGGCCAACATCTCACCTTCGAACTTCTTATCAAAATTCTGAGGTATCCATACAGGTTGACCAGGTTGCTGAAGCTGAAAAGGTTCGTCCGAAACTAATGAGCCTAACTCAAAATCTGCTTGTGACTGGAAAGCCTCAGCATAAATGAGTGGTTTAATCAGCGATCCAACCGGTCGCATCGCCGCAACGGCGCGGTTAAATCCGACTTGTCGAGGGTTCTTGTCACCTACCACGGCTGTGACTCCCGCTTGCTGATGATTCGCGATAACAATAGCACCTTGTAAATCGCTATCGTCGCTCACACGAGGTAATTCTGTGACAATTGCAGCTTCAGCCGCATTTTGAGTTATCGGATCAAAATAGGTAAACACCCGCAAACCTTCTTGTTGCCAGTTCGCAGGTAGATTTAACCGCCCCAATTCAAACTTCACCAATTCCATATAGTGTGGCAAGTTTTCAGTAACTAACCGCCCTGTGCCTGCTGGTAGTACCGGCTGGCTCACGCTGGCAACATACTGTGCTTTGCTCATCAGGTTTTGCGCAAACATCAGTTGGAGTATTAAATCACGGCGCTCTTGCGCTCGCTCTGGGTAGCGGCGTGGATCGTAGTAAGATGGTCCTTTGATAATACCTACCAGCAGCGCAACATCAGCCGCATCTAATTCTTCTACTTGCTTGCCAAAATATAAACGACTTGCCAAGCCTACACCGTGTATAGCCGAGCCGCGATCCTGACCGAAGTACACTTCATTTAGGTAGGTTTCTAATATTTCATTTTTGCTAAATCGATAGTCGAGAACAATTGCCATCAAGGCTTCATTGGCTTTTCGCCACAACGACCGTTCGCGCGTTAAATAAAGGTTCTTGACCAATTGTTGGGTCAAGGTACTTCCACCTTGAACCGTGCGCATTGCAGATAAATTGGCAAGCGCAGCACGTCCAATCGACGTTAGCGAGATACCTGAGTGATGGTAAAAATCGCGGTCTTCAACCAATAGTAAGGTTTCGATGAGTAGACTCGGAACGCGTTCAAGACCAACCAGCAACCGATCTTCATTGTTACCACCGGATAATCGACCTAAGTATGGTGGTTCCAATTGAATACGATTTAACGTTCGACCATCAGGCAGACTCATAATTGCTTGGACACGGTTACCGGCAAAATTCACTTGCACACGCTTGGCCATTTGCGGCCCCGTCGCAAAATCAAATGGGCGCCGGTAGAACTCAACCCCGTACTCCGTCAATCGGTATTGGCCCGAATCTTTTACCGCATCAACCGCGTGATAGTTTAATCGGCGCAATTCACTCACCAACATCGACCGATCAACAGCAGCTTGAGGCTCTAATGTTAGACTACGACCATAAATTAATGCCGGCGCTTGATATCGACTCGAGCTAAAGCGCTCGGTCAATGTCGCATCGAGATAAATAAGGTACCCAACAAGCACAACAATGCCGACAATCGACAACTTTAATCCGAGCATAACTATGCGACGAACTAAGGATGGCTTCTGCGGCGACTTCTTCTTTCGGGTCATTGTAATTGTCTCTTCGTTTTATGTGTTGCTTGCGCTTGCAGTGGATCATCGGGCCAAGGGTGCTTTGGATAACGCCCTTTCATTTCTTTTTTGACGTGTTGATAAGCATTCTTCCAAAAGCTAGCTAAATCAGCCGTGCGTTGCAACAAACGTCCGGCTGGAGAGAGTAAATCTATGGTAATACTTTGTTTGCCGTTACAAATGGTGGGGGAAACAGGCTCGCCGAAGAGCTCTTGCAACTTAGCTGAAATCGTCGGTTTTTCAGCACAGTAATCAATTGCAACACGCCGGCCGCTCGGAATAGAGAGAGCCGCCGGACATGCCTCATTAAGTTGCTGTTGTTGTTGAAACGTCAATCGTGCTTGGAGTGCGGGCAGCGGATCCCATGCGTGCAGCTTGCTGAGGCTATCGATGGCTTGCCAATAGGGCTCAGCCCATTGCTCAATGCTATCCACTAGCACCTCAATTGCAATTGACGGCCATTCGTTGGGTTGCTGAAGTTTCTCATACAGGCGAACTCGCGCAAGCCACTGTTGCGTTGCTGGGCTCAGGTGAAAAAGCTCTAGCCCCTGTTCGCGCAACTGCGCTTTGACATAACGACCCAGCGCATGTAGCCGCTGTTCGGTATTAATTCTTTCTGGTTGCGGAGTTTCTCGCAGTACAATTGCGCCTATCGCTTCAACTTCTATAGCCTGTAGACGTTGCTGAGGCCCCTGCCACCGAATTTCGACACGACGTTCGCATACAATCGCCGGATGCTCACGATCGGCACTGCTCAATGGAATTGATGCTCGAATAATGGCATCACGAAGATGCTCAGATAAGGTCATATCAACCACCAGCAACCAATCGTTTCGACTGCGGGTATCGTGCTGATGAAACGCGGCGCCAGCGCCGTTACTCAACAAATAACGGTCTGAGCTTGCGCGTTGTTTCGCAACACGATCTGGAAAGCCCCACAGCAATACCTCACCGCATAAGGTTGCATCCACTCTCGGTTGCGTCAGTTCTAATAACTTATACCAATACTGATAACGTTGACGCATGGCTGGCGTCAAACGCTCAAACGGCAGTGGAAATTGGCTCGCCTCAACATTGTGTTCGAGCTGGGCAACAAGCCAAGCAGCCGTGGCTGCATGCGCTGGTGACGTTGCTTTCGCACGAATCAGGATAGTTGCAAGCCGAGGCTCGGTGCCGAGGTCAGCAACTTGATGACCGAGGGCCGTCAACATGCCCTGCTCATTGCATAATTCGAGCGCCTTTAACACAGAGTTTGCTTGCGCCAAATTGCCCTGATTGGGCAAACTAAAAAACTTTAACTGGTCAGGACTTGAGCCCCAGCGGCGACACTCGAGTAAAAAGCTGGTTAGGTCAGTAGTTTCCAGCTCAGGCGCTTGATAATCTCGCAAGCCATGGTCGTCGGCCTGCGCCCATAATCGGAAACAATGGCCAGGTCCGAGACGCCCCGCGCGCCCAGCGCGCTGCGTTGCTGACGCGTTGCTAATGCGACTGGTGACGAGTTTGGTGATGCCATGTTGTGGGTAAAACTGTGCTTGGCGCTCTCGCCCACTATCAACCACCACATCAATGTTTGGAATGGTCACACTGGTT
>NCJS01000141.1 GCA_002279005.1 Idiomarina sp. 34-48-12 | reverse complement strand
GGTGATTAACTAAAAGACAGACTAAGCATGTAGGACCGAGGATGTAGGTATTACGGACGCGGGTTCAACTCCCGCCAGCTCCACCAAATCCAATAAAAAGCCGCTCATTGAGCGGCTTTTTTGTTTTCTTGTTGTGATGCAGTTGAAAGCTATGCAACTTTGCTTACCGTTGGCGCAGGTTTCGGCGCAGCTTTTTTCGCAGGTTTCTTCGCTCCAAGGGCAATCAATACTTGATCGCGTTCGCGGGCGAGGAAGAACGCCAAATCTTCAATCGTTTTTTCATCGGTGATGGTTTCACTACGTTCAAGCAGAGGGCGTAGCTCGTCCACCATGTCCAACATTTTGTCGTAGGCGTCGGCTTCAGCTTTACTGTTAAACGTCATTTTTTCCTCTCCGTTTCGCACAACAACGTATTGGGTTACTACAGCCATGATTCATCCTCTTGGATATTTTAATATACTGTGTATTTATACAGTTACCGCAAGAGGCTTGCAACCTTTGCTGTGCAAACGGACATTAAATTAGCGACGACTTTTCAGTTTTTTCTTTGCGGCAAGAATTTCATCCAAGGGCGTTTCTTGTTGGCCTGGCATATTTTCATCGGCCGCCACCTGCAATTCGCGAGCGTCGAATTCCCATTGCTCCAACACTTCAAGCTTTTCATCATCATTGAGGTTACTGTCACTCAGAATGTCATCAGGTTTGTCATAAACCGCTGATGGGTCTCTTAATATCGCATCGAGTCGCATAACGCCTCCTTAACACGAGGGAGTAAATTTAGCTTTCATATACTATGTGTATCTAAGTCTAGTTGAGTTCAATTAAGTTTCCATGTGCAAACGGGGCATGATTGGCAACATGGCGTGACAGATAAATTGAGCGCCAATGATTCTATTTCTTGCGGCGAAGCGATATGATCTCGCCACCATAAGCCGCCAAGTTAAATAAGAAGTGAAACCATGAGCCTTCCTAATTGCCCGAAATGTGATTCAAGTTATGTGTATGAAGACCAAGCGCTACTAATTTGCCCAGAGTGTGGTCATGAGTGGAACCCGAATGAGGTTGTTGAAGATGACGCCATTCAGGTAAAAGATGCGAATGGCACGCCGCTCGCTGAAGGTGATAAAGTAACGCTTATTAAAGACCTTAAAGTAAAAGGTTCGTCGCTAGTGCTGAAAGTTGGCACGAAGGCGGTGGTTAAGCGCTTTGTTGAAGGTGACCACGACATCGATTGCAAAGTTGATGGTGCTGGCGACATGATGTTGAAGTCGCAGTTTGTGAAGCGTCAAGCAGGCAAAGACGATTAAACCATAAATTACTGCCGGCTTAGTGCTTGCTTCGCCGGCACCTCTCTGAACAATATTTCACGTCATCCCAACAACGCTCCCATTTTTTACGCCAAGTAAACGGACGCTGACACACGGGGCATACTTTTGTTGGTAGGTTTTTGGGATTTCTCATTAAGCGCTCGCTCTGTTTGTAGTGGTCAAGAAAAACTGGCCACCGGTTTATAGTTAATCCAGTATTTTTGCTCGGCCATATTTGGACTCATACCACCATTATGCTGATGCGGTCGAAGCTGGCTGTAATACCCGATTAAATATTTCACGATGTGATGCTGCGCTTGTAAAAAAGAGCGATATCCATAAGTTGGCATCCATTCAATCTTCAATTAAATATTTCACGATGTGATGCTGCGCTTGTAAAAAAGAGCGATATCCATAAGTTGGCATCCATTCAATCTTCAAGCTTCGGAAAAACCGCTCCATTGGTGCATTATCCCAGCAGTTACCACGTCGACTTAAACTTTGCTTTATTTGGCACTTCCAAAGCGTTTGGCGAAACTTACGGCTCGTATAATGACTGCCTTGATCGCTATGGAACATGACACCTCTGGGGCGTCCACGGCTCTCATAAGCCATTTTCAGCGCGTTACTCGTTAGTTCGCTATCTGGTGATAGCGATATCGCCCAACCAACCGGTTTTCGTGCATATAAATCAATAACAACGGCTAAATACGCCCAGCGGTTGCCAGTCCAAATATAAGTTACGTCGCCACACCAAACTTGGTTAGGCGCTTCGACATTAAACTGTCGATTTAAATAATTCGGTATTTCAACATGTTCATCACCAGTTTTCTTGTATGTGTGGCCAGGAACCTGACAGCTAATAAGGCCAAGTCTTTCCATCAGGCGTCCAGCGCGATAACGGCTTAAAGGTATATCTTGAGCAGTCGCCATCTCGGCGATACTGCGAGCTCCAGCTGAGCCTTCACTTTCACGGAAAAGCTCTTTAACTTTAGCGATTTCCTTGGCCTTTTTCGCACATACGGGTTGTTTTGAACGTTGTTGCCAGTACTTAAAGCTGCTGCGGTGAACATTGAACACCGCACACAGTTTCTTTACTGGATAGCTCGTCTTAAGTTTCTCAATTATCGAGAATTGTTCAGGGAGTCCGACATTAAGAGAGCTGTAGCCTTTTTTAATATGTCTTTTTCCATTTCAATGTCGCGAATTCGCTTCTCAAGCTCGCGAATCTTGAGCTGATCAGGCGTCATCGGTGTCGCTTTGGGGCTTTGCCCACCACGTTCTTGACGTAACTGACGCACCCATTTATCCATCGTCGAGTGGCCCACATTCATGGCTTCAGCTGCCTCTCGCACTGTGTAATTTTGATCGACTACTAATTGCGCCGCCTCTAGTCGAAATTCAGGGCTAAAATTACGTTTTGGTCTTCTTGTCATGTTGTCACCTAATTGTCTTATGGTGCATGATAGCACCTCTAATTAGGTGGCCAAATTAACTATGCCACTACAGTTTACTCATAGCGATTGATCTGCTTTCTCTCGCAGATATCTAATAGTGGTATTGAAACCTGATGGATCTTTAACCGGAACAATGCTACTTTTTAAAGGCTTTTAAAAGCCTTCAAAAGGACCGCCCATGCGAACCGAAACGATTACCTATCTAAAAGAAAACGCGAACACTCTCGAAGTGAGCGAAGAGCTTGTAATTACGAAAAAAGGTAAGCCGGCCTTCGTTATTCAGAGCTACGACGATTTTAAATTCCAGCAAGAGTCGGTTGCGTTGTTAAAAACTCTAAAACTCTCCGAAAAATCAGCATCATTAGGGCTTCTTAGCTTGGATGAAGCTTTTGAGTAGTTCATTCTCTGTGGTTGCTACACCATTATTTAGGCTTTCGGTAAAGCGGTTGCAAGGTCATCTAAGCTCTGTTTATAGTTCGGAACTGTCTGAGCAAACGATCGCACAGATAAAAACTCGAATTAAGAATCATCTCACGGGCAATCCATATATAGGTGCTGTAAGCGAGCGCTTATTAGCACTTGGAATAACCGAGTATCGACAATGGTCGGTAGACGCTCACAATTTAATTTTTTATTCGATTGATGATAATAACCAACAGATACTTCTACTTGCCTTAATGGATTCGCGACAAAGTATTGAAAAGTTACTCTTCGAATTGATGATATTAACACCCTGAGGGGATGGGGAATAATAATGAAGCAATTTTATACAATGACTTGCCTCTCAACTGTGTTGGTAAGTTCACTTTTACAGAGTGTAAGCGCTGCGCAAGAAACTGACACAACAATAAATGCGTATGCCGCAGGTTATGTTGCTGGCTATACGTGTAGCGCAACTTTTAATGCTAATAAATCTGAAGTAGCTATTCGTGAGCATGAGCTGACTGGTATTTATTCATTGGTTGCCGACAAAGTTGCAGCAATGAAGGCGATGGTTGATCGCGAGAATAAATTAGTTCGCGTTGCTTATGATGATGGTCAGCGCGAACGTATTTCGGTGTGGCGACCTCGTTTGGGATGTGTTGATCTCCCTGTCGGTGCAACCCTAGCAGACGCCGATAAGGTTGCCCGTCCTTTTGAAGATTCTGCAGTTGAAAAAGACAGCGGCGAACCGTGGCAAGAACGTCAACCAGTTAATCACGTCACTGGCAACCTAGAACTAGATGGCGTGATTCAGAAAGCCTTTTCAAAGCATTACGGCTCGGGTGCACGTACCACGGCTATTCTGATAGCAACACCAGAAAAAATCATTGCTGAAAATTACCTTGATGGATTCACGCCAGAAACATCTCAGCGTACTTGGTCGGTGGCAAAGAGCATTGCGGCAAGTGTGGTGGGCGCAGCCGTGTTGCATCGTAACGTTGATGTGAAAGCGCCCGCAACAATAGCGAATTGGCGGTCAGCACTCGACCCGCGTCGGAATATTACACTGGAGCATTTATTGCACATGGCGTCGGGGCTAGATAGTAGTGCGGCAGGCAACCGTACCGATCGGGTATATATGGGCGGCGGTCGTGTCATTGATACGGCAACCACGACGGCGCTAGAAGTGAAACCCGGTACACGGTGGAAGTACGCCAATAACGATACCATGTTAGCGATGCGTGCGGTGCGAGAGGGCTTTGAAAGCGCTGACGATTACCTCAAATTCCCATATGACATGCTGTTAGACAAAATTGGCATGGCGCATACGTTCCTAGAAACCGATTGGAACGACGATTTTATTATGTCGTCGCAGGTATGGACAACAGCGCGTGATTTAGCACGGTTAGGGGTTCTCCATTTGCAAAACGGCATGTGGAACGGCGAGCGCGTGTTACCTGAAAACTGGTTAACTTATATTAGTACGCCGGCACCTGCACAACCACCGGAATCGTCACCGGGATATGGTGCGCAGTGGTGGCTGTATAACGAACGCTTCCCTGAGTTGCCGAATGATACAATTGCCGCCCGCGGAAACCGTGGGCAGTTTCTGGTGATAATCCCGAGTGAAAATTTAGTCGTGGTTCGTCGTGGCTATGATATGGCTGGTGAGCCAGGCTTTAGCGAACATGATTTTGTTCGTGATGTATTAAAAGCATTGGAATAATCAAACATGAAAGTAGGGGTTTTTGATAGTGGCGTTGGCGGCTTAACCGTTGCCAAGGCGTTGCAACAAAGCGGTTGTTTTAGTGAGCTGTTGTATTATGGCGACACAGCGCGCGTGCCATACGGTAATAAAGACAAAAATACCGTCACCCGTTATGCGTTAGAAGCCGTCGAATTCTTCAATGGTGCGGATGTCGATTGTCTTGTTGTGGCATGTAATACGGTCAGTGTGACGGCTCTTGAGGCAATGCGTCAGTTCTCTAATAAACCAGTGTATGGCGTCGTGGAACCTGGCGTTCTGGCATTACAGCAGCTCGGGTTAGAGCAGAAAAATTCGAGAGTTCTTATTATCGCAACGCGCTCGACCATCAACTCCGGTGTTTATCAACATCATATTGCCGGTCTTGGATATGCTCATATCGATGCCATTGCCACGCCGTTATTTGTGCCGATTGTCGAAGAAGCGCTATTTTCAGGGCCTATTCTTGAAGAAACCATGCGTCATTACTTTTCAGACTTAGTCGCGCCAGATGTGGTGTTACTGGGCTGTACCCACTTTCCGTTAATTGCGGA
>NCJS01000140.1 GCA_002279005.1 Idiomarina sp. 34-48-12 | reverse complement strand
TTGCGATTATCCCAAGTGCACAATTACAAACCCGCAGTCGTGACACCGAGTTTCCATTTCGCCAAGACAGCGACTTCTTCTATTTAACCGGCTTCAACGAGCCGAACGCGCTCTTAGTGTTGGCGCCGCATGCTGATGCACCCGTGCAGTTGTATTGCCAGCCGACTAGCCCGCAAGAAGAAGTGTGGCATGGGCGTCGCTTGGGTGTCGATAAAGTAGCCGAAACGCTTGGCGTTGATTTTGCCGGAAGCATTGACGATGTGGACGACCATTTATTCGCGTTACTTGATGGCGCTGAAATAATTTATTTCCCGCATGATAAACCTGATTTAGCGGCGCAAATCTACGCGCTTGCCGATGAATTGCGCGCGTCACCGAAGCAAGGACATCAAGCACCACAGGCGTGGGTTGACCTGAATCCATGGTTAGCGGATATGCGCATTATCAAGAGCCCAGCAGAGCTTGATTTAATGCGTGAAGCCGCGCGAATTAGTGTGCAGGCGCACAAACGTGCGATGTTGTTTGCCAAACCAGGCAAGTTTGAATACCAAGTTGCCGCAGAAATACATCACGAGTTTGCGATGTACGGCGCGTTATCGCCGGCTTATGGCACCATTTGTGGAAGTGGCGAGAATGCCTGTATTTTGCATTACACCGAGAATCAGTCAGAACTGCGCGACGGCGACTTGTTGCTGATTGACGCTGGCGCTGAATACCAAGGCTTTGCTGGCGACATTACGCGAACCTTCCCGGTTAACGGTCGTTTCTCTGAGGCACAAAAAGAACTCTATAATGTGGTTTTGGCGGCGCAAGAAGCGGCGCTTGCCACGTTAAAGCCAGGCAGCAACTTACCAACGGCAATGAAGGCTGCGGGGAAAGCGTTGACCGAAGGTTTGCATGCGTTAGGTATTTTAAAAGGCAACCTGAAAAAGCTGATTGATGATGAGGCATTTCGCCCATTTATGATTCATGGTTTAGGGCATTGGCTCGGCCTTGACGTACACGATGTGGGCACCTACACCCAAGAAGGTAAAAAGCGCAAGTTTGAGCCAGGCATGGTGCTTACTATTGAGCCGGGAATTTACATTCCGAAAGGCATGCCAAACGTGGATGAAAAATGGCATGGCATTGGTATTCGCATTGAAGATGATGTGATAATCACCGAAAACGGCCACGAGAATATGACCAGCGCAGTTCCGAAAACTGTCGCAGAGATTGAACAATGGATGACGGCAAAATAAGCACAGTAAACTACCCAGTGGTTATCGCCGGTGGCGGCCTTGTTGGCGCGCTGACCGCTTTGCTGTTGGCTCGCGGCCGTCAAGATTGGCGCATCGCTGTATTGGAGCCGCAGGAACAAGGCCCCGCACAAGACAAGCGAACCATTGCGTTAGCCGCCGCGACCGTCGCGTTGTTAGAACAAATTGGCGTGTGGCAGCAGGTGGCTGAGAAGGCGAGTCCAATCGAGCATATTCACGTGAGCGATCGCGGACATCTCGGCATGACCCGCTTGCATGCGGCACAACACGGCGTTGCCGCTATGGGGCAGGTGATAGCTGCTGCGGCATTGAATCGCGCGCTGTACGAAGCCTGTTTGCAAGAAACCAATATCGAATGGCTGGGTGGAGCTTGGTTTGAACGGGCTGAGCGCGAGCCTGATGCAATTACTGTGCATTATAAGCAGCAAGACAGCGAAGCTCAGCTCACCGCACAGCTTCTCATTGGTGCGGATGGCCAGCGTTCGCAAGTACGCAGCGATGCCGCAATTGGCATGCACCACACCGATTACCAGCAAGTAGGCATCATTGCCACGTTGACCTTGTCGCAAGATCTCGATGGCTGGGCCTACGAGCGCTTTACCGACACGGGCCCTGTTGCGTTGTTGCCATTACCAGACCAACAAGCCTCGCTGGTGTGGAGCTTGAGCCCTGAGCAAGCCGAGCAAACCATGCAGCTGTCTGACGCAGACTTCTTAGCCGCGTGTCAGTGCGCATTTGGTTATCGCGCCGGGCGTTTTACTGCGGTACGAGACCGCGTGCAATATCCACTGCAGTTGCATTTAGCTGAATCCAACATTTGCCACCGAAGCGTGATCATCGGCAATGCTTCGCATACCTTGCATCCGATTGCCGGCCAAGGTTTTAACCTCGGCGTGCGGGATGCGATTGAATTGAGTGCGTTGTTGATTGCGGCAAATGACCCAGGCAGTTATCGCTTGCTAAGTGAATATAACCAACAACGACAGACCGATTATCAGCGCATTATAAGACTAACGGATAGCTTAGTGCGCGGGTTCTCAAATCAACATGTACCGCTCGTCATCGGTCGTAATCTGGCGTTGTTTGGGTTAGATAACCTACCACCCATTCGTCATCTTTTCGCACGCCAAACCATGGGATTTCGAAACGCATGAGTAAAGCATTTAAAGCGCAAACAATGGTGGTTGTCGGCGGAGGCATGATTGGCCTCAGCGCCGCATTGGGTTTGCGGTTACAAGGGCATCGTGTGTTTGTCATTGAACGTAGCGGTCGCCCTGAATATAGCGAGTCACCTGAGCTACGAGTCAGCGCTTTAGCGCACCACAGCCGCAAGTTATTGTGTGAATTGGGCGTGTGGCAACAATTACCGCAACAGCGTCTGGGCCCGTATACCGGTATGCAGGTGTGGGATCATGACAGCTTCGGAGAAATTGAATTTAAAGCCGCTGAAGTGGGTGCTGATGATTTGGGCGCTATTGTTGAAAACAAAGTGCTTGAGCAAGCCTTGTGGGACGCCGCCATTGCACAAGGCGTGCAGATTATTGCCGACGACGAAGTGGTCGAGCATCAGGTTACCGAGAGCCAAGTCACCGTGAAACTGCGGTCACAGCAACAATTGCAAGCGGATTATCTGATTGCAGCAGATGGCAACCGTTCACCAACACGTGAACGCGCGAAGTTGCCATTAAGCTTCTGGGACTACGAACAAACTGGCATTGTGGCGGTGATTAAAACCGAAAAGCTCCACGATGGCATTGCCCGCCAAGTGTTTTTGCCAACCGGACCGATTGCTTGGCTACCGCTGAACGATGCGCATTTGGTATCGTTGGTATGGTCAGCGGATACCGAAAAGGCGCAGCAATTATTAGCGCTGGATGAACACGCTTTTATGAACCAACTGCAGGCAGCCAGTGATCAGTGTCTCGGTAAATTGGAATTAGATTCGGTACGAGCCGGTTTTCCGCTGCGCATGCAATACGCGCAACGTTGGCTTGAGCAACGTCTCATATTGATTGGTGATGCTGCGCATAGTATTCATCCGTTAGCTGGGCAGGGTGCCAACTTAGGTTTTGGTGATGTGGTTGATTTGTTGTCGGTGTTTGCTGCTAACCCGAATCACCGCGAATTGCGCGCGTGGGAGCGCAAGCGTAAAGCCGCGGCGGTAACGATGATTGGCGCCATGGAAGCATTCAAACGTGGTTTTGGTACCGCGAATCCAATCGCAAAGTTGGTCCGTGGTATCGGTTTTAAAGCTGCCAACAGCATTCAGCCGTTGAAGCGCCAACTGATTAAAGCAGCGCTTGGCGAATAACCCAGGGATTACGCTTAAATACGTTCCTGAATAAACTGAGCTAACTGCCGAGCCGCCTGATTGGTGGTATCGGCTTGCCACATGGCAACGCTGACTTCACCAAGTTCCGGTAGCGCAATGTGACCAATACGCTGCTGGCGCGACAAGTTATCGGGCACCGTACTTTGCGCCAAAACGGTTAAGCCAAGACCACTCTCAATGGCTGCAGTTAAACCGGAAAAGTCCGCATTGGTATAGCTAATTCGTGCCGGAATATTCGCATGACG
>NCJS01000139.1 GCA_002279005.1 Idiomarina sp. 34-48-12 | reverse complement strand
AGCCATTTGGGTCAACATGCTTACGGCTTGGCTAACCTTGGCTAGCCTCGTCGGTTATGCCATTGTTTACACCATGTACTTAAAGCGTGCGACACCGCAAAATATTGTCATTGGCGGCCTCGCCGGCGCAGCACCACCGCTGTTGGGGTGGACGGCAGTTACCAACGAAATTCATCCGTTTGCCATATTACTGGTGATGATTGTGTTCACTTGGACACCGCCGCACTTCTGGGCGCTAGCTGTGCACCGTGCGAAAGACTACGCAAAAGCAGATATTCCGATGCTACCGGTAACCCACGGTATCGAATTTACTAAGACCTGTATCTTGCTTTACACCATCTTATTAGGCGTGGTGTGCTTACTGCCGTATATTATTGGTATGTCAGGTGTTATCTACTTAGTTGGCTCTACTGTACTGAGCATTTGGTTCTTGATATACGCGTGGAAGCTCAAGTTTTCACCGGGTAAATTAACCGCCTTTAATATGTTCAAGTTCTCAATTTGGCAGTTATTTGGGTTATTTATTCTGTTGCTAGTGGACCATTACCTGGTCACGCCGGCTTTGTAAGTAAAATAAGAATTCGGAGTAAGCGGTATGCAAAAACTACTCATTAGCGTTGTTGCGCTTATTGCCTTGGTTGCTGGTGTGGTGATTTACAACACCTTACCTAAGCCGCAACCGCAAGCGTTGGTTTATGAGCCCGCACGCGCGCTACAACCCTTTACTCTCGAAAGCTCGCTGGGTAGCGATGTCACTAACGACAACCTTAAAGGCCAATGGACCTTGTTGTTCACCGGCTATACCTTTTGCCCCGATATTTGCCCAACGACCATGGCTGATTTACGCAAAGCGCTGCCGCAACTCACCAAGCATACTGAGTTACCGGTACGCGTGTGGATGATTTCGGTTGACCCGAAACGAGACAGCGTGAAACGTGTCACCGATTACGCCTCGTTTTTTGGTGAAGAGTTTGTAGGTATTCGTGCAGAACATCCACAGCTATATCCGTTTGTGAATGGTCTCGGTTTGATGTACTCGATTCCTGAAGAAGGCGAAACTGACTACTTGGTGAATCACAGTGCTGCCATTGTTTTGGTGAACCCTAACGGCGAACGCCAAGCTATTTTTAAGGCTGAACATGTGATGGGCGAAGTACCAACTGTGAACATGGAAAACATGGCCACCGACTTCGCCATCATTGCGTCGAGCTTTCATTAATCCGGCCAGCGGCCCTGTTGATCGGCGCGAATAAACGGGTGCGAATACCAATAAAAGCGCCCTTGCTGTGACAAACTCGGAACCGTGCAATTAACCCGTGAACGACCAATGGGTAACTCTTTGTTAAGTTGTACGGTGAACGTATTGCCATGCCATTGCGGCTGTAGAACATCACCACCAGCAAAACAATTCATCTGATTCGGATTGAAATCCTCCGTTGATGTCACTTCAACACGAAATGACGGCGTGACGTTATCAGAGGCCACCAACATTTCTTTAGGTTCAGCCGAAACTAACGGTAGCCCTAAGCTTTTCAATTTCGTCGCTAACGTCTCTAAATTTGCGTACTGCGCTGAAGCTGGAAAACGCGGTATCGAGGTGCTTGGACTGTACCGTGTCCACGGCCCCGAGTGCTGACCAAACGCAATAAAACCATGCTCTGCCAGCATCTTTTCTAATGCTACGTCGTATTCACCATACGGATACGCAAACTGCCGAGGCTGCTTACCTAAATGTTCATCAATTTCCGCTTGTGCGTCGAGCACATCCGCTAACACACGTTCTCGCCAAGCCTGCTCTGATTCGTCCTGATAGCGCCACGTCATATGCCAATGACTATTCGAGTGATTCGCAATATGCGCACCGTACTTCTGCAACTCACGTAATTGTTCCCAGCCCATATATTGCGATGACGCTTCACGCATCAACTTTGGATTCACAAAAATGGTGAACGGATAATTATATTTTTTAAATACCTCAAGGCCTTCACGATAAACGTTGCGCCAGCCATCATCAATGGTAATTGCGGCGGTATATTCCGGCACTGACTCGCCGTTTTCGAAGCGTTGCTGAATTTCCGCCAATGATAATACGGTAAAATTATTTTCTTTCAGCCACGCGAAATGAGCTTCAAGCTCTTCGGCTGTTACCGAAGTGACGCGCGGTGTATCATCACCAATATGATGATATTGCAGAATCGCGACGCTACCTGGAGCTGCCCATGCGACGCTACTTAATAACGCGAATAAGAAAATCATGAAACGCATTCAAAAACTCCCATCTTGGTTTGGCAAAAAGGCTGATCATCGCGCCATTTTTGCCATTGCTTTGCCCATGATCATATCAAATATTGCAGCGCCTTTATTGGGTTTAGTCGATACCGCAATTATTGGCCATCTACCTGACTCTATCTACCTGAGCGCTGTCGCTCTTGGAGCCATGGTTGTCAGTTTTGTTTACTTGCTTGCTATCTTCTTACGTATGACCACCACGGCTGAGATCGCTCACGCATTTGGTGCTGACAATCATCACCTAGCGCAACGGGTAGTGGTGCATGGCGTCACAATAGCAGTAGGGCTTGGTTTACTACTTCTGTTGGTTCGCCCTTGGCTGATTGATTTCGCCTGGCTGGTCATCAATTCTGAGCCGGAACTCCAACATTATGCCGCCCAATACATCAGTATTCGCCTTTGGGCCGCGCCAGCAGCATTAATCAATCTGCTGGTACTCGGCGCTTTACTTGGCCGCCAACAAAGTCGCTTAGCCATGACACTGGTTATCTTCACCAATGCGGTCAACGTGGTTGCTGACGTTATCTTAATCATCGGGTTAGAGCTGAACGTGCAAGGTGCAGCTTGGGCCTCGGTGCTTGCCGAAGTTTCGACAGCGGTACTTGGTTTATGGTTCATTCGTGATTTGCTGCCCAAACCTGCCTATTGGCGTATCACCCCAGCGTATTTCAATCAGTTTGCCGCGATGAACCGCGATGTTTTCATTCGTTCACTGTTACTTCAATTGTGTATGGCGGTGATGACCGGCTATGCCGCACGCTTTGGTGCTGTCGTGGTGGCTGCCAACGCGGTATTGATGCAGTTCTTAATGCTTATATCGTTGGGGTTAGATGGCATTGCTTATGCGGTTGAGGCGCTATTAGGTGCAGCACGGGGCAGAAAGGACGTTGCCAAAATACGTTATTGGATGCGCCTATCGCTCATGTGGTCGGCGTTATTCGCGGTCGCTTACTGTATTATCTTTGGCTTCGCAGGTGGACAAATTGTCCGGTTGCTAACTAACTTAAATGACGTGATTCAAGTTGCTGAAGTCTATCTGCCGTGGCTCATCTTCATGCCGCTGCTAGGGCACTGGAGCTATTACTTCGATGGTGTGTACATCGGCCTAGGATTAACACGTGCCATGCGCAACACCATGGCAGTGAGTGTGTTGGGCGTGTTCGTGCCGGTGTGGTTGATCAGTCAATGGTGGCTTTCAGAAAACAATGCCAACCACGGCTTGTGGTTGGCATTGAGTTTATTTCTATTAGCGCGTGGTGTAAGTCAATGGCTCTACCTACGCTACAAAGGGCTTACATTGCTGGTGCAAGATCGTCCATCAAAATAAGCTGTGGAGGTAAGCCGCCACCAGTGGCATCAACGGCTACTGCGGTGTAAACACCGTTACCGTCTAACGTTAGTTCAACCGGACCAATTGCAGGAGTTTGAGTACCTGTTGCAGTGACAGTCACAAAGTATGTACCGGGTGTTAACGCAACATATCCTGTTGATACTAAACCTGCGGCATTAAACGGAACGTCTGTGAATACAGGCGTTGCATCGGTTAAATCAGCTGTTCCAGTCACATAAATATCAACGTTACC
>NCJS01000138.1 GCA_002279005.1 Idiomarina sp. 34-48-12 | reverse complement strand
GTTCGATCCCGTCAGCGCCCCTGGCTGCCAGTAGGCGCCGCGCGGCGGCTTGATGCCGAGACTGTCGGCGATTTCATCGGTGACCTGCTGGATGTGCTTGAAATGCTGGGGCCACATTTGCGCCGTCCGCTGAGTGACAGCGTAAAAGGAGCATCCAAAGTTTCAAATTTAAAGGAGCTCCGGATTCAGCATCGTGGAAAACCCTATCGGGTATTCTACGCCTTTGATCCAAACCGAATGGCGGTGCTTTTGTGTGGTGGCCGAAAGGATGGTTCGGGAGATAAACATTTTTATCAACGAATGATAAGTCTCGCCGAAGAAGAATTTGAAAACCATTTGAGTAATATTATTGGCTCGAATGATAGGAGCGAAAATGACTAAATCATTGAATGAATTCCGTCAGCAAATTGCCCCCGAGGTTCAAACGAAAGCTCGTGAAAAAGCATTGAATATTGTGGCGGAAATGACGTTAGCTGAAGTTCGAAAGCACCGCGGTGTAAAACAGGTTGAGTTAGCCAAAAAGTTACGAATGGCGCAACCAAATATCTCGCAGATTGAGGCACGACCTGATGCTTTGCTAAGTACGCTGGAACAGTATGTGGTAGCGTTGGGCGGCGAGCTTAAGCTACAGGCAGTGTTCCCAGACGGCGATCAAGTGACGATTAAAAGGATTGGTTAAAAGACGTTTATCTGCCTATTAAACACGCAAAAAATAAGCGCCTGAAAAGGCGCTTATTGTGTATTACTATGCAGTTAACCGAGACTTAGTCGTCTTTGCTACGGCTAGCGCGTTTACGCTCGTTTTCGGTAAGCATACGCTTACGAATACGAATTGATTTTGGCGTAATTTCTACCAGCTCGTCGTCATCGATAAACTCAAGTGCTTGCTCAAGCGACATACGAATTGGTGGGGTTAACAACAACGCGTCATCAGTACCAGCGGCACGGATGTTAGTTAGCTGCTTACCTTTCAAACAGTTGACGGTAAGGTCGTTGGAACGGCTGTGAATACCAATCACCATACCTTCGTATACTTCTTCCGCGTGACCAATCATCAAACGGCCGCGCTCTTGCAAGTTAAACAAGGCGTAGGCTAAGGCTTTACCTTGAGCATTTGAAATGAGTACACCGTTGATGCGCTGACCAATGTTACCGCCTTTGAATGGGCCGTAATGGTCAAAGCTGTGATACATCAAACCAGTACCTGACGACAACGTCATGAACTCAGTTTGGAAACCAATCAAACCACGGCTCGGTACGATAAAGTCGATACGAACACGGCCTTTACCGTCTGGCGTCATGTTGGTCATTTCGGCTTTACGTAAGCCGAGTTTTTCCATCACTGAACCTTGGTGCTGCTCTTCGATATCGACGGTTAAGTTTTCAAACGGTTCTTCTTTCACGCCGTTCACTTCACGCATGATAACTTCAGGGCGTGATACCGCTAATTCGAAACCTTCACGACGCATGTTTTCAATCAATACGCCTAAGTGCAATTCACCACGACCAGAAACACGGAAGCGGTCAGGGTTGTCGGTTTCTTCAACGCGCAAGGCAACGTTGTGTTTCAATTCTTGCTGCAAACGCTCAAGAATCTGACGCGAAGTCACGAACTTACCTTCTTTACCGGCAAACGGTGACGTGTTGACCTGGAAAGTCATGGTGACTGTTGGTTCATCAACGCTCAGTGCCGGTAACGCTTCAACGGTACTTGCCGCACACACGGTGTCAGAAATTTTCAACTCGCCCAAACCAGTTACCGCGACGATATCGCCAGCACTGGCTTGATCCGTTTCAATACGGTCTAGACCCAAGTAACCAAAGATTTGGCCAACTTTACCGTTTCGCTTGGTACCGTCAGCACCAACAATGGTGACCTGCTGGTTTAACTTTAAGGTACCGCGCTTGATACGGCCGATACCGATAATGCCCACGTAGCTTGAGTAATCAAGCTGTGAGATTTGCATTTGCAAGGCACCATCACGGTCTGCATCAGGTGGTGATACTTTCTCAAGAATCGTTTCGAACAAGGCCGTCATGTTGTCGGTTTGCTCGTTGTAATCTAACGTTGCCCAACCGTTCAACGCTGACGCGTAAACCACTGGGAAATCTAACTGTTCGTCGGTTGCACCTAAGTTATCGAACAAATCGAATACTTGATCCATAACCCAATCAGGACGTGCGCCCGGGCGGTCAATTTTGTTGATAACCACAATTGGCTTCAAGCCGTGCGCGAACGCTTTTTGCGTTACGAAGCGCGTTTGTGGCATTGGGCCGTCAACTGCGTCAACAACCAATAATACCGAGTCGGCCATCGACAATACGCGTTCTACTTCACCACCGAAATCGGCGTGTCCTGGCGTGTCCAGAATGTTAATACGGTAGTCTTTGTAATTTACCGCAGTGTTCTTCGCCAAAATGGTGATGCCACGTTCTTTCTCAAGATCGTTGGAGTCCATGACACGTTCTTCAGCACCACCGCGGCTCTCTAAAGTGCCCGATTGTTGCAGAAGTTTATCAACCAAGGTTGTTTTGCCGTGGTCAACGTGCGCAATAATTGCAATATTACGCAGCTTGGAAAGTTCAGTCGCTTGAATTGTCATTGATAAAGCCTGTAAAAAACGCGAGGAGACGGTATGAGCCGCCATTGGTTAAAATAGCGGCGTATTATACGCGTGGAGTGTGATACAAGCTAGTATTTTTCGTTGGTAGCGTCGTTGCTGTCGGTGTCAGATTGCTTAAGACGTTTGTCCCAGCGTTGCTGCGCATAGCGGCGCAGGCTTGGAACCGTATCGGTTTCGTCCATAATTGGCTGGCCGAGAATGGTTTCAATAATATCCTCAAGTGTAACAACACCCATCCACGTCCCGTGCTCATCAAACACCAAAGCCATATGCTGGCGCTTGTCTAACAGCATACGCATAACGTGCTCAACGTTGACAGACTCTGCAACAATATCCACATCGCGAGTCAGTTGATGAATTGTTTTGTCGGTATCCGCCTCAAGCGCTTCGTTGCGCAAAATAATGCCGTGCGGCACTTCATCGGCGTCAATCACAGGAAAACGCGAATAAGGCAGCGTTTTTGCGCGGTATAAAAATTCGCTAATAGTTTCATCGGGGCGTACTGATTCACAAACGGTCCGCGGCGTCATTACATCGCGAACGCGAATGGTGTGCAAATCCAACATATTACCAATCACGCGGCGCTCGTCAGCATCAATTAACTTTTGTTCATAACCTAATATTGCCAGTGCTTTAATTTCCGAACGCACATCTACGTGCTCTTCGCCGCCAATACGCTTGGTGATTTGATCAGACATCCAAATGAACGGGCGTAAAATCAGAATCATAAAATTCAAAATACCCGGTAGCATGGGTGCCAACTGGCGCCAGAATTTTGCACCAATCGTTTTCGGCAAAATCTCAGAAAGCACCAAGATAAGAACAGTCATGACGGCGGAAGCGGCCGCTAAATAGCCATCACCAAATACCACACCCACTTGGGCACCAACGCCGGCTGCACCAGCAGTATGTGCCACGGTATTTAGTGTCAAAATAGCCGCTAACGGACGGTCAATATTGGTTTTTAAGTTTTGTAGTTTGGCGTGTAATTTTGGGCGCTTTTCTTTTAACTGAGCCACGTAGCTTGGAGTAATCGATAGCAAGGCGGCTTCAAGAATAGAGCATATAAATGAGACACCAACTGCAACAAACGCAAACAGAATTAATAAGAACATGAGGCTCACAATGTTGAATACGATGCTGGATTTTCGCAAAGAGTGGTTGACATAACAATAACAAAGTTACGATTTTCGGTTGGGGAAATACACATCGACGCTAACGTTAACGTGAATAACTATTCATATATATGATTTTATATTCATCGATATCTAGGGTTGGTTCGACAACTTTTTTTTCATACCCTTTAAATTTTGCGGTATTTTAGC
>NCJS01000037.1 GCA_002279005.1 Idiomarina sp. 34-48-12 | reverse complement strand
GCCGAACTCGTCGATGAGCTTGAACGCTTTCGTGGTGAGACGCCATTGCATGATGACTTGTCGCTTGCCATTCTTAGTTGCCAACCAACAGGGTTAGGCGAGGCAAAGCCTGAACCAGACCAGTTTGGTCTGCCTTTTATTTTTGAATCTATTTTGCGTCCTGAACATCTCACGACAATAGACCCAGTTGCGCATATTCTCTCCGCCCTAAGTCAGTTGCCGCATCTTCGCCGGCATCGAACCACCATTTATCTGTTTTTGGCCGAAGCGTTTAACAATGCGCTGGAACACGGCTTATTAGAGCTTACTTCGGCAATGAAGCAAGATCCGGAAGGTTTTGCGGAATATTATCGTCTTCGGTTAGAGCGATTACATGCATTACAGCATGGTGAAATTCGTATTCGAGTTCATTTTGAGCCAAGCTCGAAGGAATTAACTGTCAGTGTTTCTGATAATGGTCAAGGCACAGCGAATGTTGCTGTACCCTCGAATCTGACCGAGAAAACGCATGGACGTGGATTAGAACTATTGCGACAAATGACAACGGACTTGCAATGGGATTCTGAAACTCGAACGGTATCTTTCAAATACATCCTTTAGTGTTAACCGCCGGCCAATTTTACTTTGAAACCGTGTTGTTCTAACCATAGTTTTGCTTTTTCGCGTTGATCACCTTGTAGCTCGATGGTGCCGTCTTTCACTGCACCACCAACACCACAAGTTTTGCGCAGTTGCGAGGCATAGTCAGCAAGTAAGTAAGGTTGCTGCGGAAGGTCAAATAACACGGTGACACCTTTCCCTTTACGCCCTTTTGTTTGCCGTTGAATACGAATGGTCTGTGACTTATCGATGGTCATTGCAGTATCATCCATTGCGTTCTCAGCGGACGTTTCGGTTTGCTGGAAACCGAGTTTTTGAAGTTGTTCTTGTAAACTGCTCACAATTTCCTCAAATTCAACTTGGAATAAATAGGTTAGGTGTTATATATTTTTGGCATAAGTATTTTTAACTTGCCACCAACGAGCTATGCCATGAAGTTGCAGCAACTGCGTTACATTGTCGAAGTATTAAATCATAATCTGAATGTTTCAGCGACTGCTGATAGCCTATTCACCTCGCAGCCAGGTATCAGTAAGCAGGTGCGTATGCTCGAAGATGAGTTGGGTGTACAAATATTTGAGCGAAGCGGAAAGCATTTAACTCAGGTTACACCGGCAGGTGAGGACGTCATTGCCATAGCACGTCAGATACTGTCGCAAGTTGAAGCCATTCGGGCAGTGGCTGGCGAGTACACTCAGCCTGATCAGGGCAAACTCAACATCGCGACGACGCATACACAAGCTCGATATGCGTTGCCGAACATGATTAAAAGTTTTATGCAACGCTACCCGAATGTCAGTTTGCACATGCATCAAGGCTCACCTGAGCAAATTAGCGAAGCTGCTGCTAAAGGGAAAGCTGATTTCGCCATTGCGACTGAAGCGTTGCACTTGTATCAAGATTTGATCATGTTGCCGTGCTATCACTGGAATCGCTCGATCATTACGCCTGCTGATCATCCTTTAGGTAAACTCAAAGAGGTAACTATCACTGATCTTGGGGAGCATCCTATTGTGACTTATGTGCATGGGTTTACTGGGCGTTCGGAGCTTGATCGTGCCTTCAATGAGGCAGGAATTAAGCCAAATGTTGTATTTACGGCAACTGATGCAGACGTTATCAAAACCTACGTGCGAATGGGGTTGGGTATTGGCGTGGTCGCGAGTATGGCGGTAGATGCTAAAAACGATGCGGATTTAACAAATATTCCTGCGGCTCATCTATTTGCATCGAGCACAACCAAAATAGGATTTCGAAAGGGGACATTTTTGCGTAGTTATATGTATGATTTTCTTGAAGGCTTCGCGCCACACTTGAATCGCTCATTGGTTGAAAAAGCGATGATGAAAAAGTCTCAAGATGAAATTGATCGAATGTTCCGAGATATTGAACTGCCCACCTTGTGAGTGAGCAGTTCAGTTTAATTTGCGAATTAACACTCAATAATATTGACGGCTAGACCACCGCGTGCGGTTTCTTTGTATTTAGTTTTCATATCATTTCCGGTATCCCACATGGTTTTGATAACTTTATCTAACGAAACCTTGTGGTCTCCACTGCCGCGTAAAGCTAAGCGAGCAGCATTAATCGCTTTGATTGAGCCCATCGCATTTCGCTCAATGCATGGCACTTGAACCAATCCGCCAACCGGATCACAGGTTAGGCCTAGGTTATGCTCCATACCGATTTCTGCGGCATTTTCTACCGCACTAACACCGCCACCCATCAGTTCGGCTAAAGCACCAGCAGCCATTGAGCAGGCCACACCAACTTCGCCCTGACAGCCGACTTCTGCACCAGAAATAGAGGCATTCTTTTTATATAAAATACCAATAGCAGCGGATGTAAGTAAGAAGCGAACAACGGTTTCTTCATCTAATGGCGCAATAAATTTGTCTGCGTATTTCATTACTGCCGGAATAATACCTGCTGCACCGTTTGTCGGTGCTGTCACTACACGTCCGCCAGCAGCATTTTCTTCGTTCACCGCCAGCGCAAATAGATCGACCCAGTCCATCGTTTGCATTGGGTCGGCAGACTTTTCGTTTTTCAATCGTTGATACAAGCCCGGTGCGCGGCGACGCACTTTTAGACCGCCAGGAAGAATGCCTTCGGTACGAATACCGCGGTCGATACATTCGTCCATTGTCTTCCAAATACGCATTAGATTTTTGCGAATCTCGTCTTCGCTACGGAAAACTTTTTCATTGGCTAGCATCAACGAGCTGATGCGCAAACCGTGCTCATGACAGTGCTTAAGAAGCTCATCGCAACTGTCAAACGGATAAGGAATAGGCTTTGATGATTGTTCAATCGCTTCTTCTAAGGTGTCTTCAAAATCGGCATCGCGCACAATAAAGCCGCCACCAATCGAATAATAAAGGTCTTTATAAACTACTTCATTATTCTTATATAGACGTAACTCCATGGCATTAGCGTGGCGCGGCATAGTTTTACGACGGTGGAAAACAATAGCTCCTTCGCGCGGGAATTTAATTTCATGCTGCCCTAGTAACGCGAGTGTTTGCGTTTCTTCGGTGCGTTTTAGAAAGTCATCAACGGTTGTCGTATCGACGGTTTCCGGTTGCTCACCAGCCAGTCCAAGAATAACCGCTTTACCGGTTCCATGACCTTTACCGGTTTGTCCTAATGAACCGAATAATTCAACCTCAATACCATCGACGTCTGCTAATCCAACAGCCTTATCAGCCGCTAATAAAAATTCATAAGCGGCGCGCATTGGGCCGACGGTATGTGAACTCGAAGGGCCGATGCCAACTTTGTAGATATCAAACACACTGATCATAAATTAACTACGCTTCCATTAGTCGTTTAAAGGACGATATATATATTGCCGCTCAGGATACACGTGATCAGCTAGTTCACGCAAAATTCCGGCGGTAGCGCCCCAAATATTTCTTTGTTGATACGGAATAAAGTATACCTGATCGTATATGAAACGCCTTAATCGGTATACAAAATGTTTGTTTTGATGAAGAACTTCACGTAACGGGACAGTGAAGATCTCAGCGACTTCACGATGATCGCGTTGCAATGGCTGACTTGGGCTAACCAAGACAACATAAGGTCTGATCAGAAAATTACTGATGACTGGATAATCATGAAGTTGACCGACCAACCTCACATCCTCTGGCAATAACCCAATTTCTTCTTGAGCTTCGCGCACGGCCGTAGCATATAAATCAGGGTCATGCGGTTCTTGGCGTCCGCCTGGGAAACTAATCTGGCCAGCATGATGACGCAATTGCGCGCTTCGCTGCGTCAATAACACATGCAACTCACCGTCTTGCTCAAGCAGGGGTATCAACACTGCAGCAGGGAGCAGGCGTTTGAGCAACGGGCGTTGAACGAGCGGTGCTGGGTGGAGTTGAAAGCGGCGCAAGAATTCATCGCGAGTCATGACGATTGTGGTCCGAATTGTTGCGTTAGAACTGGCGTAATTCGAGCTACTTTGTCAAAAGTTTCTTGATATTCACTGGCACAATCAGAATCGGCAACAAGGCCTCCGCCAGCCCAGCAATGAACGGTGCCTTGATGCTCGCTTGAGCGTGTTGTCACTAAAGTGCGAATGGCTATGCTCGTATCGGCGCGACCGTGTTGTGAAAAGTATCCAAAACTTCCGCAATAATAGCTGCGGCGGTGTGGCTCGAGTTCATCAATAATTTCCATTGCACGAATTTTAGGTGCGCCAGTAATCGAACCGCCTGGGAAGCAAGCGGCGAGCAGTTGGATGTTCTGGTTGGTTGACTGCAGTTTCCCAGTGACGGTACTAACTAAGTGATGGACTGCTGGATACGATTCAACGGCAAATAGTTTAGGTACTTCCACCGAGCCTGGCCGACAGAGCCGGCTTAAATCATTTCGCAACAAGTCGACGATCATAACGTTCTCGGCACGGTCTTTACTTGAGTGCTGCAATTCTTCGGCTAGCTGACGATCCTGCTCGACATCGACTGCACGTGGACGCGTTCCTTTAATCGGTTTAGTTTCAACATTGCCATGTTCGTCAATAGCAAGAAAGCGCTCTGGCGAGAGCGATAGTAAAGATCCTTGCTCAAGCTGCATGTAGGCTGAGAAGGGCGCATTGTTGTGTTCACGGAGCAGTTCGTAAGCTTGCCAAGTGTCACCCTCATAGAGACTGGTAAAACGTTGAGCGAGATTAATTTGATAGCAATCACCAGCGCGTAAATAACTTTGAACACGGGCAAAATTATCAGCGTAATCGACCGCTGACATATTGCTCTGCCAAGAACTCAGCAACTGAAATGGTACTTCGTTTGGTGTCGATGCTGGAGGTGATAACCAGAATTCTTTAAGTGTCTCGAGTTCCTCTTGTGGAGCTAGAAGCCAAGTTTCTCCTGTTTTCCGATCACGCATCAGTGCTTGCGTGTAGAGTCCGACGCAAAGCTCCGGGAGTTGGATATCTGCGTGCGCTGTCGTTGGTAACTTTTCTAATGCGCGCCCTGCATCATAGCTCCAAGCGCCGGCTAATCCTCCTTGAAACGGCAACTGACTCGGCCCTTGGAAGTCAGGTAACGTTTCTAGTGCGCTCTCGAGTTCACTTGGCCAGTTTTCACTTCTCGTGACAACCAGTTGCGGTTGGCGAAAAATAAAATCCCATTGTCCTGCAGCATGGTCACAACTATCAAGAAATAGCGCCATAGGCTCATCTTTGCAACGGCGAAAAAGCGCCGCAAAAGAGTCGGTAATGGGTAATTGAACTGCGTGTAAGGGCACAACATTCTCTCCGTTGCTAGAATGCGTAAAAGCATATCATATTCTACCCTGTGTAAGTGCCAACGAAACTAGTCAGCCAGCCGACAAAACGCTATGATAGCGTCAACTTTACGTTACCCCTTGAAATTCGAACCAAGCTAAGTTCCGAGGTATTCATGGCTACTATTCGTCAGGCAGATTTTATCGAGAGCATTGCTGATGCTCTGCAGTACATTTCGTACTATCACCCATTGGATTTTGTTCAAGCCCTTGAAAAGGCTTATCACCGTGAGCAAAGCGAGGCAGCTAAAAATGCGATTGCCCAAGTGCTAACAAACTCGCGTATGTCTGCGCAAGGGCACCGTCCAATTTGTCAGGATACGGGCATCGTGACCTGCTTTGTAAAAGTTGGGATGGGTGTACAGTGGGATAAGACTGATTTAACCGTTCAACAAATGGTCGACGAGGGGACACGTCGCGCTTACACCAATCCAGAAAACCCGCTACGAGCGTCGATTGTTGCTGACCCAGCTGGCGCCCGCAAGAATACCGGCGATAACACGCCTGCGGTTGTGCATATCGATATGGTGCCGGGCGACAATGTTGAGGTCATGATTGCAGCCAAAGGCGGCGGTTCTGAGAATAAATCGAAAATGGTCATGCTAAACCCAAGCGATAACATTGCTGATTGGGTTGTTGAAACCATGCCTAAATTAGGCGCTGGCTGGTGCCCACCAGGAATGATTGGCTTAGGTATTGGTGGTACGGCGGAAAAGTCTGCTGTACTGGCCAAAGAAGCGTTGATGGATCCTGTCGATATTCAAGAACTATTGGATCGTGGCGCTCAAAACGCTGAAGAAGAATTGCGTCTCGAAATTTATCATCGCGTGAACAAATTGGGCATTGGCGCACAAGGCTTAGGTGGTGTTACCACCGTGATGGATGTGAAAATTAAAACAGCACCAACACATGCCGCATCAAAGCCTGTCACGTTGATTCCAAACTGTGCGGCAACCCGCCATGCACATTTTGTACTCGATGGTTCGGGCCCAGCAGATCTGCAGCCACCGAAGCTAGAAGATTGGCCAGATATTACGTTTGAGTTGGGTGACGATGCTCGTCGTGTGAATTTAGACACCGTGACGCAAGCGGATATTGAAACCTGGAAAACCGGCGAAACCGTTTTGTTATCGGGCAAAATGCTGACCGGTCGCGATGCGGCGCATAAACGTATTAAAGATATGCTCGATCGTGGTGAAGATCTGCCGGTAGATTTTACCAATAAGTTTATTTACTACGTTGGCCCAGTTGATCCGGTTGGCGATGAAGTGGTTGGCCCAGCAGGCCCAACAACAGCGACGCGCATGGATAAATTTACCGATTTGATGCTCGATAAAACCGGCATTTTAGGCATGATTGGTAAAGCTGAGCGTGGTCCAGCGACGGTTGAAAGTATTAAGCAACATAAAGCGGTTTATTTGATGGCCGTTGGCGGTGCTGCTTACCTTGTTGCGAAAGCAATTAAGAAAGCACGTGTTGTCGCATTTGAAGATCTCGGTATGGAAGCTATCTACGAGTTTGAAGTAGAAGACATGCCGGTGACGGTGGCGGTAGACAGTACCGGCGAGAATGCACATGAAACTGGTCCTGCTATCTGGCGAGTGAAATTGGAAGCCGCTGATGCTTAATCTCGAGCTATGGCAACTTATTGCAGCCGTTGTATCGGCTGCAACAATTGTTGGGCTTGTGGTGTGGTTAGTTCTCGCGCCGCGGAATAAATCGCTGCAACAGGAAGCTTTGCAACAGCAGAGCTTTCTTGAAAACCAACTGCAACAGCTGCGAGAGCAGAACGAGCAGTTGCAAGTTAGTTATGAACAGCGACTGGCACAGCGCGAACAGCAACTTCAGCAAGTTCAGCAGCAACGCAGCGATTTACAAGCTGAATTAGCCGGTGTTCGTGCTGATTTAAGTGCAAAATTGCAAGGCGCTGAAGAGAAGCAGAAGTTGTTGGAAGCGAGTGAAGAGCGTTTGAAGAAAGAGTTTGAACGCTTAGCGCAGCAAATTTTCGAGCAAAAATCAGAGCGCCTGCAAGCGAACAGTAAGCAAACGCTAGAAACAACGCTAGCGCCATTCAAACAGCAGTTAGAAGCGTTCAAAACTCAGGTCACTCAGCAATACACTGAAGAATTGAAACAGCGTTCTGAACTCACCGCGCAGGTGAATTCGTTACGCGATTTGAACAAGCAAATGGCGGCGGAAGCGGAAGCGTTAACTCGCGCACTTAAAGGTGATACGAAAGCTCAGGGGACGTGGGGCGAAGTTGTGCTCGAGCGAATTTTGAAGCAATCGGGTTTAACTGAGGGAAATGAATATCACACCCAATCGCATCATAAAGACGATGATGGCAAAATCTTCAAACCAGACGTTGTTGTTCACTTGCCGAATGACAAAGATGTTGTTATTGATTCAAAGGTATCATTGGTCGCTTATGAGCGTTATTTTAACAGCGATAATGATACTGAGCGTGATCAAGCGCTGACGGAGCACGTCAACTCGCTGCGTAGCCACATCAAAGGTTTGGGTAAAAAGAATTATCAGCAGCTCGACGGCGTGCGTACGCTTGATTACGTGTTGATGTTTATTCCGATTGAACCAGCGTTCTTACTTGCCGTTGATCGTGATCCTGAGTTGATTCGATTGGCCTTAGATAACAACATTATGCTTGTGAGCCCAACCAACCTTCTCGTTGCATTGCGCACAGTGAATAATATTTGGCAGTACGAGTATCAAAATCAAAATGCGCAAGTTATTGCCACGGAAGCTGCAAAGCTTTACGACAAGTTTGTTGGTTTTATCGAAGATATGCAGAAAATTGGTAATGCCATTGATAGCGTGCGCAAACACTATGATGGCGCCATGAACAAGCTTTCAACGGGGCGCGGTAACCTAGTTGGACGAGTTGAAAACTTCCGTAAACTAGGGGTTCAAACATCGAAGCAGATTGATAATAAACTGCTTAATGATGACAATACAGACGACGCCGACCAAGACTAAAGTAGGCGCACAGTTTAATTGTGCGCTACTTCGATAATCTCAATACGCTGCTGACCTCTTGGACTGTCCCAATCAATCTGCTGTCCTTCCGATAAACCAAGAATAGCAGCGCCTATTGGTGCGAAGACCGAGATTCCGCCATCGATTTGGTTAACTTCAGAAGGTAAACACAACACTTTGGTAAAGGTTGCGCCAGTTGCAATAATCTTAAAGGTAACCTGACTACCAAGCGCGACAACATTTTCTGGCAATGCATCATTCGAGACAACGTTTGCTCGAGCGAGCTCCCCTTCTAATTCATCTGCGCAGTCTGGTAAAGGCTTGGTTGAGGCCAGCAATGTCTCAATTTGACCCAAATCTTTTTTCGTAATCGTAATTTCTGGTGGTTGATTCATGTCACATACTCTCTTAATTGATTTAGTCATCGCGTAGATACCAGCAAGCACTAGGCTTAACAGGTTGTGTAGAACGATTAACTGTAGGTTTTAATACTGAACGTTTTTGAGATTCAGCCATGCGCGCCGGACGTATCCGATTACGCCCGGCTTAGATAGGTAAGGTAAGTGTTGTTACGGTATGTTGTGCGTTGTGTTGCACAAGATAAAGGTTCATGTTTTTCCTCGAAGCAATATCACTCAATCATAGTGTCAGGAAAAATAAAGGCAAGTAAAAAAGCCTCGTACCGCAAAGGTGACGAAGCTTTCAAAACAACGTGTCACAGTGTTACTTAGCGTTGCACTGTACCCCATAAATCGTATTCATCGGCGTGTTCAATCAATACATCGACTCGGTCACCGGGTTGCACGTTAAATTCGCCATTTAAATAGACTAAGCCATCAATTTCAGGTGCATCTGCATAGCTGCGGCCAATAGCGCCTTCTTCATCCATCTCATCAATTAATACGCTCAGTGTGCGGCCAATCTTGGCTTGCAGGCGTGCGGCGCTGATTTCCTGCTGAACTTCCATAAAGCGAGCATAGCGTTGCTGTTTCACTTCTTCTGGAACAGGGTCAGGCAATTCGTTGGCCTTGGCACCCTCAACATCGGAGTATATGAAACAACCAACGCGATCAAGCTGCGCATCACGCAAAAATTGTAATAGCTCCTCAAATTCTTCTTCAGTTTCACCCGGGAAACCAACAATGAAAGTACTGCGAATGGTTAAATCTGGACATATCTCACGCCATTTGCGAATTCGCTCTAATGTGCGATCAGCTGAGCCTGGGCGCTTCATTAGTTTTAAAATGCGCTTATTGGCATGTTGTAGTGGAATATCCAAGTACGGCAGTAGTTTACCTTGTGCCATTAATGGAATCACATCATCGACGCTTGGGTATGGATAAACGTAATGTAGACGAACCCAGATTCCGAGTTGCCCAAGTGCTTCGCATAAGGCGAGCATGCTGGTTTTAACTGGTTGACCTTCCCAAAAACCAGTTTTGTGCTTCACATCAACCCCGTAAGCACTGGTATCTTGTGAAATAACTAGCAACTCTTTAACGCCCGCGTTAGCAAGACGTTGTGCTTCGCTTAGTACATCGCTGATAGGTCGACTGACAAGATCGCCGCGCATGCTTGGAATGATGCAGAACGTGCAGCGGTGGTTACAGCCTTCAGAGATTTTTAAGTAGGCAAAATGACGAGGAGTCAGCTTCACACCGGTTTCAGGGACGAGATTTTCAAAAGGGATTTTCGTTGGTTTTGGTACGTATTGATGCACGTGTCCCATAACTTCTTCATAGGCATGAGGGCCGGTAATAGCTAGGACATTCGGGTGCACTTCTCGAATTTCATCGTCTTTTGCACCAAGACAACCGGTAACAATCACTTTGCCATTTTCGTTAAGCGCTTCACCAATCGCATCCAATGACTCTTGCACTGCAGAATCAATAAAGCCACAGGTGTTAACAATGACCATATCGGCGTTGTCGTAGCTATTTACAATGTCGTAGCCTTCGGTACGAAGTTGGGTAAGAATTCGTTCAGAATCGACAAGGTTTTTCGGGCAGCCTAAGCTGACGAAACCAATCCGCGAAGCTGTTTCAGAATTGGTGGCGGGCTGGAATTTTTCAACGGTCATGATGCGCTCAATTAGTTACAGATAAAAATAAACAAGCGCAATTATATCACGCTTATTTTATCTCATGCTAATTGGCGCTGTTGATTGTGTTCTTTAACCACAGCTCTTGAGCTTGAATGAATTTAGTGTTGTTTTGCACTTCAGGAATAACTTCATTTATACGTCTGACGGTTTCGTCACCCCAAGCATTCTTGGTACACGCAACCGCACCTATAATAATGTCACCAACTAATTGGGTGACCGGAACAAACGCAAGTGAACGACCTTCGGTTACTTCGTAAAACCGCTTCACCATCGGGTAATCAATTGTAAAATCAAGGCGTTTACTTAAAATCATCGACATCATACTGGTGTTGGCCGTATCGCCTGATATGTCGGTATGTTGGGAAGTGCCGAGTAGGTACTTTTCAAGCAGCGGTTGGAGTTTACCGTATAGTCGGCCTACCGGTTGACCGAATCGATAGGTTTGGTCTTGGAGCATTAACTCTAAATCAACCGGATTACCATATTTTTTCGTTAACTCAGGAACAAGTTCAGGACGCGTAATGATGCCATGCGTAGGGTAATTGTGAGTTGGCTTCGAGAAAGCGATCAAGTCTTGTTCATCAGCACGGTGAATCATGCACGGGAAACAGATATTTTTTTCTCGTTCCCACAACATACCAATTCGCATTTGCGGCAAATATTCAACCGTTTGATTGGTATCTGGCATTGCCTCCGTAAACGCATCAACAAGCGCGTCACATAGCCCTTGCTGTGCGTATGGGCCAGAAACGATATGAAAGGGCGGCGCAATATTCGCTGCCCAGACAATTTCGTGTGGTTCGGCTTTAGAGCTGTGACTCCAACTGGCAAGAAAAACCAATAAACTGTAAACAATGCCTCTATGAATCATGATGATGCGCAATTATTAGATGTAAACTTTAAAAAAATGATAATCATGTTAAAGAATGATTGCTAGATCTATTCATCGCAGATTGAATGTGATCTACCCACATTGCTGTCGCTCCGCATACGGCAACGGGAATCATGACTAAATTTATCAATGGGATGCTTGCCAGGACGGCAACGATACAACCAAACGATAAACTCTTTCCTGAACGTTGCCACAACTCTTTGCGCATGGTTCGAAATGGAACCTTGTGATTATCGAATGGGTAGTCAGCATACTGAATGGTCATCATCCAGCCGCCAAATAAGAACCATAAAATTTGGCCGATAATCGGGACAAACAAAAGTAACAATCCGAACCCAAGAATGCGGGGAATGAAATAAATGATCTTTTGAAATTCACGCCCGATAATTCGTGGAATATCCCGAATCATGCCGGCCACGCCGCCGTCAATCGGGCCTTTACCTGTTAATCTAATTTCGACTTGTTCAGCTAACAGACTGTTAAACGGCGAAGCGATTATATTCGCTACACTGGTAAAGGTGAGTGCAAAAACCAACACAATGCCAATCACAATGAATGGCCACAAAAGTACTTCTAACCAATACAGGTAGCCAGGTAACCATGCCATGAGTTTTTCAACACCAATAGTTGTGTAGTGGAACGTGGCGTATATGGCGACACTAAATAAAATGATATTGATAGCAAGCGGAATCAACACGTAACGTCGTAGGCCTTTTTGAAACGCCAGTTCAAAGCCTCGCTGTATATAGCTACCACCAAATTCACTGTAAACTTGCATAGTTTCCCCATGTATTGAATGTATCTCGTTACGTTACTATTTTCTTGAAACTGTAAGCATTAGTTAATCATTCTAGAACGTGTAAAGCTATTACAAAATTATCGATTATCTGCTAATGTCGAAACCATATAAAAACACGGGATGTTTCCTCTTTTTGGTAGCGAACTGACAACGATTATAAATGCGCCTAAAACACATTAAACTGGTTGGTTTCAAATCGTTTGTAGACCCCACCAAGGTTCCATTTCCACATCAAATGACGTGTGTTGTTGGACCCAACGGCTGCGGTAAATCAAACGTAATAGACGCGGTACGCTGGGTTCTTGGTGAGAGCTCGGCGAAAAATCTGCGTGGTGATGCCATGACGGATGTTATTTTTAATGGCTCCAGTTCCCGTAAACCCGTATCTCAAGCAAGTGTCGAACTCGTTTTTGATAACAGTTCTGGGCGTATTCAAGGCGAATACGCAAACTACGCTGAGATTTCAGTGAAGCGCCTAGTTACTCGCGATGGTCGTTCCGATTATTTCCTAAACAACAGTAAATGCCGGCGTCGGGACATCACCGACCTATTTTTAGGCACCGGTCTCGGGCCCCGCAGTTATGCCATCATTGAACAAGGCATGATCTCTCGCTTAATCGAGTCAAAGCCGCAAGAATTGCGTATTTTTATCGAAGAAGCTGCAGGTATATCAAAATATAAAGAACGCCGCCGCGAAACCGAAAATCGCATGCAGCACACCCGCGATAACCTTGATCGTTTGAATGACGTGCGCGATGAGCTTGGGGCTCAACTTGATAAGCTGCAACGCCAAGCTGCAGCAGCTCGACGGTATAAAGACTTAAAAGCGCAAGAGCGAAAATACAAAGCTGAGTTACAAGCGTTACGCTGGTTAGCTCAAGAGCAACAAGCCGAACAAATTCGCAGCACAATTCGCGAGCAGGAAACCGAACTTGAGCGTTGGCTGGCGGAGCAACGTGGTAGCGAGCGCGGAACCATTGAGTTGCGTGAGCAAGCCGAAGAAACCAAACAAAAACTGGATGCTATTCAGCAACAGTTCTATCAACTCGGTAATGATATCACGCGTCATGAACATGAATTGCAAGCGGTTCGCCAACAGCAACAACAACGTGAACAACGCCGCCATCAATTGCAGGCCGAACTGACGCAACTGGAACAGACCTTACAAGATGACAAAGCCCAGTGGCAGGAGCTAGAGCAGCAGCGAGAGATTCTGTCGCCAGAACTAGAGGTTGCCCAGCAACAGTTGCAAGAAGCGCAAGCGCGACTTGAAGGCGAAGAGCAGGCTTGGATGCAATGGCAAGATGATTATCAACAGCACCTAAATGAACTGCAACAACACCGAGATCAGCAACAACAGGTTCAATTGCAGCAGCAACGTGCGGAGCACCAAATTCAACGCCATCAAGATGAGTTACAGCGTGCCCGTCAAGAACTGGATGAGCTGCAGCGAGAGTTTGCGAATCTCTCTGATCCGCAGTTGCAAAAACAAATAGAAGAGTTAACTGTGACCCGCGAGCTGTTGCAGGAACAACTGAAAGTGACCGATGCGAAATTAAGCGAAACCTCGACCGAATCCGAACAACTGCAAGTTCAGCGTGAGCAACTGCAGAGCAAACAGCAGCAGTTAATGGGACAACAACGCTCTCTTGAGCATTTGTTGCAGGCCGCACAAGCTGAGAATTGGCCGCAAGCTGTTCGTCAGTGGCTAAAAGAGCAGGGGCTTGAGCCACTTGGCCAAGTGCGTGACTTACTTCAAGTGAATGACGCTTGGCAATTAGCCACCGAACAAGTGGTTGCCAGTTGGTTGGATGCGTGGGTACTTGAGGAGCGTCCACAGCATTGGCCCGAGCACTTAGGTGCAAAGCTCGTTATCTTGCAACAACAGAAAATCAGACAAGATAGTTTGGCGCAGCAAGTAAGTGGATCTTTGCGGCAGTGGCCATTGTTGAATAGCATTATCTGTCGTTCAGGTACCGCATTGGCAATTGATGATTCAGAAGAAACTGTCATCAACCACGACGGTCAGTGTTCAGAGAATAGCCAAATTGCGCAGCAACAAGAGTTGCAGTCAGTGATTGGTCAGCTGCAGAGTCTTGAGCAGAAACTAACCATCATCAACGAAGCGTTAAGTCAGAAAAAATCAAAAAGCGTTGAGCTGCAGCAGCTGCGCGAGCAGCAACGAGAACAGCTAAGTGATGTACAAGGGCAGTATTTGAGTTGCTCGGAAAAACTGCAATGGCAACAGCATCAACTTAGTGCGTTGACCGTTAAGCAACAGGGGCTTGAAGAACGCCAAGTCTCATTGCAAGAGCAACTTGAAACGCTGCAAATTGAACATCAAGAGTTATCAGAACACTATGCGTTATTGCAGGCCGAGCAGCAAGATGGCGAGGAAGGTGACTGGCAAGATCGTCGTGCTCAACTGCAAGCGGCTCGGCAGCAAGCGCAAAATGCATTGAGTCAGGCGCAGAGGGCACATCAAGACCTCGTGCTGCAGGTA
>NCJS01000137.1 GCA_002279005.1 Idiomarina sp. 34-48-12 | reverse complement strand
TACCTCTATGATGTGAATATTTCGATGCGATGATTAATTACGCAATATTATACCTCTTTTGCAGCAATACAGCGATTCCGTCCATCAGATTTTGCTTGGTAAAGAGCGTTATCAGCTCGCACAAACCACCGGTCGACATCTTTATCTGCCGGAGTAAGCTGCGCCACACCGACACTAATAGTTACCGGAATGCTTTCACCTTGCCATTCAAACTGCGTCTCTGCAACACGTTGGCGCACCCGCTCAGCGGCCTGCATTGCCTGATTAAGGTCGGCATGCGGCAATAAAATAGCAAACTCCTCACCGCCCTGACGACCTAATAAATCGCCATCACGCAACACTTCTTTGGTGATATCGGCAAATTGCTTCAAAACCTTATCGCCGGCTGCATGACCATACGTATCATTGATGTTTTTGAAATGATCTAAATCGATAATCGCTACACTCACTGGCACTTGATAGCGCAATTGTTCGTTGAAGCGCTCTACTGCTGCTTCAATGAACACTCGGCGATTCGCCACCTGAGTTAATTCATCCGTCGTTGCCATACGTCGAAGCTCTTCGGTAGCGGACAATCGTTGCTCATCAACACGACGAAAATGCATCAGGGTTCCAAGTGTATTCTGAATGGGCTCGAGAGTTGCCAGAAGCTCTTTACTGTAGCTTTCTTCAGCGTTAGCTAACAGTAACAAGCCAACAACTTGACGCTTAAAATACAGTGGCAATATATAAGCATTTTCTAACGGAGGTAGATCAAGCGGCCGAAATAATGCTTCTTCGTCTTGCACTGGATAAGGGCAGAGCTGCGCCTTACCCTCCGATAACACTTGCCAAGCAACACGTCCAGTTACTTCAACTTCAAGCCCTTGGCGAACCAAGCGTTGACTAGCACGGTTTTTTTCCTGGTCGTCATATCGCTGCAATCCGTGCAACCACAATCGGTCTTTTGTGACTGAATTCTCCGGCAACTCGCCTATTAATCCTATGTCGCTGCGGGTTAATTCCATCAACTTAGGCAGTGCAATATCACACACCTCTCGAAATTCCTTCACAAACAAGAATTCATGTTGCACCGCTGAGACGAGTCCTAGCACGGTCTCTTGTTGTTTGCGGCGTTCATCATTTTTGACGTCTTCGGTAATATCGTGATGAATACCGACCATTCGAATAGCTAGCCCACGTTCATCAACCTCAATCACTTTACCAATGCTGTGCAACCACACATAGTGACCATCCGCATGCTGTAATCGAAAACGCGCTTCGAAACGGTCATCTAGACCCTTTAGGTGCCGTTGCAACGCCGTACGGGTTGGTTCAAAGTCATCGGGATGAAATAACTCGGCCCAACGGTTATTCTCGGCAAATGCTTCGCTACGACCAAGAATTTGGTCCCACGTGTGGTTCACATCGACAGTCTGATGCGCTAAGTTCCAATCCCACGTTGCTAAATTTCCTGCAGCTAACGCGAGCGCAAAACTTTGATTGGCATGCTGAAGACTTAATTCGAGTTCCTTGCGCGTAGTACTGTCATGAAGATAACCGCGCACGCGCACTAGATACCCTGCACTATCATAATCAGAGCGTGCATAGTGATATACCCAGCGAATCGATTTATCGGGGGTGATAACACGATACTCAAGCTCTAGGTTTCCTTGCTTACCATCAAGCACAGCCTGCATTTGCTTGAGCAGCTCGTCGCGATCGGCTGGGTGAACGATGCTTTCATAATTGATAGTCGGATCGAGTAAATATTCCGCTGGATAACCTAATACCCGTTCAATGTTGGATGCGACATAAATAAGATGTGGTTCAGGCTCTGCTTGCCAAACAACTGCCGCGACAGGTCCTTCAGCAAGAACTTGGCGCTCTTGCTCATAATTGCTAACGGTATAACGGCCGATAAGTTCGTTCTTAACCCACTCAGCTAGGGTTTCCAGCCATTCTTGCTGGTGTTGCAAGAGTGTTCTGGGCTTCGAGTCGATAATACACAAGGTACCGATAAAGATACCCGGAGTGATTTCCAGAGGGACGCCCGCGTAGAACCGCAAGCCACCGTCAGCTAATACATAAGGGTTATCGTGGAAGCGCTCATCCTTAGTTGCATCGTTAACCACCATGGTAGAACCCTGCACAACGGCATGGCTACAAAAGGATACGTCACGAGGTGTTTCCGATTCTTGGAAACCGATTTTTGCTTTAAACCACTGTCGCTCACTATCAATCAATGTGATCAAACACGCATCAACTTCGAACAGTTGCTTTGCCAGCTTGGTAATTTTATCAAAGACCGGCTCTGGCTCGGTATCTAAGATGTCGAGTTCATGCAGCAAATGCAGCCTTTCTAATTCATTTTTCGGGAGCTGTGCTGATTTCATTGAATCTCCACTTTGAGCAAAATCGATTTCTGTTCAAATAATAGCAGACTCTAATCAAAGCATTTGACGCACTTAAATATTTTACGTTCTAAAGACCGAGTCGTTCCTTCCAATGTTTACGACAACAGGAGATGTAACGATCATTTCCACCAATTGCAATTTGGTCGCCCGCCTTCACGGCATGACCATCAGCATCAATGCGTAAATTCATTGTGGCTTTGCGACCACAAAAACAAATGGTTTTCATCTCTGCCAATTTATCAGCCACAGCAAGTAATACAGCACTACCTGGAAAAGCTTTGCCAAATGCATCACTGCGGATACCGTAACACATGACTGGAATATCAATACGGTCAACCACGTCGGTAAGCTGCCAAACCTGTGTTTCGGTTAGAAATTGCGCCTCATCAATCAATACACAGTCAATCTGTTTTCTTTGATGCCGCGCTTCAATTAGTGCTGCTAAATCCGTCGTGTTTGAAAAGGCCAACGCTTCACGATCAATCCCCAGCCGCGAAGCAATACGACC
This sequence comes from Idiomarina sp. 34-48-12, assembly GCA_002279005.1. Taxonomy (GTDB): domain Bacteria; phylum Pseudomonadota; class Gammaproteobacteria; order Enterobacterales; family Alteromonadaceae; genus Pseudidiomarina. The sequence continues at coordinate 1,111 of NCJS01000137.1, read as the reverse complement.
ATGCCCCGCTCGGTCATCAATCGACGGAGTCAGCAGTAACACGTGTTGGTCACGTTCTTCATAGTTATGGGCAACTTGAAGCAACGAAGTGCTTTTTCCGGCATTCATTGCCGAGTACGTAAAATAAAGTGAAGCCATAGAATCGTTATTCGTTCATCGTTATTGGTTATTCGAAGTGTCTTTCTAATATCTAATATCCAATAGCTAATATCCAATCTTTTTCGCCTTTTGTTTTGATATACTTTATGAAATTCAAACAGGAGAAGCCCATGACCCCCCCTTATTCTCACGCCTTCTTAAAAGCCATGCCAAAAGCCGACCTGCATTTGCACTTAGACGGTAGCTTACGTCCGGATGGCTTAATTGAAATGGCAAAGCGTAGCGGTATTGAGCTACCGTCCTACACGGTAGAAGGCCTTTACGACCTCGTGTTTAAAGAGTCGTATCAGAGTTTAGGTGAGTACTTGAACGGCTTCCAATATACCTGTGCCGTACTGCGCGACATGGAAAACCTTGAGCAAGCCGCGTATGAATTAGCCCAAGATAATATTGCTGAGGGTGTTATCTACATTGAAGTTCGCTTTGCGCCGCAATTAATGATGGATCCCGCTCGTGGTATCGATTTTGATACCGTCATGCACACCACCAACAAAGGCTTAAAGCGCGCCAAATTAGAATACAATGCACAGCCTGAGGTTCAGAATGGCAGTAAACCGCCGTTCGATTACGGTATCATCAACTGTGCCATGCGTATGTTCGGCAAAAAAGGGTTCTCGCCATACTACACGCAACTATTCCAAATGTTGCGCGACCATGAACCAAAGCAAGTGATTAAAACCGCAGCGATGGAAATGATCCGCGCCAGCGTTCGATTGCGTGATGAAGAAGGCTTACCAATTGTTGGTTTAGATATCGCCGGGCAAGAAATGGGTTACCCCGCACATGATTTCAAAGAAGTCTACGAGTATGCGCATCAGAACTTCTTGCTGAAGACCGTCCATGCCGGCGAAGCCTACGGCGCTGAAAGTATTTTTGAAGCACTCACACAGTGTTATGCCGACCGTTTAGGGCATGGTTATTCACTGTTCTCACCGGAAATGATTCAAGACCC
>NCJS01000006.1 GCA_002279005.1 Idiomarina sp. 34-48-12 | reverse complement strand
GCTATCTTGACCAACTTGCTGAGTGGCATGGTTACCCTGAGAAAATTCGGGTTGATAATGGCAGCGAATTCACCTCGGAAGTGTTTGTAAATTGGGCAAGAGCACATGACATTATGATTGATTACATTAAACCCGGTTGCCCATATCAAAACGCCTACATTGAACGATTTAACCGAACTTATCGTGATGATGTACTCGATTGCTACATCTTCAACAACCTGAACGAAGTGAAGCAAATAACCGAAGATTGGATTGAGCTATACAACAACGAACGACCGCACGATTCACTCAATGACATGACGCCATTTGAGTACCGAAATGCGGCATAAATACTCTACGAGATGACTGTGTTAGAAATGGGGTATTTACAATATGACTATTTCATAAAAAAAGCCGCATTATTTGAATGCGGCTTTGGTTGGAATCGCTTCAAGCTAATTCTAAGCGTTTTCGGCAAACGCTTTAATACGTTTTACTGCTTCTTTTAGCGTATCGAGGCTACAGGCGAACGAGAAGCGGCAGTGGCCAGGTGCACCAAAGGCTGTACCTGGTACTAAGGCGACTTTGGCTTCATTCAATATCATTTCGCACAATTCAACGTCTGAGCTGGCGCCTTTTTGACTGATCAGCTCATCAATGTTGGCAAACGTATAGAAGGTACCGTCACCAGCAATGCATTTCATACCCGGAACTTCATTGAGCGCTTCTACGAGATAATCGTGGCGCTGTTTAAACGCTTTGACCATGTCGGTGATGCAGCTCTGGTCACCTTCAAGGGCAGCAAGCGCAGCCCATTGGCTGATGCTGGCTGGGTTTGAGGTGCTTTGCGATTGAATCTTCTTCATCGCAGCAATCAGTGGTTTTGGACCAGCGGCATAGCCAATTCGCCACCCCGTCATGGCGTATGCTTTCGATACACCAGACAAAATCACAATACGGTCTTTCAAATCTGGCGCAACCATCGCGATGTTATGGAAACTCTCGTCGCTCCATAAAATGTGCTCGTACATATCATCGGTGGCGATCAGAACTTGCGGATGTTGACGCAAGACTTCGGCAAGGCTTTCTAATTCAGCTTTAGTATAAGCGGTACCAGTCGGGTTTGACGGGCTATTTAAAAATAGTAAACGTGTTTTCGGGGTCATGGCTGCGGCTAATTGCTCAGCCGTGATTTTATAGCGCTGTTCAATACCTGCTTCAATGAATTTCGGTACGGCACCAACTAAAATCGACATATCTGGATACGATACCCAATACGGCGCAGGAATCAGTACTTCGTCGCCTGGGTTAAGCCATGCGCTCAGTAAGTTAAAAATACTGTGCTTACCGCCCGCCGAAATAAGAACTTCGCTGGTTTCGTAGGTTAAGCCGTTGTCGCGCTTAAACTTATCAACCACGGCTTGTTTGAGTTGCGGAATACCGTCAACCGCCGTGTATTTGGTGTGGCCCGCATCAATGGCCGCTTTTGCTGCGGTTTTGACAAACTCTGGGGTATCGAAATCAGGTTCACCCACACCCAAACCAATCACATCATGGCCAGCAGCTTTGAGCTCGGCAGCTTTTTGCGAGACAGCAAGTGTTGGCGATGGTTGAATAGCGTTAACACGGTCAGATAGTTGGTATTTCACAGTGCGATCCTAAACATAGATGGGGTGAAAAAGTTGCCGCTACTATATCGTTTTCGCGGAATTTTGTCTATTGAACCGCAGCTTATAACATAGCGAAAAAGCGCAAAATTCGTTACACTACGGCTTCTTTTTTCAATACCGGTATGCGAGACACATGAGCCAAGCTGTAGCGGCAAAATCATTACTGCACGATCCTATTCAGCCCACTCTCTGGCGGATGACCTGGCCGGTGATTATTGGTGTGTTGACGCTAATCAGCTTTAACGTGGTTGATACATTCTTTGTTGGTATGTTGGGCACCGACCCATTGGCTGCTGTCAGTTTCACCTTCCCAGTGACGTTTACTGTTGTCAGTTTGGCGATTGGTTTAGGCATTGGCACATCAGCAGTTATTGCGCGTAAACGGGGCTCGGGCCGAGAAGAACATGCCAAGTTCGATGGAACAACGGCGTTGTCGGTGTCAGCATTGTTAGTGATGGGTCTCTCGATCATTGGTTATCTGTTGATGGACCCAATATTCGTTGCGTTAAATGCGCAAGAACGTTTGTTGCCGTACATCCATGATTACATGTCAATTTGGTTCTTAGGGGCGGTATTATTGGTCACGCCAATGGTTGGCAATGCGGTATTGCGCGCAGCCGGCGATACCCGAACGCCGTCCTTGATCATGGCATCCGGCGGGCTACTCAACGCTATATTTGATCCGATATTAATTTTCGGTCTGGGTCCAATTCCAGCCATGGGCGTGCAAGGCGCAGCGCTCGCCAGTTTAATTTCCTGGATTATCGGCTCAGGCTTGGTGTTGTGGTACCTCAGCTACAAACAACTGTTATCGTTTAAAGCCCCGACTGACGCCAGTTGGCTGCGTTCAGCGCGCCAAATCTTAAATATTGGGGTACCCGCCGCTGGTGCTAACATGTTAACGCCATTAGCGATGGCGGTGATTACCGCAATTATTGCGGCCTACGGGGCTCCGGCAGTTGCGGCATTTGGTGTTGGCACGCGTTTAGAGTCGCTGGCGAGTGTCATTATTCTGGCACTATCCATGTCATTACCACCGCTCATTAGTCAGAACTTTGGTGCACACTCATTTGATCGTGTTGGTGCGGCTTATCGTGTCGCGGTGCGAAGCGTGCTCATTGTTCAGCTATTTATTTATGGTTTATTAGTCGCCACAGCACCGTGGATTGCGGCGGCATTTACAGATGATCCGGAAGTGGCTCGTTTGATTCGGCTATTCATCTATATCATGCCGATTGGTTATGGTGTGCAGGGCGTGATTATTCTGACGAATTCGAGTTTGAATGCGCTGCATCGCCCGATGAATGCGTTGGCATTGAGCATTGTGCGGTTATTTGTGATGTTCGTGCCGCTGAGTTGGCTCGGTGCCATTATTTACGACATTCCCGGGTTATTCGTAGGTGGCGTGATCGCGAACGTGATCACCGGCGTAATTGCATGGTTATGGTTCCACCGTGGCTTACGGTTGGAAACAGCGCGCGAGCGGCAAGAGCACGTACATGTTGCGGCAGAGAATGTGGCAGAGAAGTCGCCAGAAGGAGCAACTAAATGAGTCGACCATTTGAACTCAAGTCCGATTATCAGCCAGCGGGTGACCAGCCTGCGGCCATCGAGCGCTTGGTTGATAACTTAGATGCAGGTTTAGCCCATCAAACTTTATTGGGTGTTACTGGCTCGGGTAAAACCTTCACCATGGCCAATGTGATTCAGAATATCCAACGGCCAACCTTGATTCTTGCCCACAACAAAACCCTCGCCGCGCAGCTCTACGGCGAAATGAAAGAGTTCTTCCCGAACAATGCGGTTGAGTATTTTGTGTCGTACTACGATTACTATCAGCCAGAAGCTTATGTACCAACCACCGATACTTTCATTGAGAAAGATGCGTCGATTAACGATCACATTGAACAGATGCGGTTGTCCGCGACCAAGGCGTTGATGGAGCGTCGTGACGTGGTGTTGGTGGCATCGGTATCATGTATTTATGGTTTGGGTGACCCTGAATCGTACATGAAAATGATGCTGCATTTGCGTCGCGGTGATTTAATTGATCAGCGCGATGTACTTCGCCGTTTGGCGCAGTTGCAATATAAGCGCAATGACGCGGCGTTTGAGCGGGGCACCTATCGAGTGCGCGGTGAGGTCATTGATATCTTCCCCGCGGAATCAGAGCAGTTAGCCATTCGCGTCGAGTTGTTTGACGATGAAATTGATCGCATTAGCTTTTTTGAACCGTTAACGGGGCAGGTGACCGAGGTGGATGTCGCTCGTGCAACGGTGTATCCAAAAACGCACTATGTCACGCCACGCGAAACCATCCTTAATGCCATTGACCGGATTAAAGAAGAGTTGAAGGAGCGCAAACAACAGCTTCTTGATTCGAATAAGTTGGTGGAAGAGCAGCGCCTCAGTCAGCGCACTCAATATGATATTGAAATGATGCTGGAGCTTGGTTATTGCTCGGGCATCGAAAACTATTCGCGCTATTTATCCGGGCGCGCCCCGGGCGAGCCACCACCGACCTTATTAGATTACTTGCCAGATGATGCCTTACTGATCATTGATGAGTCACACGTGACCGTGTCGCAAATTGGTGCCATGTACAAAGGTGACCGTTCGCGTAAAGAAAACTTAGTTAATTATGGCTTCCGCTTGCCGTCAGCGTTGGATAACCGACCGCTCAAGTTTGAAGAGTTTGAGGCGATTGCGCCGCAAACCATTTATGTGTCTGCAACCCCAGGCAAGTATGAAATTGAAAAATCTGCGGGCGAAGTCGTCGAGCAAGTTGTTCGCCCAACCGGCTTGATTGACCCAGAAATTGAGATTCGTCCGGTTGCCACACAGGTTGATGATTTGATGTCGGAAGTGCGGTTGCGCGTTGAACTTAACGAGCGTGTTCTTGCGACCACACTAACCAAGAAGATGGCTGAAGATCTCTCTGATTACCTGGACGAGCACGGCATTCGCGTGCGCTATTTGCATTCAGACATCGACACCGTCGAGCGTATGGAAATCATTCGCGATTTGCGCTTGGGTGAGTTTGATGTCTTGGTTGGTATTAACTTGCTGCGAGAGGGCTTGGATATGCCAGAAGTATCTCTCGTTGCGATTCTGGATGCCGACAAAGAAGGCTTCTTGCGATCTGATCGCTCATTGATCCAGACCATCGGTCGTGCCGCCCGTAACCTCAACGGCCGCGCGATTCTTTATGCCGATCGCATCACTGGCTCGATGCAGCGCGCCATTGATGAAACCGATCGCCGCCGCGCGAAACAAGTTGCTTATAACGAAGAGCACGGCATCACGCCGAAAGGCTTGAACAAGCGCGTAACCGACGTCATGGATCTCGGCGGTGGCATTCGTGCGCCTCGTCGCGAGAAACAACGTGTGAGCGAAGCGGAAGCTGCCTACGATCCAGCTATGTTTGATCCGAAAGCCTTGGTTCAGAAAATTGAGCAAACAGAGAAGGCGATGTATCAGGCGGCCAAAGATTTAGAGTTCGAGAAGGCGGCGGCGTTGCGAGATGACGTAGCCAAACTCCGCGAACAACTTAAAGTCCTTTAAGAACAAGTACGATATTAGCTATTAGATATTGGATATTAGACCGAGTGTTTCGGCTTTTTCTAATATCCAATATCTAATAGCTAATATCGCTTTTGCATTTCACGCTCATCGGTTATTTCGGTTAGATAAATACATGGCAATTGATATTATCTATCCATGAACAAATTCATGGGGGATACCGAAATGGCGAAAACAGTTTCTTTTGGCGTGATGCACGTGAGCGTGGCCTTCACCCTCGTATGGCTCATGACCGGTGATATTGTGCTGGGTGGCGCGGTGGCATTGATTGAGCCGGTGGTGAATACGGTAGCCTACTATTTTCATGAAAAGTATTGGGCGGCACGGCAAAAACGCCGGCAGAGTCGACAAATTGATGCGGTGCACGTAGCATAGCGGCACTTTTGATTTGAGTTAGAGATGAGACGTGCAATTACTGCCCGGTGATGAACGCTATGTAACGCCAGACGGCAAATTAAAAACGCCGTTGAGCCTGCTTTTTATTCTTCTATTTTTTCTACGCGGTTATGCCGCGTGGATTATTTCGTTAACGTTCATGGAAGATCGTTCGCGCTTACTCAAATTCTTTTACACCAGCACCGATCAATTTGGATTAGCCTTACTTGTGGGGCTTCCAGCATTCTTTGTGTTTATTCTGCTAACGCAATTAAAAGCCGACATTCCAGAGTGGGTGGCGCGTTCATTTGGCGTGGTCCCCATTCTATTGTGGTGCAGTTGGCTGATTGATGGGGTGTTACTGCTGAGTTTAATCAGTAATCTATGGCCAACGTTTTCGTTGGTTAAAGCATTCTTATTGTTTGGTTGGCTGGCTGCCGGCTGGATGTTGCTGTTTTCAAGACACTTGAAAAGATTTAAAGCGTTAATCGTTATTCGTTAGTCGAAGAGCAACGACGATATTAGATATTGGATATTGGATATTAGGAAACGCTTGGGCTATCAGATCTAATATCTAATATCCAATTGCTAATATCGCTTTTGCATTTCTAAGAAGTGGTGGATGGTACTGGGCTCGAACCAGTGACCCCCGCCTTGTAAGGGCGGTGCTCTCCCAGCTGAGCTAACCATCCATCAGGGAGACAGAGAAAATGAAGAATTGGTGGATGGTACTGGGTTCGAACCAGTGACCCCCGCCTTGTAAGGGCGGTGCTCTCCCAGCTGAGCTAACCATCCTTTTCTCTGCGTTGCGGGGCGTATTATAGGGAGCTTCACGATAGTGTCAACAGGAAATCTTACTTGATTTGTTCGACTGCTGATTTTTTCCCCGCTTTGGCGTTAAAATCAACATCCTGCCTGGTATCTGCTTAGTAAAAACACAATAATCTATGCTTTCCCCTAATGCGCCTGCCGCTGCTTCTTGGTAGAATGCACGCATAACGAAACTGCAAAATAACCCGAATAATGCGGAGAAAGCAAGAATTATGACAGTGGTCACCCGATTTGCCCCAAGTCCTACTGGTTACCTTCACGTTGGTGGTGCGCGCACCGCTTTATACTCTTGGTTGGTTGCGAAAGCGGCTGGCGGAAAGTTTGTCCTGCGTATTGAAGATACGGACCGTGAGCGTTCAACTCAGCCAGCCATTGATGCCATTTTAGAAGGTATGGAATGGTTAGGTTTGAATTGGGATGAGGGTCCGTACTATCAAACCAAGCGCTTTGATCGTTACGAGCACTACATCGATAAGCTGTTAGAAGAAGATAAAGCGTACAAGTGTTACTGCTCGACCGAACGTTTGGAAAAAATGCGTGAAGACCAAATGGCTAGTGGCGAGAAGCCTCGTTATGATGGCCACTGCCGCGACAACCCGAATGTGTCTGGCGACAAATATGTGGTGCGTTTTCGTAACCCACAACAAGGCAGCGTGAAGTTTCATGATCATATTCGCGGGCCGATTGAGTTTGCAAACACCGAACTTGATGACTTAATTATTGCGCGCAGCGATGGCACGCCAACGTACAATTTCTGTGTGGTTATCGATGATTGGGAAATGAACATTACGCACGTGGTGCGTGGTGAAGACCATATTAATAACACGCCGCGTCAGATTAATATCTTACAAGCGCTGGGTGCGCCTGTGCCTGAATACGCGCACGTATCAATGATTTTAGGCGACGATGGTAAGAAGTTGTCGAAGCGTCATGGTGCGGTCAGCGTCATGCAATATCGTGATGACGGTTACTTGCCTGAAGCGGTATTAAATTACTTGGTACGCTTAGGTTGGTCGCACGGTGACCAAGAGATTTTCAGCGTTGATGAGATGGTGAAGTTATTTAGCCTTGATGACGTGAATAAAGCGGCATCGGCATTTAACACCGAGAAACTAAATTGGTTGAACCAGCACTACATGAAGTCGCTGCCGGTTGAGCGTGTGATTCCGTATCTACAATGGCATTTTACTGATCAAGCCATTGATGTGAGCCGCGGGCCAGCACTTGAGAAGCTGATTCCACTGATGGCTGATCGTGTGAAAACACTCAAAGAAATGGCCGAGCAGAGCCGTTACTTCTACGAAGAGTACGAAGCATTTGATGAAGCTGCAGCGAAGAAGCATCTGCGTCCGGTCGCGCGCGAAGCGCTTGAAGCGGTGCAAGATCGTCTTGCAAGTCTGGATACTTGGAACGCTGCGACCATTCAAGCGGCCATTCAACAAACGGCCGATGATCTCGGCGTTGGTATGGGTAAAGTGGGCATGCCATTGCGTGTTGCTGTTACCGGTTCGGGTAATTCACCATCACTAGATGTGACCTTAGAATTATTGTCGCAAGAACAAGTGGTAGGACGTATTGCTCGTGCTATTTCGTTTATCATTGAACGTGAACAAGCGCAGTAACTCGGAAAAGGCGCCAGTTTGGCGCCTTTTTTCTATGTCTCTCAGAGATTCAAAGCATGCAAGATATTGATAAGTTGTTAGCCAACAACCACGCTTGGGCCACACGGATGCGCGAGCAAGACCCCACATTTTTTAATAATTTGGTGGCACAACAGTCGCCGGAATATTTGTGGATTGGTTGTTCAGATAGCCGGGTTCCGGCAAATCAGGTTGTTGGTATGGCGCCTGGGGAGTTATTTGTCCACCGCAATGTCGCGAATCAGGTGATTCAAACTGATTTCAACTGCTTATCGGTGGTGCAATATGCGGTTGAAACACTACACGTTAAGCACATTTTAGTCGTAGGGCATTACGGATGTGGTGGCGTGCGAGCGGCCACTGAAAGTTGTAGCCATGGTCTCGTTGACCATTGGTTATTTCCGATTAAAGATATTTATCGCATTCACCATGACGAACTTGAGAGCATCGGCGGCGCCAAAGAGCGTTTGGATAGGCTTTGCGAGCTGAATGTGATTGAACAGGTTCGAAATTTGGCGAAAACAACCATTATCCAGCAAGCTTGGGATCGCGGCCAAGAATTAGCGATTCATGGCTGGGTATATAGTATTGAGGATGGTCTCGTTCGAGACATGGAAGTAACTGTGCGGGATCGCGCATCGTTAGAGCGAATTTATCACTTTGATGAGTAATACATAGGCGACAAACCATATGGCAGAAAATCATTGGGAAGACGTTTATAAAACTAAAGCAGTTGATCGTGTGAGTTGGTTTCAAACCAAGGCTGAAACTTCGGTGCGCTTAATTGCGGATACGGGTATGAATCACGACGCTGCGATTATTGATGTGGGTTGCGGAGCATCGCGACTCATCGATAATTTACTGGCGGCAGGTTTTACCAATATTACCGCACTTGACCTATCGCAAAGTGCATTAGCAGCCTCGAAGAAACGTTTAAAAGCAAAAGCAGAAACGATTACGTGGCTGGTTGGCGATGTTCTAACAACGGATTTTGCCACGGCACAATTTTCGATTTGGCATGATCGCGCTGTGTTCCATTTTTTAGTGAACTCAGAGCAACAACAAGCCTACGTCGAGCAAGCGGCAAAAGCGGTCGAGCAGGGCGGTTACGCAGTTATTGCAACGTTCGCCGAAGATGGTCCAGAAAAATGCAGTGGTTTACCGGTACAGCGATATTCAGCACAACAATTGGCAGCAGTTTTTGCTGATTATTTCACTTTGGTGCATACCGAACGCGAAATTCACAGAACACCCAGCGGGTCAGAACAAAAGTTTAATTACTGCGTACTTAGACGAAATTGATCGGGATTTGTTCGAACTGACGTAAAATTCGGCAAACAATCAAAATTACCAAAAAAAAGGTTGACGGTAGTGCGCCAATTACCCTAGAATTCGCCCCGCTGTCAGGGTACTGATGCAGCACACGAATTTCAGTGTTGGTGTGGGGCTATAGCTCAGCTGGGAGAGCGCTTGCATGGCATGCAAGAGGTCAGCGGTTCGATCCCGCTTAGCTCCACCAAAGCTGCGCTTTACAGTAGTGAAAACTTGATAGTGATTTGTTCTGGTGCGTCCCCTTCGTCTAGAGGCCTAGGACACCGCCCTTTCACGGCGGTAACAGGGGTTCGAATCCCCTAGGGGACGCCACTCTTCGAGTAACCAGAATGTTTGTCCGGGGTCCCCTTCGTCTAGAGGCCTAGGACACCGCCCTTTCACGGCGGTAACAGGGGTTCGAATCCCCTAGGGGACGCCACTTCTTTAAAGCAAAAGCGTTAGTCGTTAATCGTTATTCGTTACTCGAAAGAGCAAAACGAAAACCAATAACCAATAACGAATAACTAGTAACGAATAACCAGAATGTTAGTCCTGTCCCCTTCGTCTAGAGGCCTAGGACACCGCCCTTTCACGGCGGTAACAGGGGTTCGAATCCCCTAGGGGACGCCATTTCTTTAAAGCAAAAGCGTTGTTCGTTCATCGTTATTCGAACGTTCGCTTCGCTCTCTCTCCGAAAACCCAATCTTTAATGTTTTCATCTTTAACGAATAACCAATAACAAACAACGATTAACGAATAACGATTAACGCTTTTCAATCAATTCCAGTAAATGTGGTTCCATGATGTCGGCGATAAGCGGCTGCGCCTCGCGATTCGGATGAATACCATCTCCCTGCATTAATTCTTCGTTCTCAATAATTTGTTCCATAAAGAATGGAATCAGTTGTACCTGATGCTGCTCAGCCACGGTTGGAAAAATGTCGGCGAACATTTCGCTGTAGCGCTGACCGTAGTTCGGCGGAATTCTCACCTGACTTAACGCAACTTTAGCGTCCTGCTGTTGCAATTGCATGATAATCTGTACCAAATTGTCCGAGATGCTTGCTGGATTGAAGCCGCGCAGGCCGTCATTGCCGCCTAATTCGACGAACACAGCATCGGGTTGATGGCGCTCAATGACACCAGCTAAACGATTTAATGCACCTTGGGTGGTGTCACCGCTAATACTGGCATTAATGAGCGTAATGTCGGGATATTTTTCGGCCCAGCGTTGCTGCAAAACACCCACCCACGACTCGCTTTGCGCCATGCCATAACCGGCACTGAGGCTGTCGCCTAAAACAACAAGTGAGACATTTGCCGAAACTGGACGTATAAGAACGAACAATGCGACGATTACTAACAATTTAGCTAGGAAGTTTTTCATAAATGCTTATTCAAACCACTCAATTAGAAAAAAAAGTTACGACACAAGACGGCATTCTACACATTTTACAGCCAATTGACCTGTCTATTGAAGCGGGTCAAACCGTGGCTATTGTCGGTGCGTCAGGCTCTGGAAAATCAACCTTGCTGTCTTTACTTGCTGGATTAGACCTCGCAAGTGACGGTGATGTTTCCATAGATAACGTAAATTTAGGGGATTTGGATGAGGAGCAACGTGCAAAAGTGCGTGCTGAGAAAATCGGATTCATTTTCCAATCGTTTCTACTCATTCCGAGTTTGACGGCACTTGAGAACGTGATGCTGCCAGCTGAACTAGCAGGGCACAAGAATGCGGAGCAACAAGCACGTGAACTGTTAACCAAAGTTGGTTTGGGAGAGCGCTTGAAGCACTATCCGAATCAATTGTCTGGTGGTGAGCAACAACGAGTAGCTATAGCGCGTGCATTTATTGGTACGCCGAAAATTTTGTTTGCGGATGAACCGACTGGGAACTTGGATGCGACGACTGGGCATAAGGTTGAAGATTTATTGTTTGATATGAACAAAGAATCAGGCACCACCTTGGTGATGGTCACGCATGACGCGGAGTTAGCGAAGCGTTGTCAGCGTATTTTGAAGATGGATGCAGGTCGACTAACCGAGGTAAGTAACGATGTGGCATAAGATTTCATGGCGATTATTGCGCCACGAGCTTAAGCGCGGTGAGTTGACCATTATGGCAGCGGCGATTGTGCTGTCGGTGACGGCGGTGCTGTCGTTGTCGTTATTTACCGAGCGTTTGCAATCGGGGCTGCTAGCGCGTAGCGCGGAGTTTTTAGCGGCAGACCGTGTCTTGAGCTCACGTCGGCCAATTGCTGACGATTGGCTGCAGCAAGCACAACAACGCGACTTAAAGACAGCCAACCGGGTTGTGTTCAATAGCATGGCTTTTGCCAAAGATAACCTAGCACTGGTTGATATTAAGGCAGTCAGCGATGGCTATCCGTTACGCGGTAGTTTGCGGACAGCGTCTGAACCATTTGGTGAAGAAACGACGGTGATCAATCAGTTACCTGGCGAGGGCGAGGCTTGGGTTGCTGCGGCTTTATTTCAAGAATTGAATTTGCAGGTTGGTGACACCCTAGAAATCGGCCAGAGTCAATTTGAAGTATCACGGGTACTGACTTATGAGCCAGATGTTGGTTTCTCGGTATTCACTGATAGCCCGAATGTGTTGATTAACTACAACCAGTTAGAGCAAACCGGATTGATTCAGCCTGGCTCGCGCGTGCGCTACAACGTACTTTTTGCCGGTACGGCAGATCAACTCGATGGTTATTATGAGTGGTTAGCACCGCAATTGAATGACGATACCCACAACTGGCGCAGCATTGAAGATGGTGATAGCCCATTAGCCCGCAGTTTACAGCGCGCTGAGCGTTTTATGTTGTTGGCGAGCTTGCTTGGTGTGGTATTGGCGGCGACTGCGGTGGCTGTGGCGGCGCAGCGTTACTGTCAGCGTAACTATGATGTGGTGGCAATTTTCAAAACGCTAGGGGCAGACCGTCGACAAATTCAGCGGATTTTTATTTTGCATTTGTTGCTGCTAACGTTCATCAGTATTGGCGTTGGCTTGTTGCTCGGATGGATATTACAGGCGCAAGTCATTGAATTTGTTGCGTCGCAGTTAGGTGCAGAGTTGCCTGCGGCAGGTTTGAAGCCTTATGTACTAGCTTCGGCAACAGGGTTGGTTAGTGCGGTGATGTTCACGCTTTATCCATTACTGCGTTTAATCGCCATTCCGCCGTTACGGGTATTGAACCGTGAGCTGACGGGCACCGATAAATTGCGTTGGTTGCATTGGATCGCATCAGCGGGAACCATCTATGCGTTGTTGCTGATTTACAGTCAACAATGGCTGCTTTCAACGGCGCTATTCGCCGGTGGTGCCGTCGCTGCCGTACTGCTATTGGCCGTAGGTCGCTTCTTTATTCGTGCGAGTCGTCAGGCGGGTATGCAAGCTGGGAGTGCATGGCGTTTGGCGATGGCCGGTTTGCAGCGCCGCGCGCAAGCCAATAGCGTGCAAATGTTGAGCTTCTCGACAGCGATCATGTTGTTGTTATTGGTGTTGGCACTTCGCAATGAATTGTTGGCCGACTGGGAACGTCAATTGCCTGATGATGCCCCGAACTACTTTATTGTGAATGTGGCGCCAGATGATGTTGATCAGTTGGAACAGCGTTTTGCTGCACGTGATATTGAATCGAATGACATGTATCCAGTGGTACCGGGACGGATGACGGCGGTGAACGGTGTGCCAGTTCGAGATGAAGTCACCAAAGAAGATGGTGGCGATGAAGCGAATACGCAAACCAATAATGCCGAGCAACGCGAAGGCTTTGGCCGTGAACTGTCGCTCACTTGGCGCGACGACTTGCCTCCGAATAACACGATTCTTGCTGGTGAGTGGTGGGGTGATAATCCTCAGCCACAAGTTTCTGTCGAAGAAGAAGTGGCTGAGCGGATGCGTTTGTCGATAGGCGACGAGCTAGAGTTTAATATTGGCGGGAATACCTTTACGGTGCCGGTCACAAGTATTCGCAAAGTGAACTGGGGATCATTGCAGCCGAATTTCTTCATGATATTTAATACCAGTACGCTAGAAGATTTCCCGGCGACGTTTATTTCGAGTTTCAATTTACCGGAAGAGCGCAAAAGTGAACTGTATGAGCTATTCAAACCGTTCCCTGAAGTGTCGTTGATTGATCTTGACGCCATCATGCAGCAATTACGTGAGGTGATCGATCAAGTCAGTATTGCGATTGCCTTCGTTTTAGTTCTGGTATTGATTGCGGGCGTATTGGTGTTGTTGGCGCAGGTACAAGCCTCAATGGAAGAGCGCCAACAAGAACTGGTTATTCTGCGAACATTAGGCGCGCCGGCGAAGTTATTAAGTCGCAGTGTCACTTACGAGTTTCTGATTCTGGGTGCCATTAGTGGGTTAATCGCGACGTTGGCAATGGAACTGTCGCTTTGGATTTTGCAGACGCAAGTATTTGAAATGGCGGCAACCATTCACTGGCGATTCTGGTTAGTTGGCCCAGTGGCTGGTGCGATTGTGGTGGGTACCTTGGGCCGCTTAGCTTGCGCTCGGTTGGTACGACGTAACACCGCCCAATTAATTCGCAAGCTTGCTTAAGTTGTCGTTAAGCTACTTCGAAAGCGCTTGGTCAATGTGTGTTCCGAAAAGCTGCTGCCAATGGGGTTGGTAGTCTTTTCGGAATACAGCAAAATGGCCAATGCGTTTTATCGGTAAATCAGCAGGGGCAATCACATGGCGTTGCTGTGGTGCATTGGCGTAAAAGTCATGCATGGTTTCAATATTTTGCACGGTTAGCATCTCATCATCGGTAAACCCTAACGAAGTGATTGGGGTGCTGATGTCAGCGTATTGACTGTGTAATTGCTCAGCCCCAACTAAATACTCCGGATGCAAGCACCAACGACGCCATTGTTGCATGGCTGCAGCCGGCACATCCCCAATAATGCCTAATTTCCGCCCTGGGAAATAACCTCGTAATGGAATTAACCATGGGGTGATAGCGCGCCATAACAGCCAAGATTTATATTTCAGTTGTGGTTTGGTCGCTTGCCAAAAGCCAGAACCGGTGGCGACGGTTAGCATATGGTTAACCTGCCGGTGATTCGGGATCATGCCAAACAGTTGACCACTGATACTGTGCGCAAACCACAGTAAGGGGAGCGATGGACGCTGTGCGATAGCGTAATCAATCACTGCCGCTGCATCATAGGTTGCCCAATCGGTGACACTGGTATGAATTTGCGCCAGTGGCTTATCAACTGATGCGCCAATGCCGTAATAATCAAAACTAATCACGTCGTAGTGCTGTTCGCTGAGCCATTGGCAAAAGTGCTGATAGAAGGCCTGAGGCACTGCCATCGCTGGTGCCAAAATAACGACACCGCGTGGATTAGGTGTGTGCCAATGATAGGCAATAATGGTTCGCTCGGGCGCCGACTGAATACTGACGCGACGTGGATTTTCCATAAGGGGTTACGGTAACGCTTTGATATATGGTTTTACGGTAACTTTGGCATAAACACCAGCAGCGAAGTAAGGGTCGGCATCAGCCCACAGTTGGGCTTCTTCTAATGAATCGAACTCAGCCACAACCATTGAGCCGGTGAAGCCTGCATCACCCGGGTCACTCGATGCGATGGCGGGGCAAGGGCCTGCCACGAGCAAACGACCATCGGCCTTCAGCTGTTGTAAGCGTTCTAAATGTGCAGGACGGGTTGCGCGTCGTGCCGCTAGTGAGTTTGGCGCATCTTCAGCCCAAATAACAAACCACATTATTCAATTTCCTCCGCATCTTTTTCACGATCGGTGTGATGTTTAAACATATAGGCGCCAGAAAACACGCTAAAAATCAGTGTCGCCCCAAGGGTGCCAAATACTTTGAAGTTGACCCAAGCATCTAAACTCATCATTTCCGCAATGTAGACGTTGATGATGGCTAATGACAATGAGAAGACAACCCATGCGTAGGTGAGACGTCGCCAGGCAAATGGCGGCAGGTTAATCTCGCTATCAAGCATGCTTTGCAGCGGGCTACGTTTTTTCCACCACTGGCCAATAAGCAAGAATAACGCAATAGCGACATAAATGACGGTGACTTTGATCTTCACAAACCATTCATCACGTAGAAACAAAGTGATACTGCCGAAAATAAGCACCGCCCACATGACTATCCAGTGGCGCATGGTCACTGGCTCACGCATAAATTTCATCACGACAATTTGCATGACCGTACCGACCATCAACACACCGGTCGCGATAAAAATATCGCCAAGTAGGTAAAAAAGAAAAAATAAAATGATTGGTAAATATTCAAGTACTAACAACATGATGATGCCCGTTATATTCTTATTCCCGCAGTGTGCCAGAAAAGTTTGTTAGGTACTAGATTCAAAGACTACACTTAAGCAAAGTCGACAATGCACTAGTATAGTTTTTCCGCAGCGAGAGGCCAGCATGAAAATTTTGATAACAGGCGGCACCGGTTTAATTGGCTCAGCATTAATTCCGCACTTACTAGCGGGTTATCAGGTCACGGTGATTAGTCGTAATCCACAACGCGCCATTCAGCGTCTTGGCTCGCAGGTACATGTGATTCGAAGCTTGGATGAAGTGACTGATATTAGTGATTATTTTGCAGTGATTAACTTGCAAGGCGAGGGCATTGCGGATAAACGCTGGAGCTCTCGGCAAAAACTTCGCATTGAACAAAGCCGGTGGAATATCACCCGGCATCTCACCGAAGCGATTCAGGCTGCTGCACAGCCGCCGCAGGTATTTATCAGCGGTTCAGCGATTGGTTATTATGGGGCGCAAGGCAGCACGCCTGTGACTGAAGCCACCAAAGTCGAGAGAGATGATTTTGCGCATCATTTATGTGCTGAGTGGGAGCGATTAGCGTTAGCCGCGGAGTCAGAGCAAACCCGTGTTTGTGTATTACGCACAGGCGTTGTGTTAGCGCCGAAAGGCGGCGCGCTACAAAAGATGTTGCCACCTTATTTGCTCGGCCTAGGTGGTCCGTTAGGCGATGGTAAACAAGGGTTTAGCTGGATTCAACTCGACGATATGGTGGGGCTTATTCTGTTTTTACTCGCGAACGAGAAAGCGCACGGTATTTATAACGCAACGGCGCCCCATCCGGTTGAGCAGCGGGAATTTAGTAAAACACTGGCGAAAGTATTGCGGAAATCACACTTTATGCGAGTGCCGGCGTGGGCATTAAAGTTAATGCTTGGCGAAATGTCACAGATGTTATTAACCGGCCAGTTGGTGATTCCTGAGCGTTTGCAACAGGCCGGTTATCAGTTCAAATATCCAAACGTTGAAGCCGCACTTAAGCGTTGCTTGTTGCCGCCTTCATAGTTTTCACAAACTGCGTGAGTTCACTGACGAGTTGGCTCTCATCGTTTTGGTACTGTTCAATAATTTTCACGATGGCTGAGCCACAAATCGCGCCAGCGGCACCTGCGTTTAATGCCGCTTGAACGTGCTCAGGCTTAGCAATACCAAACCCCAGCAACGGCGGTGCGCTGTGATTGTTTCGTAATTGCTCAATGACAGCGCTGGCTGGTGCTTGCATTTGTGTTTCAGCACCAGTGACACCAGCGCGGCTTAACAAATAAACATAGCCTTCGCTGTGCTTCGCGACATTAACCAATGTTTGTTCAGATGCATCGGGTGGCGCGATATAGATCGGCGCCACACCATGCTGCTTGGCGGCATCGGCAAATTTCAAGCCTTCGCGTACCGGAACATCGGCAATCAGTACCGAATCGACACCGGCGTCTGCGCAGCGTTGATAAAATGATTCGGTGCCTTTACTCACCACAAGGTTTGCGTAAACCAATAAGCCAATCGGTAGTTCTGGGTAGAGCGCGCGAACTTGCTTAATGATATCAAACGCGTCAGCGATGCGGGTGCCCGCGGCAAGGGCGCGGATATTCGCCATTTGAATGGTCGGGCCGTCAGCGACAGGATCAGAAAACGGTAACCCCAACTCAAGTGCATCGGCGCCGCCTTCAACGAGGGCCTTAATCACTTTGAGGCTTAAGCCAGGTGTTGGATCGCCTACGGTCACGAATGGCACAAACGCGCCTTGTTGTTTCGATTCTAACTGTTCAAACATGTGTTGATAACGATTCATGCTTGCTCTCCTTGTTGGAAAATACGGCGCACATGGTCAATATCTTTATCGCCACGACCAGAAAGGTTAATTAATAACACCTTTGGCGCATCAGGTTCTGCCGCACGACGCAGTGCGTAGGCAAGCGCATGGGCTGATTCCAGCGCTGGGATAATCCCTTCATGCTGCGCAAGTATTTGGAATGCATCCAGTGCCTCTTGGTCGGTCACCGATTCATAACGTGCACGTCCAATCTCACGCAAATAGGCATGTTGTGGACCCACGCCAGGGTAATCGAGACCAGCTGAGACCGAATAACTTTCCTCAATTTGACCTTCGTCAGTTTGCATCAAGAACGATCGGCAACCATGTAAAATGCCCGGTTTGCCAGCGGTTAACGTGGCGCCATGATGCGGCGTTTCAACGCCTTTGCCGGCGGGTTCCACACCCACTAATGCGACGTTGGGTTCGTCGATAAACTCGGCAAACATACCAATCGCGTTCGAGCCGCCACCAACACAGGCAATGACCTCATCAGGGAGGCGACCAATGCGGTCCAACATTTGTGCTTTTGCTTCAGCACCAATCATCCGGTGAAATTCACGCACAATGGTAGGGAATGGGTGCGGGCCAGCTGCTGTTCCGAGCAAATAGTGGGTGGTGTTATAACTAGCTGTCCAGTCACGCATCGCTTCGTTCACGGCATCTTTTAGGGTACCGCTGCCGGTATCAACGGGCACCACTTTGGCACCCATCAGTTCCATCCGAAATACGTTCGGTTGTTGGCGCGCAACGTCTTTGGCGCCCATGTAGATAATGCACTCGAGATCTAATAACGCACAGGCAAGGGCGGTTGCTGTGCCGTGTTGACCGGCACCAGTTTCAGCAATGATACGTTTTTTGCCCATCCGTTTTGCCAGCAACGCTTGGCCAAGTACTTGGTTCGTCTTGTGCGCACCACCGTGCAGCAAATCTTCGCGTTTCAGATAAATTTGCGTGCCATTGGGCGAATGCAACGGCAGATTACGACACAGCGACACAGGCGTTGGACGCCCCAAGTAATTTTTTAACAGGTCGGCGAATTCTGCCTGAAACTCTGGATCTTGCTGAGCATCGATGAATGCTTGTTCAAGCTGATCCAAGGCCGGTAATAAAATTTCAGGTACAAATTGGCCGCCAAAGTCGCCAAAGTAGGCGGATAGTTTTTCAGTTGATTGGGTCATGATACTGCCTCCTGATCCGGCTGGATCTGGTTATCTGATTTACCGTAAGTACGAATATGTTCGAAAAATTTCACGATTTTGCCAGCATCTTTGCGGCCTTTGGCATACTCAACGCCTGAATTGACATCCAGTTGCAAAATACCGGTCGCCTGCGCTTCGCCTAAATTGGCCAGACTCAAACCGCCAGCCAAGATGCATTGGCTAAGTTGTTGTTCGCTTAAGCCCTTCAGTAGTGCCCAATCGAAAGGCTGGCCGCTGCCACCGAAGCGATTGTCGAGTAAAAAGGCATCCACTTCGAGTTGCGGCAGAATAAGCGGCTCATCGACGCCAATGGCTTTCCAAATTTTGGTATTTGGCAGCGCTTTACGCAGCTCGCTGATGTAATCAATGTCTTCCTGACCATGCAATTGCACAATGGCGAGTTCGAGTGTTTGTGCTATTTCGATAACTTGAGCGAGCGGTTGATCGGCAAACACACCAACAAAATCTAACAATGGCTCGGCGTGCACAATTGTTTGCGCTTGTTTTAAGCTGACATAACGCGGAGAGTGCTCAACAAAAATGAGCCCACCAAACGCCGCACCAGCTGCACGAACGACGGTGGCATCGGCAGGTTCAGTTAAGCCGCAAACTTTATGTTTTCCGTAAATTAGCTCGCGGCAGGCTTGATCCACATTGTCGCACTGTGACAGCGCACTCCCAATAAGAAACCCATCAACATAGGCTGCTGCTTGTTGAACTTGCGCATGGTTCGAATAGCCCGATTCAGCCACAACTAAAACGCCTTCTGGAATCCGTTGACTCATGTCGATGCTACGCTGCGGATCGATCGTTAAATCATGCAAATTCCGGTTGTTAATGCCGATGATGCTTGCATTCAGTGACAACGCACGTGCCAGTTCTTCGTCGGTCGCTACCTCGGTGAGCACATCAAGTTGCAACTGCGCAGCGAGCTCTGCTAATTGGCGGTACTGATCATCAGTTAACACGGACAACATTAATAAAATGGCATCGGCGCCAAAGTGGCGAGCCAACAAAACTTGCTCTGGCATCACGATGAAATCTTTACAAAGCACGGGTTGTGGTACGGCCGCTGCGACAGCCGCTAAATAACGGTAATCGCCTTGAAAGTAGTCGGGCTCAGTGAGTACCGAAATAGCGTCGGCGTAACGACTATAGGTTTGCGCCAAGCTCACCGGATTAAAGTTCGGGCGAATCAAGCCTTTCGACGGCGACGCTTTTTTGCATTCAAGAATGAAGCTCGCTCGAGGCTTCGCCAGTGCTTGGTATAAGCTGCGTTGACTTGGTGCCAACTGCTTTTCTATTGATGCGATATCCAATTGCGCCAAGAAGGCTTGCACCGAGCTGCGGCGAGTTTCTACAATTTCGTTAAGTATTGAGCTAGCCACGATTAAACTCCTGAAGCTTCTCTAAGTGCACTAACGCGGCGCCTGATGCAAGATGTGCTTGCACCGCTGCGGTTGCCTGTTTTAAGTCGGCATACTGGTCAGTGACATAAAGCATGGCTGCAACAGTCACCGCAACGGCATTAGCTTGCGCTGGTGTTGCTGCGCCGGCTAAAACCTGCTTGAGTAACTGCGCATTATAATCCGCGTCGCCGCCGACTAATTCAGCCACTTGTGCTGGCTGTACGCCAAAATCAGTAGCATTGAGTGTGTATTCGGTGAGTTCACCGTCGCGCAATTCAACCACATGGGTTGGGCCATGCAAGGCAATTTCGTCAAGCCCTGAACCATGGACAACCATGGCACGCTGACAACCCAATAACTTCAAGGTCTCTGCCATCGGTCGGCACCAGCTTGGATCATACACCCCAAGTACTTGTGCATCAGGGCGTGCTGGGTTCACTAACGGACCCAGTAAGTTGAACAAGGTGCGCGTTTTCAGGGTTTGTCGACTTGGCATCGCATAGCGAATACCTGGGTGATAATGCGGTGCAAATAGAAAACAAAAGTTAAACGTATCAAGTTGTTGCTCTGCGATTTCCGGGTCTTGCGTTACCGATAAGCCAAGGCTTTCAAGCACATCAGCAGAGCCCGATCGCGATGACACGCTACGGTTACCATGCTTGGCAACCGCGAGGCCCATGCTGGCGGCCACTAACGCTGCGGTGGTCGAAATATTCATGGTATTACTACCGTCGCCACCGGTGCCACAGCTATCAATAACGGCTCGGGCAGGGCGTTTAAATGGTTTCGCCGCGCGTCGTAGCGCTTGTGCGGCACCAGCCATTTCTTCTGGCTGTTCGCCACGCAGTTTCATTGCCGTTAGCGCTGCGGTGATTTGGATGTCGTTGAGCTCGCCTTTCACCAAGTGATCAAACAGTTTCTCTGCCTGTTGCAGGGTTAAGGGCTCGCCGTTGAGTAATGAATTCAGTGCCTGCATGATTAACTCCCGTACGGCTCAAATCGGTATTGTTGAAATAAATAGGCAACGGTTTGCGCTAATAGCTGCGTACCGCGGCTGGTTAAAATGGATTCCGGATGAAATTGAAAGCCAATTGCCTGAAACTCTGGGAATTCTGCCGCCATCGGAATCGCACCGGTTGCCGCAAGCACTTGAATGGAGTCGGGCAACTTGTAGCCACACAATGAATGATAGCGAGCCACGGTTAATGGATTATCCAATTGTTCAAATATGCAATGTTGGCGTGTTTCGATCAGTGCTTTTTTGCCATGCACAATGTCAGGGCAGCGATCGACTTCACCACCGGCGGCATGGATGAGCGCCTGAAAGCCAAGACAAATGCCGAGCATCGGGAAGTGGCCTTGTGCGGCTTTGATTAATGCCAGCAAGTTACCGGAATGCGCAGGGTGCCCTGGGCCCGGCGATAAACATAAGAGCTGACGCCCAGTATACTCACGCATGGTCGCGATGAGCTGCTGCGCATCGATATCGTTGCGATAAACCACCAATGGGTAGCCAAGCTGCCGCAATTCATCAACGAGGTTATAGCTAAATGAATCGAAGTTATCGAGCATCACAATGCGATCAGGAGCCGCGGTATTGGTTGTTGGATTAGCGCGCATCCGCTGCCTCCTGAATACGTTTGTTGGCGTTACGTACGGCTTCGATAACCGCGCGGGCTTTGTTTTCGGTTTCAGCAACTTCTGCGGCAGGGTCGGAGTCATGCACCACACCGGCACCAGCTTGAATGGTTGCTAAACCATCTTTGACAAAGGCTGAGCGAATCACAATGCAGGTATCCATATCGCCCGCACCATTCACATAGCCGACAGCTCCGCCGTAGCTACCACGACGTTGTTGCTCAACCTGACGAATCAAAGTGGCGGCGCTAATTTTAGGCGCCCCAACTAAGGTGCCCATATTCATGCAGGCGCGATAGGCGTGGAGTGCATCTAAATCGTCCGCTAACTGCGCGACTACGCGTGAAACTAAGTGCATAACATGCGAGTACCGGTCGACTTGCAGTAAGTCAGCAACATAGCGGGTACCAGGCTCGGCAATGCGAGCGAGATCGTTGCGTGCGAGATCAACCAACATCATGTGTTCAGAGAGTTCTTTTTGATCTAAGCGCAATTCAAGCTCTAAGCGACTATCTAAATCGGCATGAATGGTGCCATCGGCATTTTTACCGCGCGGACGGGTACCGGCTATTGGATACAATTCAACTTGATTGGTTGCCGCGGTGTATTTAAGCGCCGATTCAGGTGACGCGCCGAATAGTTCGAAACTATCGGTACGTAGGTAAAACATATATGGCGACGGATTCGCTTTCTTAAGCTCTGCGTAGGCTAATAAACTATCACTGCATGGCAGTTGAAAGCGACGCGACGGCACCACTTGGAAGATATCGCCAGCACTGATGTGCTCTTTAAGCTGCAGCACTTGCTGTGCAAATTCTTTAGCAGAGGGCGTTGCCTTTAAGGTGTCATCAACCCGTTCGGTTTTGCTTGGGGTTTGCATCGACGGAAACTGGCAGAGGGCTGCAATTTGTCCGACTTGTGCGGCTATGTCTGCATAATATTCTGCACTCTGAGGCCCGCTGATAAGGCTAGCGAGTAGCTCGGTTGTTTGCTGTTGGTGGTCAATAACGAGCAAGGTTTCCGCAAGGTAGAATTGATAATCCGGACAACTATTGTCAGCGGTTTCAACGTTGGGGAGTTGTTCAAACGTTGCCACATAATCATAAGCAAACACACCGCCGATAAAAATCGCCATGGCATGCGGGGCGCCAAGTTGGGCTTTGGTTTGTAGTTGTTGCTGAACAATCCGTAAGGGCTCGATATTGCTGGCAGCGCGCAGACGAGAGTCTTCGTCCGCGGTCGCCTTAGTTTGCTTGAACTCACACTGCAACTGCTGGTTGTTTGCCGTGACTTCGCAAACATCGCGACCAAGTTCGCCAAGCTGCTGGGCTAACCATGGTAAAAGTGCTGCGCCATTATTGGTGAGGGCGTCGATGGTGACGGTTTGGCCCTGACAGGTAAATTGAACAGCAGCATTCACCATGAGCAAGCTTTTGAGATTCTGCCGCGATTGAATTTCGGCAGAATCGAGCAACAAACTTGGCTGCTGCGGCGAGCAGAGCCTTTCGTAAAGGGCAAGCGTATCGGCTTGATACGGCAGCTTCATGCGTAAACTCGTCAGGAAGCCAGGTTGTTCAATAATATTCACGCTACGGTACTCTTTGTTGTTGAGTGTTGGTCGATAACTTTTGGTTGTTCAAAGTTGTATAACTTTATTTTACCGCTTGATATCGATAAGCGTGCATAAAAAAACCCGCTTATCGAAGCGGGTTTGTAGCAAACGTGATAAACACGCACAGATACATCGCCCGCTAGCTCGGGAAATGCCACCACCAGTTTTTACGTAGTTGTGATTGCTGTGACATCGTTAACACGATTGCTTCCTTTATACTTTCAGCTATTTCACTAGCTTGTCTAATTGATGGGTTGAATGTATCGCGATTAAAAAGTGATGTCAACGCAGAATTGACGGATACCTTTTAACGAACGTTGTGCTTCATGATTCGCTCTTTTTGACGCTGCCAATCACGTTCTTTTATGGTGTCGCGTTTATCGTGCGACTTTTTACCTTTGGCTAAATAAATTTCCAATTTAACCAAATGCTTTTTCCAATACATGGCGGTGGCAACAATCGCATAGCCTTCACGCTCACTGGCACCGATTAGCTTGTCGAGCTCGCGCTGCTTTAATAATAGCTTGCGGGTACGCTCAGGATCACACACGACATGGCTTGACGCCGAAATAAGCGGTTGAATTTGCGCACCCAATAAATACGCTTCGCCATTTTTGATGATGACGTAGGTGTCGCTGATGTTGACCTTACCGGCACGAATACTTTTTACTTCCCAACCTTGCAAGGCGAGACCGGCCTCAAATTTATCTTCGAGGAAATATTCATGGCGCGCTTTTTTGTTTAGCGCGATGGTATTGGAATTCTGATTTTTTTTAGTTTTGCTCATGCCTTGTATTATACCGATGGTATGAAAAATTAAAATTTGTTTTATTGCAAAATCACGGCTTTATTTGCTGAATTTGAGAGGGTGATTCAGCGTATGAAATGCGCTATCATGCGCATCATTTTAACCAAACGAGGACTGCGATGCCGACTATTGAACGGAGTGCTTTAGTACCATACAGCGATGCGCAAATGTACGCATTGGTGAATGATATCGATCGTTATCCAGAGTTTGTACCAGGCTGCCGTAGCGCGTCGGTACTGGAAAACGATGAGCAAAATAAAGTCGCCCGTCTTGATATTTCCAAAGCAGGAATCAGTAAATCGTTCACCACACGCAATACGCTCGTGCCGTTTGAACGTATTGATATGGAGCTTGTGGATGGGCCATTTCAGTATTTGCGTGGTGGTTGGAGCTTCCATAAGCTTGATGAGCAGGCTTGCAAAATTGTGTTAAAGCTTGAATTTGAGTTTGCGAATCGGCTACTCGGTATGGCATTTGGTAAAATTTTTAATGAGCTGCAAAGCCGCATGGTTGATGCGTTTGTACAGCGTGCACAACAAGTGTATGGGTCAAAATAACGAATGGCACCGCAACAAATTCAAATAGAAGTGGCGTACGCAACGCCTGAACGTCAGCAAATTATTCCGCTGCGAGTTCCGGCTGGCACCTCGGTTGAAGAGGCGATTGAGCGTTCGCAAATCAAACAATACTTCCCAGAAATTGATCTCTCGGAACAAAAGGTTGGTATCTGGAGTAAAGCGGTTAAGCTCGATCATGAATTACGTGAAGGTGATCGTATCGAAATTTACCGCCCACTGATTGCTGATCCGAAAGCGGTGAGACGCCGTCGTGCCGATCAAGCGAAAGATGAGGGGCGTGCCGATCCGGTTACCGGTGGTCGTCGACGTCGACGCCAAGATGAATCAGCTGATTCAGCTGAGGAGAATGAATAAGTCGTGGCTGTTACCTTGTTTATTATGCGCCATGGTGATGCTGAACCAGCGCAAGCCTTAAAAGCTGATGCCATTCGCCCGCTAAGTACACTTGGCGAGAGTGAGGTGGTGGCGAGTGCCAATTGGCTCAAAGAGTATATGCAAGAACAGGAAAATCAGTTCGATTGGTTATTAGCTAGCCCCTATATTCGCGCCCAGCAAACCGCAACGATTGTTGAATCGATTGCGCCTGCAAGTCACCGCGATGTTGCCGATGACGCCATTCCTGAAAGCGATCCGCAAGAATTCTGTGATTGGTTTTTTGCGATGTTGCAAAGCCGCTATCCGAACGCTGAAACCATTGTGTTGGTGTCGCATATGCCGTTCGTGAGTTATCTTGTGGCAACGCTGGATAAGAATACGCCACCGTTGTTGTTTCCAACGGCAGGGATGGCGGAGTTGAAGGTGGATGTGGCGATGCAGCGCGCCGATTTCATCCGCATGGTCGTCCCCTAAAACCCAAGTACGATATTAGCTATTGGATATTAGATATTAGAAAAACCTGAAACATCGGCGCCAATATCCAATATCTAATAGCTAATATCGTTTTTGCAGTAAGATGAGGAGGGCGGCGTTGCCTCCGTGGGCCGCAGGCGCCTGATGAAATGCTCGCACCGCCGGATGCTGTACCAACCAATGCGGTAAATTCTCCTTCAAAATACCCTTCCCGTGCCCACTCATAATTGAACAACAATCAACATTCTGTTTTGTACAGGCATGCAATAACGCAGCGATTTCGCGCTTGGCCTCAGCTTGCGTCATACCGTGTAAATCAAGGAATAATTCGGGCGGGTAGTCACCACGGCGAAGTTGCTTGAGTAAGTGTGAAGACTCACCGTCGGCACAATAGCGAACGGGGCCTTCGGGGAAATGAGCTCGAAAGGTATCAGAAAAGAAAAACGCCGCCTGCTGTTGGCGTTCAGGGGGATTCGAGCCTGTACGTTTGATGACCCGTTGCGGGCGCGGTGCTGGAACGGTTTCGCTGCGAATACGGCGATCAACCTTCACTTGCTCGCGAAACAACGCGAAATCGTCTGAATCGTCACTCATAACCATTCGTTTTGTGCCTATCAACGTGCATCTTTGGATGCGAACTTAGTGCTATTAGGGTATCTTATGGCAAAGAACAGAACAACTTCGGAGAACCTACCTTGTCACAGGTAAATGTCACATTTACGCAAACCAATTTACACGATGCACTGCGTTGGGCTGTCACTGCAATGCAGAGTGCCGATGTCTATTTTGGTCACGGCACCGATAATGCCTACAGCGAAGCGCAACTTTTGTTAGGGCATGTGACGCAGTTGAATTTTGAGCAACTCGCCATGTTTGAACGGGCGCACCTGCAAGAACACGAGCTTGATGAGTTTGTGGCATTAGTGACCACGCGTATTGAAGAGCGCAAGCCGGCAGCTTATTTGATTGGCCAAGCATGGTTTGCTGGGTTGCCGTTTATGGTTGATGAGCGCGTATTAGTGCCACGGTCGCCAATTGCTGAACTGATTGAAAAGCGCTTCACACCTTGGTTAACGCAAGAGCCAAAACGTATTCTTGATTTGTGTACGGGCAGCGGTTGTATTGCGATTGCCTGTGCCTATGCCTTTGACGAGGCCGAAGTTGATGCGTTGGATTTGTCGTTAGATGCACTTGCTGTTGCCGAAGAGAACATCGCGATGCATGGTTTAGATGAGCGCGTTATTCCGATTCAGTCGAACTTATATGATGGTGTGCCGAAGCAACGTTATGATCTGATTGTGACGAATCCACCGTATGTCGATGCCGAGGATATGGCTGATTTACCGGACGAATTTCGGCATGAACCAGAACTTGGCTTAGCAGCAGGCGATGATGGCTTAGATTTAGTTCGAACCATTTTGCGTGAAGCGCCGGAACATTTAACCGAGCAGGGTGTGTTGGTGTGTGAAGTGGGCAACTCATGGGTAGCTTTAGCCGAAGAATTCCCTGAAGTTCCATTTGATTGGGTGGAATTCGAGCATGGTGGCGATGGTGTATTCGTGTTGACCTACGCCGATTTGGTTGAGCATCGCGAGAAGTTTTAACGCGAAATCACACGAATAAAACGAAACAAAACTACTGAGACAAAGTGATGGCAGCAAATACTTGGGGTGAATTATTTCGGGTCACAACCTTTGGCGAAAGTCACGGTGCCGCAATTGGCGCTGTCGTTGACGGCTGCCCGCCAGGCCTAGAGCTTTCTGAAGCCGATATTCAACCGTTACTTGATCGTCGGAAACCTGGGCAAAATCGTTTCACAACAGCCCGGCGAGAGGCGGATAGCGTGAAGATTCTCTCAGGCGTATTCGAAGGGAAAACAACCGGAACACCGATTGGGCTGCTCATTGAAAACACCGATCAGCGTAGTAAAGACTACGGTGATATTAAAGAGAAATTCAGACCCGGCCATGCGGATTATACCTATGCGCACAAATATGGTGTACGCGATTATCGCGGCGGTGGTCGCTCATCGGCGCGCGAAACCGCCATGCGAGTTGGTGCTGGCGCTATCGCGCAGAAATACTTAGCAGAAAAATTCGGGATCAAATTTCACGCCGGCGTGGTGCAAATAGGTCCACATTGCACCGACCCTGCGCAGCCAGATTTTGCTTGGCAACATGTGGCGGATGACCCGCTGTTTTGCCCAGACCGTCGTATGTCAGAAGCGGCGCAAGAATATCTGAAGCAGCTGTTAAAAGATGGTGACTCGGTCGGCGCACGTGTGCGTCTTGAGGTAACCGGCGTACCCGTAGGTTTAGGTGAGCCAGTGTTTGATCGGCTTGATGCTGATTTGGCGAAAGCACTGATGAGTATTAATGCGGTGAAAGCCGTGAGTATTGGTGACGGTTTTGCGGTTGCCGGGCAGCGCGGTAGTGAACATCGCGATGCGTTAACACCGAAAGGCTTTGCGAGTAATCATTCGGGTGGTGTACTCGGCGGAATTAGTAGCGGTCAGCCAATTATTGCTGAAGTTGCCTTCAAACCAACGTCAAGCATCACCATTGCTGGTGAGACGATTGATATTCACGGCGAAACAAGCTCAATTGTGACGCGCGGTCGCCATGATCCTTGTGTTGGTATTCGTGGCGTTCCTGTGGTTGAGGCGATGGCTGCGCTGGTGATTATGGACCACTGGTTACGTCAACGCGCGCAAAACGGCGATGTTCAAACCACATTCCCGATCATTGAATAATGGCGTTGTTATTGTCTAGGTGCTGTTGAGAAGTATGACAGAACATCATTATCAGCAACTCATTGCGCTGTTTGAGCAGTGTTTTTATGACGAGTTTAACACCCGGTTAGTCGCCGGAACTGATGAGCCGTATTATCAACCTGCACAACAGGCAGGTGACCATCATCAGGTGGTGTTTGCGCACGGATTTTTCGCTTCGGCGTTACATGAAATTGCCCACTGGTGTATTGCCGGTGAGCAGCGCCGGCAGCTGTTTGACTATGGCTATTGGTATGAACCCGATGGTCGCGATGCCAAACAGCAAGCTGAATTTGAACAAGTAGAACGTAAGCCACAAGCCTTAGAGTGGTTGTTTTCGCTTTGTGCTGGGGTGCCATTTCAAGTGAGTGTTGATAACTTAGGTGGCATTGACGTTGATCGATTCGCGTTTACAAAAGCTGTTCAAGAACAATTATCTCGCTATATAATTGAAGGCATTCCGCATCGCGCGGAGAAATTTGCCCGAGCTTTGGCTGATTTTTATCAGCAGCCGTGGCCCCCAACAACAATAACTAATTGGAACATAAAATGAAGAATCGCCATTTCATTATGCTTTTAATCGCTTTAGGTTTGAGTAGTTGTGCCACGATTGACGGTATCGGCAAAGATCTTGAGAGTGCCGGCGAAGCCATTCAAGAAGGTACCCGCGATAAAGGTGAATAAGTCTCCGTTGTTTCGTATTGGTCTTATTGTCAATTCATACGCAGGTTTGGGCGGCTCCGTTGCTTTAAAAGGTAGTGACGGCGCCGACACTGCGAAGCGTGCGCTTGAGTTAGGTGCAACGCCAAAAGCACCACGACGTGTCAGCCAAGCACTCCAGGTTATTCAGGCCTATGCCAATCAATTGCAGTTTGTCACCGGCGCAGATGGGCTCGGTGAGGATGTTGTGCGCGAGCTTGGCTATGCCTATGAGGTGGTTTATACACCGCAGCAAGCACTGACATCTGCGGATGATACCCGCGAGCTCGTCAAATTATTGGCTGAACGCGATGATATCGATTTATTGTTGTTTGCTGGCGGGGATGGCACTGCGCGCGATGTTTGCGCCGTCTATCCGGAAGAACGCCCCGTACTTGGTATTCCTGCGGGCGTGAAAATTCACTCAGGTGTTTACGCGATATCACCCACGGCTGCGGGGAAGGTGTTGGAGCAGCTCATACAAGGTCAGCTGACCAGCGTCACCAATGCGGATGTGATGGATATTGATGAAGATGCGTTTCGTCAGGGTACAGTCAGAGCGCGTCGCTATGGTGAGATGCTGGTTCCGGCAGAGCTGCGTTATGTTCAGGCCGTAAAGATGGGCGGTAAAGAGAGTGATGAGCTCGTACTTGCCGACATCGCTGCCGATGTGATTGAAAGCATGGACGATGATACGCTTTATGTGATGGGCTCCGGCTCAACTGTGGCGTTTATCATGGAAGAATTAAATCTGCCAAACACGTTGTTGGGTGTTGATGTGGTGCTTGCTGGCGAGGTGATTGCCAGTGACGTGACGGCGACACAGCTTGAACAACTCATTGATGCGCATCAAGGCCCTGTGCAGATGATTATTACGGTGATAGGTGGGCAAGGCCATATTTTCGGGCGTGGTAATCAACAACTTAGCCCGACGGTGATTCGCCGCGTTGGCAAAGATCATATTCAAATTGTGGCAACCAAAGCGAAACTGCAAGCGCTAGGGCAGCGCCCGCTGCTGGTTGATACCGGTGAACCTGAGTTAGATGCCGAGTTGTCGGGGCTGATGCGCGTGACAACCGGCTATCATGATGAAGTATTCGTGCGAATCGAAAGCGCTTAAAACTGCGATTTCGGTAAACGTACAACAATCCCATCTAATTCGTCGGTCATGTCGATTTGGCAGCTTAAACGACTGTTGTCTTGCGGATCGACCACCATATCGAGCATATCTTCTTCCATTTCGCTCGCTGCTGGAATTTTGTTAACCCAAGCGGGATCAACATAACAGTGACAGGTTGCGCATGACATGACGCCACCGCATTCACCAAGAATGCCGTCAATCATATGATCAACCGCACCTTCCATGAGGTTTTGACCAACTTCGACTTCTGCTTCAAATTCGCCACCTTGGGCATCAATGTATATGACTCGAGGCATAACTAAAAACTCCTTGAATGATGGTTGCCGAGTGCATTGAAGGCGTTCAGGTTACCACAGATTAGTGCGGCAAAAGCGATGAAATTATTGTAGAATACCGCAATTTTTTAATCAGCAGAGCAAGAGTGGGGGCTTATGCAGGCTTTATTGGAGCGGTTGTTTCAAATCAAAGCGCAGGGAAGTACGGTAAAACGTGAAATTGTTGCGGGTATCACCACGTTTTTAACCATGGCGTATATTATTTTCGTAAATCCATCGATGCTCAGTGAAGCCGGCATGGATTATGGCGCGGTTTTTGTCGCCACCTGTTTAGCTGCCGCCATTGGCTGTTTGGTGATGGGATTGTGGGCGAATTATCCTGTGGCTTTGGCGCCGGGTATGGGGCTCAATGCGTTCTTCACCTATAGCGTTGTTCTCGGTATGGGATACACGTGGCAAACGGCGCTTGGCGCGGTGTTTTTCTCTGGTATTTTATTCTTCTTACTTTCTGCTTTGCGTGTGCGCTCGTGGATCATTAATGCGATACCGGTAACGCTGCGCTTAGCAATAGCCGCAGGTATTGGTGCTTTCCTAGCGTTAATTGGCTTAAAGAACGCCAATATCATTGTTGCGGACAATGCCACGTTAGTGTCATTGGGCGACATGTCGCAACTATCGGTGCTGCTTGCTGGCGCTGGATTCTTCCTAATTATTGGTATGGTTGCACGAGGTATTCAAGGAGCCGCGCTGATAAGTATACTTTTAGTGACCTTGGCCGGATTTTTGCTTGGCGATGTACAGTACAATGGCATTGTTGCAGCGCCACCGAGCTTGGCACCAACCTTTATGCAAATGGACATTGCGGCGGCGTTCGATGTCGCCATGTTGAGCGTTATCTTTGCGTTCTTGTTCGTTGATTTGTTTGATACGTCGGGCACGTTAATGGCCGTTGCACAGCGCGCAGGTTTGGCGAAGCCGGATGGCTCGTTACCGCGTCTAGAGCGTGCGTTGATGGCTGACAGTACGGCCACGATTGCAGGCGCTGCATTAGGTACATCAACCACAACCAGCTATGTTGAATCAGCATCTGGCGTTGCCTCAGGCGGCAAGACCGGTCTCACTGCTGTGGTGGTTGGTCTACTATTTATTTTGGCAATATTTTTCGCGCCGCTAGCAGGCATGGTTCCTGCGTATGCAACCGCTGGCGCGATTATTTATGTCTCAGTATTGATGCTATTTACGCTTCGTTCAGTAGATTGGGATGATATTACGGAAGCAGCTCCGGTAGCGGTTGTGCTGCTGATGACGCCATTGACCTTCTCAATTGCTGACGGCATTGCGCTTGGATTTATTAGCTACGTTGTGGTGAAAGCGCTCGGAGGCAAAATCCGTGAATTAAATTGGAGTGTTGCAGTATTAGCAGCGCTGTTTGTCGCTAAATTTATTTGGTTGGGGTAATCATTATGGGATGGCATTCAAATCGCGAGTTTTTCGTATCGTGGGAAGAGTTGCATCGTGCAACAAAGGAACTGGCTCGTCGCCAGTTACCTGCTGAACAATGGCGCGGCATTATTGCTGTAAGCCGCGGTGGCTTGGTGCCGGCGGCAATTGTGGCTCGTGAGCTCAATGTACGTGTTGTCGACTCGGTTTGCGTGAGCTCATACGATCACGACAGCCAGCGCGATAGCGTAACCATGCTGAAAGATGTGAACGCAACCGACGACGGCGAAGGCTTCTTGGTTATTGACGACTTGGTTGATACCGGTAATACCTTGAAGTTTTTACGTGAGCGTTTCCCAAAAGCGAAATTCATCACGGTTTATGCCAAGCCCGCTGGTATGCAATTAGTGGATGATTATGTTGCAGACCTTGAGCAAGAAACCTGGATTCACTTCCCTTGGGATATGCATTTGCATTATGTGGAACCATTAGCGGGTTCTGAGAGTTAATCTCTAAGCGCTAAATGCAACAAATACAAAAAAGCCCGAATTAATAAATTCGGGCTTTTTTTATACTAACTGACTTGAGCGATTTAAAGTTGGTTTTGCAAATGCTGCAGAATTGCATCAATCGCGACCTTTTCTTTCTCGCCACTACGACGCGATTTGTACTCCACGGCTTGCTCGTCAAGGTTACGTTCACCAATCACGATTTGATGTGGAATACCGATAAGCTCGAGGTCGGCAAACATGACGCCTGGGCGCTCTTTGCGATCGTCAAACAGCACATCGATACCAGCCGCAGTTAGCTCGGCGTAGAGTTTTTCAGCAACTTCTTGTACGCGTGCCGATTTGTGCATGTTCATTGGAACCAACGCCACTTGGAACGGTGCTAATGCGTTAGGCCAGATGATGCCGTACTGATCGTGGTTCTGTTCAATTGCCGCCGCAACAATACGAGAGACACCGATACCGTAACAACCCATCGTCAAGGTTTCGTGTTTACCGGTTTCGGTCAATACGCCAACTTTCATGGCTTCTGAGTATTTCTTACCAAGTTGGAAAATATGACCGACTTCAATGCCGCGTTTAATTTGTAGTGTGCCTTGACCACATGGGCTTGGGTCACCGGCAACAACGTTACGCAAATCAAAGGTTTCTGGCAGAGCGACATCACGCTCCCAGTTGATATTGAAGTAGTGGAAGCCATCATCATTGGCTCCGGCAGCGAAATCAGCCATGACCGCGACACTGCGATCAATAATGACAGGCATTGATAAACCAACTGGGCCTAATGAACCAGGACCAGCGCCAATCGCTGCACGAATTTCTTCATCCGTTGCAAATACCAGCGGGCTGGCTACCAACTCGTGTTTGGCGGCTTTAATTTCGTTGAGCTCGTGATCACCACGAATGATCAACGCTACCAGTTTGCCTTCTTCAGTACCGTGCACAATAAGTGTTTTGACCGTTTTCTCAACTGGCAACTGGAATTGCTCAACCAATGCAGCAATGGTTTTTGCTTCTGGCGTGGCAACTTTTTCCATGTCAGCCGACGGCGCAGGGCGCGCAGCAGTAGGCGCTACGGCTTCA
Organism: Idiomarina sp. 34-48-12; assembly: GCA_002279005.1. Classification (GTDB taxonomy): domain Bacteria; phylum Pseudomonadota; class Gammaproteobacteria; order Enterobacterales; family Alteromonadaceae; genus Pseudidiomarina. The sequence goes on along the minus strand of NCJS01000006.1, from coordinate 2,448 downwards.
GCCATTTCCACGTTGGCGGCATAATCAGAGCTGTCTGAAAACGCAATGTCATCCTCACCAGAGCTCGCTAACACATGAAACTCATGTGATGAGCTACCACCAATGGAGCCGGTATCCGCAATAACCGGACGATAATCGAGACCGAGGCGCTCGAAGATGCGGCAGTAGGCTGCATGCATCACGTCATAGGTTTGCTGCAGGCTGTCTTGGTCTAAGTGGAACGAGTACGCATCTTTCATGATGAACTCACGTGAACGCATCACCCCAAAGCGCGGGCGAATTTCGTCACGGAATTTGGTTTGAATTTGGAACAAGTTCAGTGGCAACTGCTTATAGCTGCTAATTTCTTTGCGTGCTAATTCGCTGATGACTTCTTCATGCGTTGGGCCTAAAACGAAGTCACGGTTATTTCGGTCGTGTAAACGAAGTAGCTCAGGGCCATAGTCATTCCAACGACCAGACTCTTCCCACAAATCTGCGGGTTGAACCATTGGCATAAGAACTTCTAGAGCACCGGCGCGTTCCATTTCTTCGCGAACAACACGTTCCACTTTGCGCAGCACACGCAATCCGGTTGGTGTCCACGTATAAAGGCCGGCGGCAACTTTACGAATCATACCGGCGCGCAGCATCAATTGATGACTGATAACTTCTGCGTCGGCAGGTGTTTCTTTTAATGTTCCTAATAAATATTGGCTGGTACGCATGTGATCCTCAAATTCCAGCAAAATTCCAATGGTGTACTTAACCTGAAATTCTATCAGTAGCGGCGCTGTGTCAAAAGCCTTTACTGATACTTATTACATGATTTTCTTGATTCAGCACGCGCCACCGAATATTCACATTGTATAAGGTCATGCCGTAGTCACGATCCATGTCGTCGTGTTGCTGATATGCAGGGCGAGGATCTTGCGCGAGTACCTGGGTTATTAGCGCCTGCAACTCCGGATATTCCGGCATTAAGTTCTGCAATTCATGTCGAGCTTGGTCGCTAAAGGTGGTGATCAAATTCTTATTTGGCGCTGTTGCTGCGAAGCCACCAGTAGCTTCCGCTATGGCATCGGCGTAGGGAACATAAGGTTTGATATCAATGACCGGCGTTTGGTTGACCCAATCAGCGCCTTGCACCTCAATGATGGTTTGTTTGTTCTGATGTTTGATATCGATAACTTGAACGACCGACATCCCGATATTATTGGGACGAAAGGTTGAGCGCGTTGCGAAGACGCCGCGTTTTTCATTGCCACCAAGGCGCGGAGGACGTACCAGAGGTTTCCAACCCTGAGCGGTGGTTTGGTGAAATAAAAATAAAACCCAAATATGCGAGAATGCCTTCAAACCGCGAACACAATCAGGATGTCCATAGTCACCGTGTAATACAATTCGAGCCTTTGCTGCGGGGACAAGCCCTGGTTGCCTTGGCACGGCAAACTTCTCGGGGTAGGGGGATTCAATGAATCCTATCGGTTCAATGCTGTGAGAAGTCATCGTCGAATGCTCGGACATGGTTTGTGTCATTGGTCGAATCAAATTTGTATTATTTGAGCATAATTTTGTGATTTTGACTAATTTGTGATGAGAAATAAATGATGTAGCTCATTGCAAGTGTTTGAATAATAACGAATAAATATTTGGCACGATAATTGCTTAATAAACTTCGAGTGAATTATTTACGTCCTATAACGACGATGATAACATGAATCATTACGGAGACAACAACAATGAACCGTCAACGCACCACTTGGAGTATTGCTTTAGGAATGATCGCTGGTATCACGGTGATCAGCTTGCCATTTACAGCTTCTGCGCAACAACACGAAAAGCATATTAGTGCTGAATACAACGTGAGCAGCGCGACTGAAGTTAGCTTTGACTCTGGCGTAGGAACCATCACGTTTGAACGTACTGACGGCGATGTGATGGAAGTGTCTATTCGTGCCTACAAAGATGACGACACTGTCTTTGACAAAGAGGGTAACGTTGAAGACGCTGAGCTGATTGCTGAGCAAGCAGGCGACCAATTAACACTTCGTGTTCCAAACCAAGATGGTATTCAATTGGATTGGGTTGTGAAACTTCCGAAGGTTAGTCGTGTTGAGACCGATTTAGGTGTTGGTGAAATTAATGGCGATTTATGGACCACGAACATCAACATTGACTTAGGCGTTGGTGAAGTCGATTTAGATATTTACGGCGACTATAAAACGATTAAAACTGATGTTGGTGTCGGCGATAGCACAATTAAAGGAATGGGCAATATTGAAAATAATCGCTTTTTAATGACAGCGAATAGTCGTGCCAATTCAGAAGGTAAACACCGAGTCAGTGTGGATGCTGGCGTGGGTGATGGAGAGTGTAAAAATATCTGTGTAAATGGCATTCTTAACAATATCGAAGAAGGATATCAGAATGCCAATATCAGACAAACTCATCGACCAGCTGCTTGAC
>NCJS01000136.1 GCA_002279005.1 Idiomarina sp. 34-48-12 | reverse complement strand
GGGCGGTTAGTCGCTGATCAGCAAGACATCGATGCAGATTTTGCCAAACAGTATATTGAAGCAATTATGGCCGCATTAGGTAAGCCTGCAACACGGGCTAATCACACCAACGTTTTGCAGCACATTCAGGGTTATTTCGGTCAGCATCTCAGCAAAGATCAGAAAGCTGAACTCAGTACGTTAATTATGGATTATCACGACGGTATACAGCCGTTGTTGGTGCCGTTGACGCTGTTGCGTCATTATTTACGCGAATATCCGAATGATTATTTGCAGGGGCAACGGTATTTAAATCCGTATCCGGCTGATTTGAAGTTGAGGTATGCGCTATGAGTTACGCTGGGGTGTGGTTTCGTGGTGATGTGCGCTTAGCCGCCAACCCTGCAGTGGCGGCAGCCAGTGAGGTTAATGGCGCCGAACGTGCCATTCCTGCGCTGCTACTGCTGTGCCCTGAACAAATGCGCGAACATGATTGGGCACCAATAAAGTGGGACTTACTGCGTCGACATTTGCATGAGTTCGTGAAGGATGCGGCGGAACATGGTATTGCCTTGTCGATAGAAGTGATTGATTCGTGGGCAATGGCGGCGAAAGCGGTAAAACGCTTTGCGCAGGAACATAATCTAACTGAGCTCCATTTTAATGCTGAATATCCGGTGCATGAACAGCGTCGTGATCGTGCGGTGAAAGCCGTGTTAGAAGACCACGACATTTCAGTGCACCAACACCACGGTAGCTTGGTGGTGCCGCCAATTATTACCACGCAAGCAGGTAGCATGTATCAGAAATTCACGCCATTTTCGAAAGCATGGCGAGAGTACCTGAAGGATAAAGGGCTTCCATCTCTGACTGCCTTGCCAAAACGTCAGCCTGTTCAGGTGGCAACCATTCCGGAAATCGACTATCCGCAGCGCGATTCGAGCGCTTGGGAAGTTGGCGAAACTGCCGCGCGCGAAGCGTTGCACCGTTATCTCGCCGAGAACGTCGATGGTTATGCAGCGGAGCGTGACATGCCAGGGTTAGATACAACCTCGCGGCTGTCACCGTATTGGGAGCTTGGCATTTTATCGCCATGGCAAGCGGTTCATTTGATGGCACAGCAAAGCCCGAGCTTTCCGGCAGGGTTGGATAAGGGCGCCGATACTTGGTTAAACGAGCTAATTTGGCGCGAGTTTTATTTGCACTTAATGCAGCATGTGCCACGCTTAAGTTATGGCAAGGCGTTTTTGAGGCATACCGATGCCATGCAATGGCGTAATAACGAAGCCGAATTTGACGCGTGGTGTCGCGGTGAAACAGGTTATCCCATCGTCGATGCCGGTATGCGTCAACTTGCCGCTGAAGGTTGGATGCATAACCGCGTACGTATGATTGTGGCGCATTTTTTAGTGAAAGATCTGATGATCGACTGGCGTTGGGGTGAGCAATTTTTCATGCAACATCTCATTGATGGTAGCTTTGCTGCCAACAATGGCGGCTGGCAGTGGAGTGCTTCAACCGGTACTGACGCAGCACCTTATTTTCGGGTGTTTAATCCAACGTTACAAAGCGAAAAAGTTGATCCCGACGGCTCGTATATTCGTAAATGGGTCAAACAATTAAAAGATTGTCCGGCCAAACAGATTCATGCGCCAACTGCATGGTTAAAACAACGTGGACGCGACGATTATCCCGCTCCTATTGTGAATCATAAACAAGCTAGGGAGCGTTTCTTAGCGGCTTTTAAAGCCTTATAAACACCGAAATACGGGGGAATCATGACTAGTGTGGCAGATATCGTTGAGCAGCTAGAACAGCTCTATGACGACTTAAATGAAGATAGTATTGCTGCACTTGATACGTTGTATTGTGAAGACGTGTCCTTTGTTGACCCGATTCATCATGTGCAGGGCTTAGATGATCTGAAAACCTACTTTATGAATACCATCAAAGGTATTGAATATTGCCATTTTGCTTTCGCAGATAGAGCGCGGCAGGGTGATGATGTGTTTGTGACTTGGCAGATGCGTTTGAAGCATCCAAAGTTAGCTCAAGGGCGCGAGATAGTTGTTCCGGGCACCAGTCATTTGAAACTTGAGAACGATAAAATTTTATCGCAAACCGATTATTACGACGCCGGCGCCATGCTGTATGAACACATTCCAGTGATTGGCTATGTGATTGATAAGATTAAAACGCGGGTGAAATCATCATGAACATTCTGATTACAGGCGCTACCTCAGGTATCGGCAAACAAGTTGCGATGGATTACGCGAGCGAAGGGCATACGGTGATTGCGTGCGGACGCAATACCGACGTGCTGGCTGAATTAGAGCAGCGCTATCCGGACAATATTGCGGCGCAACGCTTAGATGTGAGCGACGCGGATCAAACCCAGCAAGCACTTGCTGCCTATACCGACGTTGACGTAGTTATTCTGTCGGCAGGCGTGTGTGAATATGTGGATATTGACCGTTTCGAAGCTGCCATGTTTGAGCGCGTATTTGAAGTGAACGTGTTTGGCATGATGCGCTGTGTTGAGGCGTTATTGCCGAATATGAAAGCGGGTAGCAAGCTAGTACTCGTTGGTAGTACTGCGCGGTTGCTACCGTTTACTCGCGCTGAAGCCTATGGCGGGTCTAAAGCCGCCATTCAATACATTGCGCGAAGCCTACAAGTTGACCTCGAGCCAAAGGATATTCGAGTGCTTACGGTATCTCCTGGCTTTGTCGAAACGCCAATGACTGATGCGAATGATTTTGAGATGCCGATGCGAGTATCAGTTGAATTTGCCTCTGATCGAATCCGTAAGGGAATTCGTAAAGGAACTACGGATATTACCTTTCCAACTGTGTTTGGTTGGTTTTTAAAATTAATGTCGCGCTTACCACAATCATGGCAGGTGGCGTTGTCTAAGCGAATGGCTTAAGTCGTTACGGGACTAGCTTACGGCGTACCTTACGGCTTACCTTACGGAGAAGTACTGAATGAAGATTGCCATTATCGGCTCAGGTATTGCGGGCCTCACTTCGGCTTATTTATTGCACAAGCAACATGATGTACAAGTATTTGAAAAGAATGATTATATTGGTGGGCACACCCATACCGTACCAGTTAACGTACATGGCAAAGATTACGCAGTAGATACTGGGTTTATTGTTTTCAATGACCGCACCTACCCGAATTTCCGTGCATTGATGCGTGAGTTAAACGTGGCGTGGCAAGACACTGAAATGAGTTTCAGTGTACGCGACCCAGAAACTGGATTAGAGTACAACGGTCACAACCTCAACACGCTATTTGCGCAGCGCAAGAATCTATTTTCACCGAGTTTTTATCGATTGATTAACGGCATTTTACGCTTTAATAAAGCCGCTAAAGCTGCCTATGAAAATGGTGAAAACCTCGATGAATTAACCCTTGGTGAGTTTCTACAGCAACAAAATATCTCCAACGACGTGAGTGAGTTGTATTTACTGCCGATGGTCGCCGCAATTTGGAGCGCAAGTCTAGAAGAAGCTGAAGCGTTTCCGCTAGGTTTCTTCTTACGCTTTTTCTCGAACCACGGCCTGTTAAATGTGGCGGACAGACCACAATGGCATACCATTATTGGTGGCTCAAGCGCATACATTAAACCGCTCAAGGCGGGTTTTGCTGACAACATCATACTTAACGCTAATATTGTTGCGGTACATCGTGAATTACCTGAGCGCGAGAGTGCGATTACCCTCGAGTTTGCTGATGGCACCATGCAGGATTTTGATGAAGTGGTATTTGCTTGTCATAGCGATGAAGCCCTAGCGTTGCTGGCGCAGCCAACTGAGGCTGAACAACAGGTTCTCGGTAATATTCCATACCAAATGAACGAAGTGGTATTGCACACCGATGTGCGTTTATTGCCGCGCAATAAACGTGCATGGGCGAGTTGGAACTACTTATTACACAATGATGATGATGCGCGCACCCGACCAAGTTCGGTGAGCTATAATATGAATATATTACAGCGCATTGAAGCGCCGGAGGTATTCTGCGTGACCTTAAACAACACGTCGGCTATTCACCCAGAGAAGATTCTGGGAACCTACCATTACGC
>NCJS01000135.1 GCA_002279005.1 Idiomarina sp. 34-48-12 | reverse complement strand
TATTGTAATAAGCGCCGAATTGTACACATAAAAAAGGCCAATCGCGAGGATTGGCCTTTGATTCAGGATAAGCAGTTGTTATGCCGCGTTATCTTGCTTCTTTACCGAGGCTAACGCGACTTCGCGAGCATGTTTGCCGGCAATCAAGTCTTCGTGAGCAAAGTCATCTACATTAATGACGCGCAAACGACCTTGCTCTGCACGGCGCAACAACTCAACTTCTTCGTCGCTCAGTACGCCAAGTTCTTTGCCTTTTTGACCGACCTGGTCCAAGAACATAAACGGCATACGACGGTCGTTGGCCGCTTTGCGAACCCGGTCAAACAATGGTTCAGCAGCAATGATGTCACGCAAGGTTTGTTCTAAGTAACCAAACTGACCTTCAGGTGCCAAGAACTGACCTTTACCGAGGCGTTCACGACTTGCGTTTGGTAACAACAAGATCTTGGCAACTTTGCTATCCAATTTATCTGAAGGGCGCTTCGCAATACGGCCAAATGGATACATGATAGCTTTCATGGTTTTACCAACCAAGCCAAAGTTTTCTAGCAACGCTAACTGGCTTTCTTGCAGCTTATACAAGGTGTCTTGTAACGCCCAATGTAGTAAAGGCAAGTCGTCTTTTTGACGGCCTTCGTCTTCGAAGCGTTTCAGTGTGGCTGAGGCGATGAACAAGTAGCTCAACATGTCACCTAAACGTGCAGAGATACGTTGTTTACGCTTCAATGAACCGCCCAGCACGCCCATTGCAACGTCTGAGAGCAATGCTAAGTTGGCACTAAAGCGATTCATTTGTTTGTAGTACTTCGCCGTGCTGTCGCTATATGGCGAGCTGGTGAAGCGCCAGAAACCTAAACCTAATACCAATGAACGAACGAAGTTGGTCATACCGAAGCCAATATGGCCCCAAATTGCTTTGTCGAAGCGCTTCAAACCTTCAGCATTGGTTTCAGCTGACGCTAACATTTCTTCCAATACATAAGGATGGCAGCGAATAGCACCTTGACCGTAAATCATTAAGTTACGGGTCAAGATGTTGGCACCTTCAACCGTGATAGCAACCGGTATGCCTTGGTAACCGCGACCTAAATAGTTATTCGGGCCTAAGCAAATACCTTTACCGCCGTGAATGTCCATGGCGTCATCCATACAAGCACGTAACTTCTCGGTCATGTGGTACTTGGCAATGGCCGAGATAACTGACGGTTTTTCGCCCAAATCAATACCTTTGGTAGAGAAGGTTGTTACCGCATCCATCAAATAGGCGTTACCACCAATACGTGCCAGTGCTTCTTGCACACCTTCCATTTTACCTACTGGTAAACGGAACTGGCGACGAATGTATGAGTAAGCACCTGTAGCAAGGGCAATTGATTTCACGCCACCAGCGCTGTTTGAAGGCAGAGTAATGGCACGACCTACCGACAAACATTCAACCAGCATACGCCAGCCTTTGCCTGCCATTTCTGGGCCACCGATAATGTAATCCAGTGGTACGAACACATCTTTCCCGCGTACCGGACCGTTTTGGAATGGCACGTTCAGTGGGAAGTGACGACGACCCGTTTCAACACCTTTGGTGTCATGTGGAATTAATGCAGCGGTAATACCAAGCTCTTCTTTGTCGCCCAATAATTTGTCTGGGTCTGAAAGCTTAAATGCCAAGCCGAGAACCGTTGCGACAGGCGCAAGGGTGATATAGCGCTTATTAAAGTTTAAGCGAATACCGACAATTTCTTTGCCTTCCCACTCGCCTTTGCAAACCACACCGGTGTCAGGAATCGAGCCTGCATCTGAACCTGCTTCTGGGCTGGTTAACGCGAAGCATGGAATTTCCTGACCATTCGCTAAGCGCGGTAGGTAGTAATCTTTTTGCTCTTTCGTACCATAATGTTGCAACAATTCGCCTGGACCAAGCGAGTTTGGCACGCCAACAGTCGATGCCAAAATGGTGCTTACGCCAGCTAACTTCTGTAACACACGCGATTGTGCGTAAGCAGAAAACTCAAGGCCACCGTATTCTTTCTTGATGATCATCGCGAAGAACTTATGATCTTTCAGATATTGCCAAACGTGTTCTGGCATATCGGCAAGCTCGTGGGTTGCTTCCCAATCATTCATCATTTTACAGATTTCTTCACACGGGCCGTCTAAGAACGCTTGTTCTTCAGCAGTCAATTCAGCTTTTTGAATACTGTGAAGCTTTTCCCAAGCAGGGGCACCGCGAAAAAGCTCGCCTTCCCACCAAGTGGTACCTGCATCAATGGCATCTTTTTCAGTTTCTGAAATTTCTGGCATCACTTTACGATACGCACCAAGAATGCCTTTTGACATGACACCACGACGGAACGGGGTCACATTCAATGGCACTAATACTAAAGCCAATAATATCCATAGCACAGGGCCGACGATGTCGAACCAACTACCAATGGCAAATAGACCGACAAGGCCAATGCTCGTAACGAGCAATGAACTGCGGTAATACAAAAAGCCACCCAATACAAGCAAGGTAGCGATAACCCATAAGGCAATGCTCATGTTTTTAACTCCGTTGTTTCACTAGAGGTCTGACCAGTAATTTGTACGTCGAGGGTAGTCTGTTTGATCACTTTTTTCAAGCATAAAAGCGTAAGCGCCAGTGATAATTAAACTTTCTTTCAATGTTTATGTCTTAAGCTATAGTTAAAACGTTTTATTGCGAAACAATGAGTTAGGAGGTGTATGAAATTAGTCCAAGGTTTAGCCGCAATGATTGCGTTGGCAGCTTCAACTACGGTTTTTGCTATGACTGCGTTAACGCCCTATGAAACACGCTATGAGGTGACTCGTGGTGGAAGTAATTATGGCGAAGCGGTGCGTACTTTGAAGTACGAAGAAGGACGTTTCAAGTTGTATACAGAAACTGAAATTTCATTGTTATTTCTATCTGATCGTCGTCGCTTTTGGTCTGAGTTCAGCCTTGATGATGGCAATGTAAGGTCGCACGAATTTACTTACAAGCGCTCGGGCACGGGTCGCAATAAAGGATTCAGCGGGTCATTTGACCATGACCAGCAAGTTGTCATTAATAAAGAGACCGATCAACCGATGTCTATTGATCCGAGTGTTTATCACATGGATGAGGCCGCCAGCATTGAGCAGTTGCGACTGGATGTGCGTGGTGAGGAAGCCGATTATCGATACGCCGTGGTTGATGAGAAAGGCCAAACCGACGAATTGATGTTTAAACGGGTCGGCGAAGAGACCTTGCAACTGCCATATGGTGAAATTAAAGCTATAAAAGTAGAGCGCATTCGCGAAAATTCACGTCGCGAAACCGATTACTGGTTTGCACCGGAATTGGACTACGTATTGGTAAAAATGGAACAGCGCGAAGATGGCGATGAGGTCGCCACCTTGCAATTGAAAACCTTCAACTAGCTATTATTCTGCAGCGTAACCTGCAGAGCCAAGCAATTCACCGTCAAGTTCAGCACCGTCTGCGGTTAAACGCAGACGGTCAGTGCAGAACCAATTCACCACTAACGGGTAAATAGCATGCTCTTGTGTATGCACCCGTTGCTGCAAATCACTTGCCGTATCTTCTGGGAAAATAGGCACAGTCGCTTGCAGAATAACCGGCCCACCATCGAGCTCTTCGGTTACGAAATGAACGCTGACACCATGTTCGGTATCACCGGCATCTAGCGCACGCTGATGGGTATTCACGCCTTTATATTTCGGTAGCAACGACGGATGAATATTCAACATGCGGCCGTGATAATGGCGAGTGAACTCTGGCGTTAAAATACGCATGAAGCCAGCTAACACCACCAAATCTGGTTGATAGCCATCTATAAGTTTTAATAGCTCAGCATCGTAGGCTTCACGCGTAGTGAAGTCTTTGTGCGACAGCACCGCCGTTTCGATACCAACCGCCTGCGCTTTTTCTAGCCCGCCGACACCGGCTTTGTTACTGATAACAGCAACAACTTCGCCAGCGATGCGATGCGCATTGCAGGCCTCAACAATGGCCTGCATATTGGTGCCCGAACCGCTAATTAAGACAACAATGCGCTTCATGAATGAATTTCAACTTGTGCTTCGTTGGCAG
>NCJS01000005.1 GCA_002279005.1 Idiomarina sp. 34-48-12 | reverse complement strand
AAGGAGTCGAATGGCACCGTCTTTGTTGCTGCTGCGTGATTTCTTTGCGGGTTTCTTTGGCATGCCTTTGCCCTCGTGAATTGCTTGCGATTCAAGTTATTAGAATAACTTACTGCCTCCCGCCCGAAAATGGAAGAGGAGGTAACGTCGCAAAGGTAGTACACTATTCAACTAACGAAAAATCATAGCAGGAATCATGCACTATGGGATTATTTGAACGCTATTTATCGGTTTGGGTAGGGCTTGCGATTATTCTTGGAATTGCAGCAGGCAGTATTGTACCCAATATCTTCGTGACCATTGCAGCGCTTGAGTATGCACACGTCAATCTCGTAATTGCTGTACTCATTTGGCTCATGATATTCCCGATGATGGTTCAGATTGATTTTGGATCGATTCGTAACGTTGCGCGCGAGCCAAAAGGATTGGTGCTGACGTTGGTGATTAATTGGTTAATTAAACCTTTTACCATGGCGCTTCTTGGCTGGTTATTTTTTAAAGGTATTTTTGCTGACTGGGTCGACCCGCAAACTGCAACTGAATACATCGCTGGCATGATTTTGCTGGGCGTCGCCCCCTGCACCGCAATGGTATTCGTTTGGAGTCAGCTCACCAAGGGCGATGCTAATTACACGCTAGTTCAGGTTTCGATTAACGATATCATCATGATTTTCGCATTTGCACCAATTGCTGGTTTGCTGCTTGGTGTGACCGACATCACCGTACCGTGGGATACCTTGTTACTCTCTGTCGTTTTGTACGTCGTTATACCGTTAGTTGCGGGATTACTGACGCGCAAGAAGCTTGATGATCACGGCAATAGCGCACGGTTAAATCAGTTTTTAGCCACGATGAAGCCTTGGTCAATACTTGGCCTTTTGGCTACGGTCGTGTTGTTGTTTGCCTTTCAAGCAGAGACCATTTTGAAAAAGCCGCAGGTGATTGTGCTGATAGCTATTCCGTTACTCATTCAAACCTACGGTATTTTTGCACTCACCTATTTTATCGCCAAGCGCATGAACCTGCGTCACAACGTTGCGGCTCCAGCTTGCCTTATTGGCACCTCAAATTTCTTTGAGCTCGCGGTAGCAGTCGCTATTTCATTATTCGGTCTACACTCTGGTGCGGCGCTTGCTACCGTGGTTGGTGTTCTGGTCGAGGTTCCAGTCATGTTGTCGCTAGTGTGGTTCGCCAATCGCACCCGCCACTGGTTTCGTGAATAAGAGGGGTGCAGTCCAAGGACTGCCCCCCTCCTTTTTACCGCAGTACGAGGGTTGGGGTGCGGCTCTCTTTCAGCATAGCCATGGTGGTGCTGCCCACCAAGAATTGGCGAATGCGCGAGTGGCCAAATGCGCCCATGACCATGAGGTCAATGTCGTGCTCGGTTTGATATTGATGCAAGGTGGCTTCAACGTCGCCGGCACGCAGTGCGACATGCACTTCATGACCGCCCTCGCTTAACACTTTTTCCGCCCACTTGAGCTTTTCCCAATTGTTCGCGGTGTCGGCGTCAACCATCACCACATGCACCGGCATACCGTTAAACAACGGGCTTTGCGCCAACATCTCAACGCCTTTCTCGGTAGTTTTGCTACCGTCGAAAGCGAGCATGGCTGAGCGCGGCTCACTGAACGTATCTGGGGTCAATAATAGCGGGCGATGAACCGTGCGAATCACGGTTTCAAGCTGACTGCCGACTTGATTCAGTTGATTCGCTGATGCTTCGCCATGCAAACCCAAAACGGCAAGACGCACATCGCCTTCAAGCGCTAATAAGTTCTCTGCAAGTTCACCGTGGCGCTGACGTTGTGTCACTTCACCTACGCCAAGCTTCTTCAATTTTTCATCCGCGAGTTGCAGCAACACGTGACCATGCTCCAACGCCAGTTTCGCGCGCTGCGCATCCAATTCAGCCAGTTGCTCAAGCAAGTGTTCGCGCGTGCCCAAGCCAATATTGCCCGAAAGCTCGGTCTCCGCTTGCGATTTCAGCTCATCTAAAACATGTAATAGCATCACCGGCGCTGCCAATTGCTTCGCAGCCCATGCGGAATAGTCGCACACGGCTGTGTTGCGCGAAGCCCCATCGATACAGCTAATTACGTATGACATAAACGTCCCCTTATTATTGTTTTAATGGCCGCCCATAATGCTATCGGCAGCATCGGGTTTATCGTGAACTCCAAAGCGGTCAACAATGGTCGCGCTAGCTTCGTTAAGCCCCTGCACTTCCACTTCTGCGCCCTCGCGGCGGAACTTAATCACCACTTTGTCGAGTGCGCCCACTGCGGTAATGTCCCAAAAATGCGCTTTCGTTAGGTCAATAGTGACCTTATCGAGCGCTTCTTTAAAGTCGAACGAGTCAATAAACTTGTCCGCAGAAGAGAAAAACACCTGTCCAATCACCTGATAACGGCGTTCGCTACCCGATTCATCAATGGTTGATGTCACACTCATAAAGTGGCCAATTTTGTTCGCAAAGAACATGGCAGCAAGCAATACGCCCACGCCGACACCAATGGCTAAGTTGTGAGTTGCCACAACAACCACGACGGTGGTGACCATCACAATGTTGGTCGACAACGGATGTTTCTTCAGGTTACGAATGGAATCCCAACTAAAGGTACCGATCGATACCATGATCATCACGGCTACCAGCGCCGCCATCGGTATTTGCTTGAGCCATTCATCGAGTACGAGAATCAATACCATCAAGAAAATACCAGCGACCAACGTCGACAACCGGGTGCGACCGCCTGATTTCACGTTAATCACCGACTGGCCAATCATCGCACAGCCAGCCATACCGCCCATCAAACCAGCACCGATGTTAGCGATACCCTGACCTTTACACTCACGGTTTTTGTCACTTGGTGTATCGGTTAGGTCATCAACGATGGTTGCTGTCATCAGTGATTCGAGCAAACCAACCACAGCCAAACCGGCAGAATACGGGAAGATAATGGCTAAGGTTTCAAGGTTCAGCGGCACATCAGGCCATAGGAAAATTGGCAAAGTATCCGGCAGCTGCCCCATATCACCAACGGTACGAATATCGATATTCCAGAAAATCGCCACAATGGTGAGTGAGATAATGCACACCAACGGCGACGGCAACATCTTGCCAATGACAGGTACGTACGGGAATAGATAAATAATGCCAAGCCCAGCCGCAGTCATAGCGTACACATGCCATGTCACATTGGTCAGCTCAGGTAGTTGCGCCATGAAAATCAAAATAGCGAGCGCGTTAACGAAACCTGTTACTACCGAGCGTGACACAAACCGCATCAATGAGCCCAGCTTCAAGTACCCTGCTCCAATTTGCAGCACACCAGTTAGTAATGTCGCTGCAAGCAAGTACTCAAGACCATGATCCCGAACTAACGTGACCATCAACAACGCCATCGCGCCGGTTGCCGCGGATATCATGCCTGGGCGGCCACCCGTAAACGCAATGATCACGGCAATACAGAAAGAGGCGTATAGCCCTATTTTCGGATCAACACCGGCGATAATGGAGAAGGCTATCGCCTCAGGAATTAGAGCAAGGGCTACGACAATACCCGCGAGCAGATCGCCACGGATATTCGAAAACCACTGGTTCTGAATAGTTTTGAACATAAGTTTCAACTTTTCTTTGCGCAATAAAGCTGCGCATTATACATATTCGTTTGACTTTATGTGAAATAGGCGTACAGTGGGCGGCGTTGGTTAGAAACAGCAAGATTAAATCTCCTCTACGTCGCATTATTAGCATTATCTTCGTCCTGTAGTTTTAAATTTCCTTTTTTTACCCCGCATGACTCTGTCAGTGGTTTTCGCCATGGCAGCTAAATTTTTAAATTTTCAGGATTAATATTATGTCTAATACAGTAACTGGCGTTGTAAAATGGTTTAACGAAGCAAAAGGTTTTGGTTTTATTGAGCAACAAGGTGGCGCAGACGTATTTGCTCACTTTAGCGCAATTGCTAGCACCGGTTTCAAAACCTTAGCCTAAGGCCAGCGTGTATCGTTCTCGATCACTCAAGGTCCTAAAGGCCCACAAGCTGAAAACATCGTTGCCGTTTAATCGCCGATAGTTTTGCTTGATAATGAGGAGCTCTTTTGAGCTCCTTTTTTTATGCCTTGAATTTGCTTCTGTTCAATAACCCGCTATGATTGTGTTAATTATTCACACACCTTCTTGGGTATGACGATGGCACGCACAACAAGTATCACTATTGGTTCTCAACTTGATGAATTCGTTAACGAGCTCATTGAATCCGGTCGCTATGGCTCCACCAGCGAGGTAGTGCGATCGGCGTTACGTTTGCTTGAAGCACAAGAGCGCCAACTTCATATGCTGCGCAACGCTATTGCTGAAGGCGAAGCTAGTGGCATCAGCGAATTATCCCTTCGCGATATCGTTCAAGGAATTTTAGATGCCAAAAAATAACATCATTGTGGCGTGTCCCTGCTGCCATAAGAAGAATCGTGTCGCTACCGATAAACCGCGGAGTGAAGCGAAATGTGGTGCTTGTAAGGCTTCGTTATTTCCTGGAAAAGCGTTTGCAGTTAACGCCGATGAGTTTCGCCTGCATCGCGACAGCGATTTACCCTTGGTGGTGGATTTTTGGGCGAGTTGGTGCGGGCCATGTAAGCAATTTGCGCCGATATTCGAGCAGGTTGCGCAGCAATACGCTGAAAAGGCGCGATTCGTGAAGGTTAGTACCGAAACTGAGCCTCATTTAGCTCAACACTTTATGATTCGGAGTATTCCGACATTAATGGTGGTTAAAAACGGACAAGAAGTTGCGCGCCAAGCCGGGGCGATGGGCCCGGCACAATTGGTACAGTGGCTGAATCAACACCTTTAAAGGCGTTATTGGTTAGTCGTTATTGGTTATTCGTCGAGCGAACACTGTAGGCAACGTTCCTTGCCGGTGATTAACTTCGAAATGCCGTTACGATTGCGGGCAAAGAACAAATAGCCTTTGTCTGCAAACCATTTGATGACTGGCCAGCGTAACATCGCCGTCATCCAGCCACGCCCGACTGCCGACCACGCTGCGTGCGTCACATCTAGGCCATAAATCATCTCACCGTTTGCCTTTTGCCCATGCAAAATCCGGTTGGCTTCAGCCACATCAATTT
Organism: Idiomarina sp. 34-48-12; assembly: GCA_002279005.1. Classification (GTDB taxonomy): domain Bacteria; phylum Pseudomonadota; class Gammaproteobacteria; order Enterobacterales; family Alteromonadaceae; genus Pseudidiomarina. The sequence continues at coordinate 30,968 of NCJS01000005.1, read as the reverse complement.
GCGGATAACGCTGTGCAAAATCGGCCGCCCAAATATTCTCAAACTTGAGCTGCTGCCGTTTATCTTTCGCTTTTAAATGCTTCATTTCTTTCACGCACAGCGGACACCCGCCATCGTAAAAAAGAATAAGTTGTGTCGCCACGAGCACCTCTTTGCGTGGTTAAATTATTACTTGAGTATACGTCATTTCCGCCCCCACCGATCACTGCAAAGGAGGGGTGCAGTCCTTGGACTGCACCCCTCCTCTTTCGTCACTCTTTCAGTTGCAAGTTAGAAGGTGTAGCGCACACCCACCATCGCCACGGTTGGGTCAATTTCAACTGCAACACGTTCAATAGTCGTGCCGTTCAAACGCACGTCAGCATCGGTGTCGATGTCCATTTTCGATACCATCACATGCACACCCCACTCGTCGGTCAACTTCCAGTTCAAGCCAGCTTGTAACGCGTAGCCGAAGCTGTCTGACAGAGCTAGGTCAACATGGTCATCAGCGGTTGCAACACCCAATGCGCCTAGAGTAGAAACCAATTCGTTCGATACTTTATCTTCAAAGAATGTGGTGTAGTTCAAACCAAAACCTACGAATGGTTTCACATTGTCTGAGCCGATATCAAAGTGATACTGGGCTAATAATGTCGGTGGTAAATGTTTCGTTTCACCAATCTTCATGCCTGCTAACACCCCAGTACCATAAATTTCATGGGTAAATGGTGTTGCTGCGACTAATTCTAACGTCCAATTGTTCGTCATTTTGTAGTCGATGGTAATACCGAGTTGCGTGTTGTCATCGACTGTTACGCCGGTACTGCCATTTTCAAACCCTGCGATAGATTCAACCACTGGCAGATTCGAGCTACTATCACTTGGCATAACGCTAATGGCGCCAACATTCACGCTAAATGTATCAGCATACGCTGGTGCTGCACCAACAATGGCAAGTAAACCCCCTCTGGCAGGATAGTTGACACTACTTAAAAATTAACCAGTTGGGGCGTTAAGGCTTGATTGTGCCACGCTATTCAGAAGAACGTAAGCAAGCAGTTCTTAGTAAATTATTACCACCGTTAAATATGACGGTAGCAGAAGTATCTCGAGTTGAGGGCATTGGCCTGCAAACTTTGTATAATTGGCGAAGTAAAGCCAAATTACAGGGGCGCCCAGTGCCAGGAAATAAACCAACGCCAGACCAATGGTCACCAGAAACAAAACTTGCCGTCGTTATTGAAACAGGCTCAATGAATGAAGCTGAACTAAGCGAGTATTGCCGTGCTAAAGGGCTCTATGTGGAGCAAGTGAAAGCGTGGAAAGCAGACTCATTAAAAGGCTTTGCAAGCTCGCGTGAACAAGAGCTCGAAGCGAAGCAACAACGTAAGGCTGACCGCAAAGAGATAAAACAGCTTAAGCGCGAGCTTCGCCAAAAAGAAAAAGCGTTGGCTGAAACCGCTGCATTGTTAGTACTCAGAAAAAAGCTGGATGCGTTCTGGGAGAACGACAACGAGGACGATTGACCTCGGTCTCAGAGCGCACACAATATGTTACTTGGATACGCGAAGCTAAAGAGTCTGGAGCCCGGCTTCCACTAGCATGCGAAGAAGCCGGTATCAGTTTGCGTACTTATAAGCGCTGGTATCAGAATGGCAAAGTGCTTGCGGACAAACGTCCGGATGCTGTTCATCCGGAGCCAGTGAACAAGCTCTCACCGGCTGAGCAAGACAGTATATTGGCCGTGTGTAACGAAAAACGCTTCGCGAGTTTACCGCCCACGCAAATCGTGCCGACATTGTTGGATGAAGGCCAATATTATGGCTGTGAATCAACGTTCTATCGCGTATTGAAGCAGCATGGGCAGTTACATCATCGTGGTCGTAGTGTTGCCCCGAAGGGCGCAAAAGCACCAGCGACCTTTGAAGCAACCGGCCCTTGCCAGGTGTTTTGTTGGGACATTACTTATTTGCCGAGTAACGTCCGCGGGCAGTTTTATTACCTGTATATGCTCGAAGACTTATTTAGTCGCAAAATCGTTGGTAATGAGGTTTACGAACAAGAATCTGGTGAGCTTGCCGCTGAATTATTACAGCGCACGCTGATACGTGAAAACTGTTTACACTCTGGTGTTGTGTTGCATTCTGACAATGGCGCACCGATGAAATCACAGACTATGCGAGCTAAAGCTTATGATCTCGGTGTGACTACCTCGTACAGCCGGCCGCGTGTGAGCAACGATAATCCGTTTGCAGAATCGTTGTTCAGAACTTGCAAATATCGGCCTGAATGGCCTTCTCAGGGCTTTAAAAGCCTAGAAGAGGCTCGTGAATGGGTACTTAAGTTTACACGCTGGTATAACTACGAGCATAAGCACAGTAAATTACGCTTCGTAACGCCGCATCAGCGTCATACTGGACAAGATAAAGCCATATTAGCTAAGCGTAAACAGCACTTGGAAAAAGCAAAGGCAGCCAACCCAAGCCGCTGGGGTAAACGCAATGTTCGCAACTGCGAACCCGTCGGCCCGACAACACTGAACCCGGAAAAGCCGCCAGTTAAGCAGGATGAAAAACAGGCCGCTTAAATGACAAAAAAGTGTCAACTATCTTGAAAAACACCGTAAACTACAAACTAATAATGACTTTTTCATACAGCTCTCCTTAGTAATTTCCGCACATTTTAGAGGGTCACTCCTTTAATAAATTGATCCCGATCAATAAACGTAACCACAAGAAAAACAGGGGTATTTATGAAGACAGGCAATACCACCTTGGTGGTACGAGGAGGGGTGCAGTCCTAGGACTGCCCCCCTCTTTTCTCTATAATCAATGGAACCAAACAAGAGGAAATGCGAAATGAAACTGACTGTCGATATCAGCAAATACCCATTAGCCGAAAATTACAAAGACCCAATTCGCGAGTTTATTGATGAATTGGCGAAGCACCCTAACATTCACATCATCACCAATACGCTCAGCACGCAGGTATTTGGTGATTACGATGACGTGATGGAAGCCATACAGGCGTGTATTAAATGGTCATTCAACAAATACGGCAAAGTCGTGTTCGTATGTAAGTTCCTTCACGGCGATCTTCGTCCAGAATAAGAGACGTGCAGTCCAAGGACTGCACCCCACCTCTGCCGCATGTTAAACTGGGGGCATTGACTCAACAACAAGGTTGAAAACATGCCATTTGGCTCAGAACACAGCTACCAAAATTTATCTGACCAGTTATTCGCGCCATGCGAAGCGACGCCAGTGCGCGCGCCACAATGGATAGCCTTTAACGAAGACTTGGCAGAACAGTTGCAGATACCGCAAGAACTATGGGCAACGGATGAAGGTTTGCAGGTATTTTCGGGTAACCAAACACCTGAATGGGCAACACCGGCAGCTCTTGCTTACGCTGGTCATCAGTTTGCTAATTTCGTGCCACAGCTTGGCGACGGCCGAGCTCTTTTGCTCACAGAAGTACTCGACAAACACGATCAACGCTTCGACATTCAGCTCAAAGGTTCAGGCCGCACACCATATTCACGCGGTGGCGACGGTCGCTCGCCTATCGGACCAGTGCTCCGTGAATACTTAGTGAGCGAAGCCATGCACAAGCTTAACGTGCCGACTACACGCGCCTTAGCTGCGGTAGCAACCGGAGAATGGGTGCAACGCGAAACAGCGCAGCCTGGTGCCATTCTTACGCGCGTGGCCAAAAGTCATCTAAGAGTAGGTACCGCGCAGTACGTGTTACATTTGAGAGATTATAATCTGCTCAAGCGCTTCGCCGATTACATCATTGACCGTCATTATCCTGAACTCAACAACCGCGAAGCGCCCTATATAGCGTTACTTGAACACGTTCAACATAACCAAGCAAAACTTATCGCCAAGTGGATGAGCCTTGGTTTTATTCACGGCGTAATGAACACCGACAACATGACGCTGAGCGGCGAGACCATCGACTATGGTCCATGTGCGTTCATGGAAGCCTATGAACCCGCCACTAAATTCAGTTTTATTGATAAACGCGGACGTTACGCTTACCAAAACCAACCCGCTATTGGACTTTGGAATATCGCTCGGTTCGCAGAAACGTTGCTACCGCTGATTCACGACGCTCCAGACACGGCAGTAACACAAGCCACGGCTATCATCGAAACGTTTCAAGAAACCTATGAAGGGTATTACTGGCAGGAAATGAGCGCCAAGATTGGAGTAACTGACTTAAGCGCCGCTAAGCCGCTGATTGAGCGCTATTTAAACCTCATGCAAGCGCAGCAAATTGACTTTACCCAAGCGTTCCGCTTCTTGGGTGATGAAACACCTGAGCGCGCGCAGCGACTATTCAAAAATAGCGAGTCATGGCAGCTCTGGTTCAACGACTGGCAAAAGGCGAGTAACAACAGCGATCTACACCAAGTAAACCCGGCGTATATCCCGCGTAATCACTTAATCGAACAAGCCATTCAGGCAGCTGCAAACGACGGCGACTTGAGCGTTTTTAACCGTTTACAACAAATGCTTGCCGAACCATTCACTGAACGCGAGGCGTTTCGTGATTGGTTTGAACCAGCTCAAGCCGAACAAGCGGTCACGCAAACGTTTTGCGGCACCTAGATCAGGCACCTAGATCAGGCACCTAGATCAGGCCTTTAAAACGCGAGCTGTTCGCAATAATCATTGTTTTTTTGCTGAACGCCATCGCGAAAACACTGCGGTGCAATGTTCAACGACGGATCGTAATACGTCACGAAGCCATCATTCACGCCAAGGTGCATCATGGATGAAAACTGACGCTTGCCGTTTAACCAAATCTCAGCCAGTTCGCGTTGTTCAGGATACGGCGTCACTTTTATGAGTCTTGTCGAGCTGATCTGCGGTATTGCAATCACTTGAATTTCATCACCGTCACGCAAACCATGATGATACGTCGTTAAACTGGTTGCCACTTCTGAAGGCGCCATGGTACCGCGCTGTTGTTGTGATAACCACGTTTTCAGCACTTCACCATGCAGCTTACCATCAACAAAACGACCCTCAATGCGGCCATAAATATCAGGCGACATGCGATATGAATTCACCTCGAATTTTTGCGGGTAGGTAAACATCACGACAAATTCACCAACTAACTTACCGTTCTCGCAATTCCCTTCGGCAACCGAAAATTTGGGCTGTCCATCACTATAAACCATGCCACGTTGGCGTTGCTTCTCTCGCTGCGCCGTATAGTCATTTTGGTTCAGTTGAAAGAGCAGATAGCTTTTTGTGTCCTCATCTAACACGCATGAGTTACCCGCAGTTGGCGTCAAATGTTGAACAATATTGCCGGCTAAAATTTGCTGGATTCGCGGCATGTAATCCGCAGCACGCGCACTATTAAGCTGTCGGAGATTCGGTAGGCTAAGCCAATTTATTTTACCGATTTGAGGTATGCGCCAACTTACTCCTTGCGCTGGCATGCTGCTACGATCCGCACCTTCAGTAGCACTTGCTGCGACAACTGGCTTGTCATCTATGCCAGCAAAAGAAGAGAGGCGTGGTAAGTCGGCAGCAACCGCTATTGGTTCCAGTTGCTCAATTTGAGGTGCCACTTGGTAGCAATAAACGTGAGCTGGTTGCTGTTCGCCCTGACGATAGCACTGTGGATCATCCTTCAGAACCGAGCTAGCAAACTCTAACCACCCTTCTATCTCGCCATTGAGCATGTGAAAACGTGTGTTTGGTTGCCCTGACATCCATGAGTTCATCCGTACATAGTTATCTTGAAGAGCCTGTGAAACCGTCATGACTTGGGTTTCACCCTCGCCGTTAATCGTGACATGTGCGCCAACTTGCGCACCATTATCGAACACGCCAACATTTAATGTCGTCGACTCGCGCCACGTGCCTCCCAGATTAGATTGATCAATTTGAATGACACGAGCCTCGCCATGAAGTTGACCACTCTTAAAGAAGCCATCAATTCGACCAGAAACCTTCGTCTCACCAGAAAAATATTCAGTTTGAGAGTAGTAATTATCTGTATATAGGGCTGTCACCGGGCCATTTAATTCTCCATTTTGGCAGTCACCGGAAATAATAGTCACCGTATCGACACGCTGTTCTACGTTGACTGTTTTCGCAGTTTTCTGACGCTGACGTTCAACAAGTTCCGGTGATTGTTGGTGAACAACAAAAGTGCGGCTTAGTGGGCTAAGTGTACATTCTTGGCTGCCTACCAGCTGCAACAAACTTTCTGGCTCTTGTAACTGCTCTAAGTAATCGATATAGATTTCAGCTTGCTCTGTTGGTACTTCCCATTTCGGTCCACTCGCTGTTGGCTGGGTATGGTGTTGTTCTAAAGTTTTATTCCACTGATGAGCAGCCGCCAACGCAACAGCTTGCCGATGTTCCTCTTCCCAGCTCGCGCAGCTAGATAAAACAATTAAGCTTAAAGAACTAACAGCAATATAATGACGCTTCATAGTGGCTTTTCTTTTTGTTGGAATTGAAATTTTAATGTAGCTCTATTTGTCTATTTAGCAATAAAGTTGCGTTCAAATGCTTTTTAAAGCGAAGTGCCGCATTTAATCCTGCACTTCACCGTCTAAGTAATACCAGCGACCGTTTTCGCGTACAAAATGCGACTGCTCTTCCATCACGCCAATATCTTCATCAATTTGAAAGTAGGCTTTGAAGTGTACATAGCCGCGGCTGCCGTGCGTGCCGGTAGCAATCAGTTGGAGCTGCAGCCATTCTGGGTTGTCATCTAAGGAGAAATTCTCAGGTAAGGTGCTTGGATGCCAGCTTGCTGCAACATAATCAGCTAAACCCCGTGCATAGGCACTGTAACGCGAACGCATCAGCTCTTCAGGTGTGCGCGGCAGCGCTTTCCCTAAGTGAAACGGCTCGCAACATTTGGCGTATTTCCCGCCACCGCATGGGCATTTTTTACCGGGTAGCTTATTCATATGGCCACCCTTTTTTGCGCGTGCTATTTCCATTCGATGGTTTTTGCCCTGAACGAGCGGGGCCACTTCTCTTGCCTCGACCCTGCGATTCAGAACGAGCGCCGGCACCAGTTCGCTGTCCGCGTGCATCGCGCCGTTGCTCACCACCCACTCCGGGCGGCCGCTGCGGTTTCGGCCGACGACTCTTATGCCCTTCAGGCGCTAGGCCGCTAGAATGCTCAATTGAGGCCATGAGTTCACCGAGTTCACGCTCAGTTAAATTACGCCACTGCCCAACCTGCAACGCACCCAAACGAATATTCATGATGCGTGTACGTTCAAGCTTGCGAACTTCGTAACCAAAATGCTCGCACATGCGGCGAATCTGACGGTTCATGCCTTCAATTAGCGTCAAACGAAAGACAAATGTCGATAACTGCTCTACTTTGCAACGTTTCGTCATGGTGCCAAGAATTGGCACACCGTTAGCCATGCCACGAATAAAGTCAGGCGTAATAGGACGGTGAACGGTTACCACATATTCTTTTTCGTGTTTATTACCAGCACGTAAGATCTTATTAACCAAATCACCATTGCTAGTCAGAAAAATCAGGCCTTGTGAGTCTTTATCTAAGCGACCAATCGGGAATATCCGCTCTTTGTGGCCAACAAACTTCTGAATGTTGTTACGCTCGGCTGAATCGGTTGTGCTCACCACACCAACCGGCTTATTGAGTGCAATAAAAACAAATTTTTCTTTATTCTGCGCCGCCACCAAGCGGCCATTGACTCGAACTTCGTCACCAGCACCAACTTTATCGCCAACCACCGCTTTACGGCCATTCAAAGTAACCTGTCCTTGCTCAATGAATCGATCCGCTTCGCGACGCGAACACATGCCGCTTTCGCTAATGAACTTATTTAAGCGAACCGCTTCACGCTGTTGATTGGATGGGTTTGGCTGCATGGATAAAAAATCACCTTAATTTCACTGAATTTACCCGCGCAGTTTACCAGACTGTAAGACAAATCATGAAACAAAAGACGATATTGCTCACTAGCATTTTCATTCTCGTGGTGTATATTTACACCACAGGCAGCATTAAAGAGAGTCCTTAAAAATGACCCGACAAAGTATTACGTTAACTGAGCAAAACGATCAATGGCTGCGCGAACACGTTGATGTAACGGGCGAATATGCGAGTAAGAGTGAATTAATTAACGATTTAATTCGTCGTGCGCGTCGAGCGGAAGCAATTAACTACAAACTTCAACAAGCCGAAACAAGCGGATTTACCGAGCAATCGGCAGATGAAATTTTAAATGAGTTTAAGCAGGCACTGAAAAAATAGCGGATGGCTTCATACAAGCTATCCAATGCGGCCAAGGAAGATCTACGACGAATATACGCGTATGGTCTATCAACTTTCGGTGAACAAGCTGCCGATGACTATTTCTATAAATTTTTCGAGACCTTCGAACGTATCGCCGAGAATCCTTTTCAGTTTCCGGCTGTTAATGAAGTTCGTCAGGGTTATCGGCGCGGCATATGCGGTGTTGATAGCATCTATTATCGTATCAACGAATCGATGGGTAATGGAACCATAGTAGAAATCATCGCCATCCTTGGCGGTCAAGATTTAGAAACGTGGCTCTAGTCTTGTGGTACGCGTACCCAACCTTCCATGAGTACACGGGCACTGCGGCTCATAATCGCCTTCGTAACCGTCCATTCACCGTTCACTTGCTTGGCTTCGGCACCAACACGCAAGGTGCCTGACGGATGACCAAAGACCACTTGGTTACGATCACCACCACCAGCTGCCAAGTTCACTAACGTGCCTGGTACTGCTGCTGCGGTAGCGATGGCGACCGCTGCCGTACCCATCATGGCATGGTGTAATTTGCCCATCGACATGGCTCGAACCAATACGTCGATATCAGCTGCGTTGATGGCTTTACCACTCGATGACACGTAATCAGCCGGCGGCGCAACAAACGCAATCTTCGGTGTATGCTGGCGTGAAGCCGCTTCATCAAGCGATGCAATTAAGCCCATCTTCAACGCACCATGCGCACGCAGAGTTTCAAACTTCAACAGTGCGTCGGCGTTTTCGTTGATAGCGCCTTGCAACTCAGTACCGGTGTAGCCAATATCAGTCGCATTCACAAAAATCGTCGGAATGCCGGCATCAATGAAAGTTGCCTGTAACTTACCAAAACCAGGTACTTCGAATTCATCAACGACGTTTCCGGTTGGGAACATGGAACTGCTCTTTCCGTTCTCATCAGCGTCTTCATCTGAAGCTGGATCCATAAACTCAACCTGTACTTCGGCTGCTGAGAAGGTCACACCGTCCAACTCAAAGTCACCGGTTTCTTGTACTTCACCGTTCGTAATTGGCACATGCGCAATAATGGTTTTCTGAATATTCGCTTGCCAAATACGCACCACACAGGTGCCGTTATCTGGAATGCGCGAGGCATCAACCAACCCATTACTAATGGCAAACGAACCAACCGCTGCGGTTAAGTTGCCGCAGTTACCGCTCCAATCAATAAATGGTTTATCAATCGACACTTGGCCAAATAAATAATCCACATCATGGTCAGCACGCGAACTACGCGACAGAATCACCGTTTTACTGGTGCTTGATGTAGCGCCGCCCATGCCGTCGGTGTGTTTGCCATACGGATCTGGGCTTCCAATCACACGTAATAAGAGTTTATCTCGCGCCGGCCCCGGTGTTTGTGCAGCTTGCGGCAAGTCATCAAGTTTGAAAAACACCCCTTTTGAGGTGCCGCCACGCATGTACGTGGCGGCAATTTTTAGTTGTGGAGGGAAAACCATAGCGATTACACCTCACCCGCTAGGAAGTCTTGTGCAAAGCGTTGCAAAACACCGCCTGCCGAGTAAATTGACACTTCTTCGGCGGTATCCAAGCGGCACTTAGTTGGTACTTTAATGGTTTCACCGTCGGCACGATGAATCACTAACGTCATCACTGCGCCAGGCTTCACGTCACCCTCAACATCAAAGGTTTCGGTACCGTCAATATTTAAGGTTTTACGTGTGGTGCCTGCTTCAAATTCAAGCGGTAATACACCCATACCAATCAGGTTGGTACGGTGAATACGCTCGAAGCCTTCGGCAACAATACATTCAACGCCAGCTAAACGTACGCCTTTCGCAGCCCAATCACGTGACGAACCTTGGCCGTAATCAGCACCCGCCATAATAATCAACGGTTGCTTGCGTTCCATGTAGATTTCAATGGCTTCCCACATGCGCATGACTTTGCCTTCTGGTTCAACACGCGCCAAAGAGCCTTGAATCACCTCGCCGTTATCGTCCAACACCATTTCGTTAAATAGTTTCGGGTTGGCGAATGTTGCACGTTGTGCTGTCAGGTGATCACCTCGATGCGTCGCGTAGCTATTGAAATCTTCTTCTGGTAAGCCCATTTTTGCCAAGTACTCGCCAGCCGCACTGTCAGCCAAAATTGCGTTTGAAGGCGATAAGTGATCGGTAGTGATGTTGTCACCAAGTACCGCTAACGGACGCAAACCTTTCAAGCTATTTGCTGAGGCAAATGAGCCTTCCCAGTATGGCGGACGGCGAATGTAAGTACTTTGCGGACGCCAGCTGTAGAGCGGATCGGTTTTCTCACCGTAGTCCACATCAATGCTAAACATTGGGTCATACACCGTGCGGAACTGCTCTGGCTTCACCGCTTGTTTCACAATCGCATCAATTTCTTCGTCACTTGGCCAGATATCTTTCAAAGTAACTGGATTACCGTCTGGGTCAAAACCTAATACGTCTTTTTCGATATCGAAGCGAATGGTACCCGCAATGGCGTAAGCAACAACCAATGGCGGTGATGCTAAGAACGCTTGCTTCGCATACGGATGAATACGACCATCGAAGTTACGGTTACCTGAAAGCACCGCGGTTGAGAACAAGTCGCGATCGATAATTTCTTTCTGAATTTTCGGATCTAGCGCACCACTCATTCCGTTACAAGTCGTACACGCGAAACCAACCACACCAAACCCTAAATTCTCAAGTTCCGGCAGCAAGTTGGCGTCTTCGAGGTACATTTTGACGGTTTTCGAACCCGGCGCCAATGAAGTTTTCACCCATGGTTTACGGGTTAAACCGAGTTTATTTGCGTTACGGGCAATCAAGCCCGCGGCAATCATGTTGCGCGGATTACTGGTGTTGGTACAGCTCGTAATCGCCGCAATGATCACGGCACCGTCAGGCATGAGGCCATTCTCTGGCTGCTCAATATGCTTCGCAATGCCACGCGAGCTTAGCTCAGCCGCTGGCAATAAAGCGTGCGGATTCGAAGGCCCGGCTAAGTTACGTTCAACTTTTGACAAATCAAACGTTAATACACGCTCGTATTCAGCGCCTTTCATACTGTCAGCCCATAAGCCAGTGTGCTTAGCATACTTCTCAACCAGCTCGACTTGTTTGTCGTCACGCCCCGTTAACTTCAAATAATCAATTGTCTGTTGATCGATGTAGAACATCGCAGCGGTTGCGCCGTATTCTGGTGTCATGTTAGAAATCGTTGCACGGTCACCAACTGACAACGCATCAGCGCCTTCGCCGTAGAACTCCAAATACGCACCAACCACACGCTCTTTACGCAAGAAGTGTGTGATAGCGAGCACCAAGTCTGTACCGGTGATACCCGGCTTCAATTTACCGGTTAATTCAACACCGATGATATCTGGCAGGCGCATGTACGAAGCACGACCAAGCATCACGCTTTCCGCTTCTAAACCACCAACGCCGACTGAAATAACGCCCAATGCATCAACCATTGGGGTATGGCTGTCGGTACCTACACAGGTATCAGGGAATGCGACATTGTCACGAACCTGCACTACCGGAGACATTTTCTCTAGGTTAATTTGGTGCATGATGCCGTTACCCGGCGGAATCACATCCACGTTTTTGAACGCAGTTTTCGTCCAGTTGATGAAGTGGAATCGGTCGTCGTTACGACGATCTTCAATGTTACGGTTCTTTTCAAACGCGTCTTTCTCAAAGCCCGCATGCTCAACCGCCAACGAGTGATCCACAATTAACTGTGTTGGAACGACTGGGTTTACCTTGGCTGGGTCGCCGCCTTTAGCAGCAATGGCATCACGTAAGCCTGCCAAGTCAACTAATGCTGTTTGACCGAGGATATCGTGGCAAACCACGCGCGCTGGATACCATGGAAAGTCTAAGTCGCGTTTGCGCTCAACAATTTGCGTTAAACAGGCTGTTAAATCTTCCGGATTACAGCGACGCACTAACTGTTCAGCTAAAATTTTTGAGGTGTATGGTAGGCTGTCATAAGCGCCTGGCTTTATCGCTTCTACCGCGGCACGCGTATCATAATATTGTAGCGTAGTGCCCGGGAGCGGTTTACGAAATTCGGTATTCATGGCTATGCCCCTTCATTAACATCAGTGTTTTCAATCGGAAAGCCAAAAAGAGGCACCGAAGTGCCTCTCTTTCATCTGCTTAGCGGTCTTCCAAAGCAGGTACTGGACGCGGCGCTGGCCCCGTGTAATCCGCACTTGGACGAATGATACGGTTATTCGCGCGCTGCTCTTTCACGTGCGCAGTCCAGCCAGTAACACGCGACATCACAAAGATAGGCGTGAACAATTTGGTAGGAATGCCCATGTAGTGATAAGCCGAAGCATGGAAGAAGTCAGCGTTCGGGAATAATTTCTTCTCACGCCACATCACTTCTTCACAACGTACAGACACATCATACAAACGGCTGTCGCCGAACTCTTGCGAGAGCTTCTCAGACCATTCTTTGATGATGTCGTTGCGTGGGTCAAATTCACGATAAATCGCATGACCAAAGCCCATGATCTTCTCTTTGCGCTCAAGCATGCCCATCAACGTCTTCTCAGCATCGTCAGCGTCTTTCATGTTTTCGATCAATTCCATCGCCGCTTCGTTCGCACCACCGTGCAACGGCCCACGCAATGAACCAATAGCGCCAGTTACGCACGAGAAGATGTCGGACAAGGTTGATGCACAAACGCGCGCAGTAAAGGTTGATGCGTTAAACTCGTGCTCTGCATAAAGAATCAGCGAGGTGTTCATTACATCAGTGTGCAACTTCGATGGTGCTTTATCATGCAACAAGTGCAAGAAATGTGCGCCAATTGAGTCATCGTCAGTTTGCGTTTCAATGCGCTTGCCTTCATGGCTAAAACGATACCAGTACAGCAAAATGCTCGGGAACGCTGCCAACATGCGCTCAATTTTTGCATCCGCTTGGCTGAAATCATCTTCTGGCTCAATGTTACCTAAGAACGAACAACCGGTACGCATTACATCCATTGGATGCGCATCAGCAGGAATGCGCTCAAGCACATCCTTTAACTCTTGCGGCAAACCACGCTGCTTCTTCAGGCGTGCTTTATACTCAGCCAATTGCTCTTTGGTTGGCAACTCGCCCTGCGACAATAAGTAAGCGACTTCTTCAAAGCTCACTTTGTCAGCTAATTCTTTAATATCGTAACCATAATAAGTTAAACCTGAACCGCTTTTGCCAACGGTACATAGTGCTGTTTCGCCTGCTACTTGGCCGCGCAAACCGGCGCCTGTCAATTTCTTATCAACCATCTCTAACTCCTTATATAAAAATCTTAAGGCGATATTAGCTATTCGATATTTGATATTAGCGACTCACTTTTCCTAATATCTAATATCTATTATCTAATAGCGCTTTTGTTCTTATTTTTTGAATAACTGATCGAGTTTGTCTTCGAACGCGTGATAATTTAAGAAGTCATACAACTCCGCGCGCGTTTGCATACTATCGACAACATCTTTCTGGTGGCCGTTCGCCAAAATGCTCTCGTAAACATTAAGGGCCGCTTTGTTCATGGCGCGGAAGGCGCTTAACGGATACAACACCAGCTCAATGCCAACTTCGGCTAGCTCGTCTTTGCTAAATAATGGCGTGGCACCAAACTCGGTGATATTCGCAAGTACTGGTACATCGAGTGCTTTGGTAAACGCTTGATAGTGTTCTAGGGTATGAACAGCTTCGGCGAAAATAGCGTCAGCACCCGCTTCAACACAGGCTTGTGCGCGCTCAATGGCCGCTTCTAAACCTTCTTGTTGGAACGCATCGGTGCGCGCCATAATGAAAAATTGATCGTCAATGCGTGCGTCTACAGCAGCTTTCACACGATCAACCATTTCGGCTTGCGAGACAATTTCTTTGTTCGGGCGATGGCCGCAACGCTTCTGAGCTACTTGGTCTTCAATATGGAAGCCTGCAGCGCCAGCGCGAGTCATTTCTTTAACGGTGCGGGCAATGTTGAATGCCCCGCCCCAACCGGTATCAGCGTCCACCAACAATGGCACATCAGTCGCGCCAGTGATGCGGCGAATATCTTCACATACGTCGTTTAATGAGGTCATGCCCAAATCAGGCAAACCAAACGATGCATTCGCAACACCTGCACCAGACAAGTATAGCGCTTGGTGACCTACACGCTCAGCCATCATTGCAGTATAAGCGTTAATGGTTCCGACAATTTGCAGTGGCTTATTGTCAGCAATAGCTTGGCGGAATTTTGCACCCGCACTGTGAACTTGTGTCATGTTACTTCCCCAATTGTTGCAGTTTTAATTCGATATTACCGCGCGAGGCGGCAATGTGGCGGCGCATCAACAGATCCGCCAATTCGCCATCGCGATTGGCAATGGCATTGATAATTGCTTTGTGCTCATCGAAGGCTCGCGAAACGCGCGGGCCGTTCATACCGAGCTGAACACGGTACATGCGTACAAGGAAATAAAGTTCGTCGCACAGCATATTAATCAGATATGGGTTTTTACTGCCGAGGATAATTCGGTAATGAAAATCTAAATCGCCAGCTTCTTGATAATAGCTCTCGCCTTCACGCACGCGCTGAGAGTTTAAATGTTGGTCGAGCAGGCCGCGTAATTGTTCAATCTCCTGCTCATCCATATTTTCCGCAGCCAGTCGACAAGCTAACCCTTCCAACTCTTCGCGAATTTGATACAACGCACGAAGGCCTTCGGTTGATAACTTCACCACCCGTGCGCCAGCATTTGGAATGCGTTCAATTAAATGGCAGCGTTCTAGTCTCGCCATGGCCTCACGCAGCGGTGCTCGACTAACGTTGAATTTACGCGCTAGTTCAGGCTCGCTAATCTTACTCCCAGATGCGATTTCACCTTCCACGATGGTCCGCTGCATTTCCAGCAGAAGTCGGTCAGATGAAGTGACGGGAGACCGCCATAATGGGCTTTGTGGTGAATCAGTCATGATTGTCGACATATTTTATGAATTAAGCGAATGATACGCTCATTTAGTGCCAATTCCAAGTATCTCAAATAACTTATTGTCGACAATTTATTTTTTTAAACTGTCTGTTGTATTTTCCCGTACTATGTTGATACCACAGGCTTTTACGATCGAAAAATCACAATAAAAGAGCGCCATACACGGCACCAGTATCCACAACGGTTATTGCTGGTTTGGTGTTGGGCATAGGCATTGGCGCAATGCATTATGTTGGCATGGCGGCGATGCAGTTTAACGGCATATTGCTTTATAACGTGAACTGGTTCTTGATCTCTATCGGCGTAACCATAGCGCTTGGTGTGATTGCCATGTTGACCTATCGTGCCATGAACCAATGGTCACGAGATACTGAAGTCAAACGTATATTGAGTCGTGTTATTTCAGCAGCCTTAATTGCCGTTGCGATTAGTGGCATGCACTACACCGCAATGTTTGCCGCCGTGTTTGGTGCGGAAGCTTTACTACGCTGGTATCACCCAGAACAAGGATGGATTTCACCGGCAGAATTCATTCCTATTGCCGAAGATTCGGGACTCATTATTGAGATTGGCGATTGGATTATCGAGCAGGCCTGCGAAATTTTGAGGAACTGGAGTCTTGGCGTTGATACGGCATCACTAACTCTTGCAATCAACGTCAGTGGACGGCAATTTCAACAACCTGACTTTGTCGACAAACTGTGCAGTGCAATACAGCGCTATGGCATCAATGCGCAGAACCTAAAGCTTGAAATAACCGAGAGCCTCATGCTGCACGATATTGAAATTGTGGCTACGAAAATGCACGAACTCACTGAAGTTGGCGTGCAGTTCGCCATTGACGATTTCGGTACGGGTTACTCTTCTCTTTTATATCTCGCTGAATTGCCGTTTGAAACGTTGAAGATAGACGTTCAGTTCGTGCGTGAAATGCTGCATCAGAAGTCAACGGCATCGATTGTTCAAGCAATCATTCAATTAGCTAAGAGTTTAAATCTTTCAGTAATTGCCGAAGGTGTTGAAGAGCCGGAACAACGTCAGTTTTTGATGCAGTTAGGTTGCCATACCTACCAAGGTTATTTATTTGGGCGCCCTGTGGCTGTTGATGAATTCAACCAAACCATACGAGTCATTAAAACACCGTAACTTTTAATTGGTGCTGTTTATCGTACTGCACCATGTAGCCCACCGAACGCATCATATAAGTGCTGGTATAGGCATCGTTTAACTCTAATTTTGCCGAACATAAGACTTCGCCTGTTGCAAAGTTTGTTCGTAGTGTGTTGATTCCAATAAGCTTTATCTCAACATGGCTGGGTAGTTGAGTAGCTACAGATTGACGCACTTCACGCTTGGCTTGCGCAGCATCGCATGACGGGCTCAGCTCGCTACAGCTTATCAAAAAATAGCAACTAGCACTGATAATCACAACACAGATTGCGCGCAAATTTGCCCCTCACATTACGTCGTGGATAAAAGGAATCCCTTCCTGACCACCTATCCCTGTAGTATCTATCGGGAGATAGATAACATTCTATAAACACTTTAATATGTAAATCGACTTTACATAGAATAGGAATCTCTCGAGCGAAAGGCAATATAACATTCGCTAGTAAGCGTGTTTTATCTGATGAAGCTAGACGTTATTGCTCGGCTATCTCGGCACGAGTCTGTTTGGTTATTGGCGTGAAGTCATTGTGTTGGAACACATCATTTAGAATCGATTGCTCCATGAAACTCCGCATTCCTGATTTGCAGGGGAATCGCACGATTAAATGGATTTCACCAGCAGCTGGCACTGAAATGGTGACACGAGGGTCAGCCGATGGCACATCAATGCCTCGATGATCACTCATCCGCTGCATATAGCGACGCGCCTGTTCAATATAGTCAGCACTATGTCGGTTTGCCGATTCGAGCAATGCTTGCTGGGCAGCATGCCAGTTATCTTCGCGCTTAAATGGCACGGTAAAAACATGCAGCACAAAATCGTGGGTATAACTTTCATTCACCACTGGCTCAGAGACAAATAAAGAATTTGGTATTGCCACCATTCTACCGGTACGTTGATGAGAATGCTTGCCAGGCCCTACTTCTAATATCGTTGTGGTTAACAAGTTCTGGTCAATCACGTCGCCACGGAAGTCTTTAATTTGAATACGATCACCGATACTAAACGCACTACCACCCGACTTCACTAAACTACCGGTTAAACACATGATGAGTTCTTTGGTTGCCACCACAAAGGCCACGGCAATAGCAACAATACCGAGCGCTAGCGTGCGTAGTTCTTCAGCCCAAATCAGCATTAGGCCAACCACCATCAGCAACAGCAACACATTGCGTGTTTGTACAAACCAACGACGACGCAAGTCAGTGGATCGTACGCTCTTGCGGATAAACTTTGACAAGATGGCACGAATAATCACAATCGCGGTAACGAGAATAAGCGTCGCGATAATAGGGCGCAATAATTGCTCCGAAAATTGAAATTCGTTAAACAAATTTGTCAGTGTATCCGTATACATAAATTGACCTAGCAGGTATTTAATATTTATGACTAATATCTTACATCAGTTTGGTAAATATTCCGTCAGTCTCTCGAGTAAAAATGACGTATATGCTATCGTTTACAGTTCAACAAGAGGAGTAACTGCATGTCTATTAAAAAATTTTTGTTTACAGGACTTTGTTCAGCAGCATTTTTTGCCGTGAGTGCACACGCTGATACCTGGCAACTGGATAGTGAAAATTCAGTACTCAATTTTGTTTCCGTGAAAAATGATCACGTTGCTGAAACACATCGCTTTACTGAGTTACAAGGTAGTTGGGAAGACAACCAAGTCAGTATTGAAATTCCAGTGGTGAGTTTGGATACCCAAATTCCAATTCGTAATGAGCGCATGCTCGAGCACTTATTCCAGTCAACCGAGTATTCAGTGGTCACCGCGACAGCGAAACTAGAAGACAACGTGCTATTGGCAATGCCCGTTGGCGAAAGCGTTCCTTTGGTCGTCGAAACCCAAGTTTATATTGCTGGTGAATCAAATAGCGTCAGCAGTTATTTGCAGGTGACTCGTTTGGCAGAAGACCGCTTTTTAGCCACGACAACGCAGCCGATTGTCATAGATACAAAAGCATTTAAGCTGGTCGCTGGTATCGACAAACTACGCGAAATTGCTGGTCTAGCACGTATAGATTACAGCGTCCCAGTTACGTTTAGCGTACAGTTTACGCGTTAATGACAGTCGTCATTCGCCCTGCCCTTGCTAACCATGTTGAGCAGCTTGCGGCCCTCGAACTCAGTACTTATGCTGATGAGGGCTATCCTGCTCCGCTGTTTTACCAAGCAATAGCACAATGGCCAGAATGGTTGCTCGTCGCTGAACGCGATACAGCTGTTGTGGGTTATGTTCTTGCTGCACCAGGTACCGAAAAAACACTCTGGATCATGTCACTGTTAGTTGCCGATACCGCCCGTGGTGAAGGTATTGGTCGGCAGCTTATGCAAGCGCTGTTAGATCAAGTCACCACGTCACCTACACCGTTTTCAAAGATTGCACTGACAGTATCGCCGAACAACCAAGGCGCCATTCATTTGTACCGCGCATTGGGCTTCAAAGATATTGAACAAATTGACAATTTTATGGGACCGAACCAACACCGCTTACTGATGCACTACGATGCCTGTTGACGCTGCAATAAAAACTCTCATATAGTGGCTTCATAATAATTAATAATGTAAGGCACGAAGTCTCTTGTCGAAAATACGGATCAACCCTTTTGTTGTTTCGGCAACGCTATTCACAACACTAGTGGCTACCTTCACGATAGGTGCACTCGGCCTCGTCATGAATGCGATAGTTGAGCCGCAAAGTTTGTTCGAGCGCATGCTTTCGAACAATTCATCACTGATTTGTATCGCTATTAGTCTGGCTACCGCAGGGCTATTATTTAAACGCCGCCTACTTCAATGGCTGGGCAGCGGCATCATTATTGTTGCAGCGCTACATAGTTTATTAGTTAACACCAGCTTGCATGATATTCTATTTATGCCGTGGTTAGCTGAGTATGAAGCGGCACTCTACCCGCCTATGATCTTGTTGTTTATTGTGCTGGGTGTCATGCTCGCAATGAATCCGAAACACCCTATTCAACGCATTTGGATGCGGGTTACGTCTGCCCTAGTCACCCTCGCCGCAATCATTATGCTGGTTATACACATTAACCCGAATGGGTTTATGTTGCTTGGCCCGCATCCAGATATCACCAGCATCGCTGCAGTATTATTACTGTTTTTAGGTGTCAGCTATAGTTTGCTCTCACGGCAAGAACGATTTGCCTCCGCATTTCCGGGCAAACAGGCCATGACGATTGGCTTTATAGCTGTGTTCTTAACCAGTTCGGCTTGGTATTTTATGGGTTACTCCAGCCTGAAAGAAATTCAACAACAAGCTGAAAGAGAGGTGGTGCGATTAGCTAACGCGCGAAGTACGATGGCGATGGTTAACGTTCAACTGATGCGACGAATGACCGAGCGCTGGGAACAAGCTGCTAAGAAAGATTTTCAGTTTGACAGACGTTCAGACGTACAAGCGTACCTCCGCGATATTCCACACTTGCTAAGTCTATCTGCCCTCGACACCAACAAGCAAACTCTGTGGACTGAAGATCGCCCCGACAGTCGTATGCCAAGCTTGGAAGTTATGGCGATACCCCAAGTGCAAAACTGGTTAACGCAGCATCATATCGACATCAACTTTGTCATTCCAGAGCTTCAATTTATGCAATCTGAAACGCCGGCAGTCGCTGTGATGATTTTGCCAATTGCCGATGTGGTTGATGATATGCGCTATTTGCTAGCGGTATTTAATCTTAATCAAATGATGAATCCGGCCACACGTCTCACCAACGATAGCATCATGGTTTATACAAAACTTTCAGACCAAGTTGAGCGAAGCTTCGAAGATCATAAACCAGCACATGCGAATGAATTGGCTTTGGCCTCAACGATACTGCCGATACCTCATGGACCTGAGCTCACGCTCAACGCGACTCTCTATAATTTTAGGGATCTCTCATACGCCGCTAATATGCGTACGGCAATCGTTAGTTTAGGATTATTGTTCAGTCTCGCATTTGTTCTCATGTTTGAACAAAATCGTGCGTTACGTCACCACAGCCATAAAATTGCCTTGACGCAACGGCACCTGCGCAAACAACGCCAAGAGCGATCAATTAACGAGCAACGATACCGTAGCTTATTTAGCCAGCATCCCGACCCAGTATTTTCACTTGATTGTGCGGGTAAATTTACTCACGTTAACGACGCTTTCTGCGAACAAGTGGAAGTTGACCGTGAGCAGTTACTTGATATGCACTTCAATGAATTTTTAGATGAAACGGAGTTTGCTCGAATACTTCCGATATTTACCGGAATTATTCAAAAGGGTCAGAGCAAACGCTACGAAGCAAACGTGATTACCTATCGCACAAAGAGCATCAAAGTGTTCGATATTACCAATCTTCCAATTATTATTGGTGGTGAGGTTTTGGGTACTTTCGGGATTGGTCGCGATATTACTCAAGTTAAAGAGCAAGAAGAACAACTTAGCTATCAAGCTCGTCATGATAGTTTGACTGGCCTTTACAACCGAGCTGCCTTTGAGGGTGAATTAACTGAGTTAATTCAGCAACAACAAGCGACGCCAACAGAGCAATTGCTGGCTGTATTGTTTATCGATATCGATGGTTTTAAGCCGGTGAATGACAGTCTCGGTTTACGAGTTGGCGACGAAATTTTGCAGCAAGTAGCTGCCCGACTGCAAAGTCATATTAAGCAACCAGATATTCTCGCACGCTTTAGTGGTGACGAATTTGTACTGGCGACCAACCGTTGTCAAACCATGCCGCAGCTCGAAGGGTTAGTCGCACATGTTTTAGATTTTATTGATGAACCATACACCGTGGGTAATCAAAAAATCTACTTAACCGCGAGTATCGGTGTCACCGTTTATAAGCCGGCCGACAAAGATGCGATGAGTTTAATTCAACAAGCTGATGTTGCTATGGCGCAGGCAAAGCAGCAAGGTCGAAATCATTGGCAATTCTATAGTCAACAACGCAAATCGATGTCGGCTTCCGACATTATTTTACGTAGCCAATTACAACAGGCTATCGATAGCGATTCGTTAAAGCTTTTCTATCAACCTATTATTGATTTTACTACTGGCAAAATTGTTTCGGTTGAGGCGCTCATGCGCTGGTCTCTAGAGGACGGTACGACCATTTCGCCGGTTGAATTTATTCCGCTCGCCGAAGCAACAGGGCAAATTATTCCTGCCGGAGCATGGGCACTTAAACAAGCCTGTACCGATATGCAGAAGTTGCACGCGGCTGGCATACAGCGTGTCGCTGTGAACTTATCGGCGTTACAGTTCCACCGCGCTAATTTCTTTGAACAAATTGAGCAAGTTCTAAACGAGACACACACGCCGCCTGACCGTTTAGAACTGGAACTTACCGAAAGTATTTTGATGGAGAATACCAACAACGCCATTAACGTACTTGAGCGCCTGCGCGAGCGCGGTATTCGTGTCGCCATTGATGACTTTGGCACGGGCTTTTCGGGCTTAAGTTATTTGAAGACCTTACCGGTCACTAAATTGAAGATTGATCGCGCGTTTATTAAGGAACTCGAGCACTCTTCGAGTGATCAAGCCATCACGCAGGGTATTATTAATATGGCTCAACAGGTTGGGCTTGAGGTGATTGCTGAGGGTGTTGAAACGACCGACCAAATTACATTGCTGAAGCAATTCGGCTGTGGCTATGGGCAAGGGTTTTACTTTGCTCGCCCAATGCCACTGGCCGATTTACTTATCTTTCTACAAAACAGCGACCTGATTTAATTATTTATTTCAGGTCGTCATCATGTTGTTCGAGATCCCACGGTAAACTACCAGGTGAAATGTGCATAAACTGCAGGTAGTTCTCGAACTGGTTAATCACATCGTTAATGATGTCATTCGGTTCATAGCCATATAGGTCATAAGCTTGACCGCCTTGGCGTAAGAACACTTCCGCACGGTAATACTCGGTTTCGCGTTTGTCGCGCTTGTCAGTCATCGCAAATTGCGGACGTTGATAAGCACGCATACGTACCTCATAACTGAAATCCACTTCGTCTTGACGACGAATAGTCAGTATCGCTCGAACATGTTCCGCATCAAATGCTGCTTCGGTTTCCCATTTCTTGCTACCAAGCTCTTTCGCTACATCGCCAAGGCATTCCATCACCGTATGCTCAACAAATTCACGCACTTCTGTTTGGCGTGGGAAATCTACCACGCCAGCTAGGCGTTTCTTCCAATAAGCCGGCCCGGCGTGAACACCACGACGATGGGTACGCATGGCGGTTTTTAAACTCGCGTACTGATGCCCTTCTATCACCAGAGCTCGCCACATACCAAATGCCGCAATAAGAATGATCACAGCAAACGGTAGCGCACTGGCAATCGATGCGGTCTGTAGCGCGCCTAATCCACCAGCTAACAGCAACACGCCGGCGACGACACCTTCCGCACTGGCCCAAAATACACGTTGCCAAACCGGTGTTTCGGTAATTCCACCCGATGCGAGCGAGTCGATTACCAACGAGCCTGAGTCAGACGAGGTGACGAAAAAGGTGATAATTAGTATGACCGTTGCGAATGACAAAATATTGGTCCACGGCAGACGCTCATAAAGTTTAAACAAAGCGATGGCTTCGTCATTCTGTACTTCAGTAATTAAGGTTGTGTAGCCTTCATTCATAATCATGTTCAGCGCGGTATCGCCAAATACACTAAACCAGAAGAATGTGAACATTGTCGGCACGAACATGACACCGAACACAAACTGACGAATGGTTCGGCCACGGCTGATTTTTGCAATAAAGAGACCAACAAATGGCGCCCAAGCGATAGTCCAGCCAAAAATAAATAGCGTCCAGTTACCAATCCAGTCACTGCGCGAATAGGCTTGGAGATTGAAGGTACGCTCGACAATGTTATTCAAATAGGAACCGGTATTCTGCAAATAGGTTTCTAAGATATGAACCGTTGGGCCTGCAAAAAATACGAACAGGAGAATAAACAGAACCAGTACCATATTCACATAGGACAGGCGCTTCACCCCTTTATCTAAGCCGGCAACCACCGACATAATCGCAAACACGGTGATCACCGCAATGGCGATTAACTGTACGGTGGTACTGATTGGAATATCTGGCCACAAATAGTTTAAACCCGCGTTGATTTGAATCACTGATAAACCAAGCGTGGTGGCAATACCAAACATGGTACCTAAAATGGCAAACGTATCGACGGCGTGCCCGGCAGGACCATGAATCTTTTCACCGATCATTGGATAAAGTGTTGAGCGCATCGACAATGGCAAACCATGTCGGAACGAGAAGTACGCTAAAACAAGACCGACAAGGCCGTAAATAGCCCAGATATGAAAGCCCCAATGGAAATAGGCAATTTGCATCGCTTGCTTCGCAGAATCAACTGTTTGCGCAGCACCAACCGGTGGGCTGGCGTAATGCAATACAGGCTCCGCTACACCAAAGAATAACAAAGCAATACCGTAACCAGCGGAAAATAACATGGCAAACCAAGCTGGGAAACTATATTCGGGTTCAGCATGATCGGGCCCTAATTTGATCCGTCCCCACTTGGAAATAGCAACCACCACAATAAAAACCAGAAAGATGGCAACCGCCAACATGTAGAACCAACCAAAATCCGTGGTGATCCATGCTAAGACATCACTAAATAGTTCTCCGGCAAGCTCCGGACTACTCAAAGTTCCAATAACCAACAACGCAATCACGGCAACGGCTGGTATAAAAACCGGCACTAATATTGCGGAGTTCCATTTCGCCTTTGTGTTCGACATGCGTACTCTCTCCTTTTGCTTTAGTTATTTAACCCTATGCTGTAAGGGGATAAATTTCAAATTTGCCACAACTCTGATAGCCTATTTTGAAACTATCTGGAGCACTTCTAACTATGTTTCATCGTATTGCTGGTCCTGCCACCGCTGTTGTCTCTTATTTTATGGCTCATTATATTTTTAACATGCCAACTGCAGCTGCGTGGACGCTAGCAACGACGGTTTGGGTTGCTTGGTGGTGGATTACCGAAACCATCTCGCTACCAGCCACTTCCTTATTACCTTTTGTGCTTTTACCGCTGGGCGGTATCGCCAGTGTTAACGAGGTGTCGGCAGCTCTTGGTAACCCAATCATTTTATTATTTATGGCGGCATTTATGCTTGCCAAAGCGGTTGAATTAAGCGGCGTACACAAGCGAATTGCTTTGAGTTTAGTCCGTAAACTTGGCAATAGCAGCGCCCGCCGAATGATCTTTGCCTTTATGATAGCTACTGCGTTTTTATCGATGTGGATCTCAAATACGGCAGCAGTACTTGCTTTATTACCGGTTGCATTAGCGCTCGCTGATGCTAGTCCGGATCACAAATTTCAGCGTGCCTTGCTACTCGGGCTGGCTTACTCAGCGTCGGTTGGAGGTATAGCGACACTGATTGGAACCCCACCTAATTTAATTTTTGCATCGGTGTACGAGAGTTATACCGGCTCCAGCTTTGGCTTCATGCGCTGGATGCAAATTGGTTTACCGCTGGTGATTTTTGGTATTCCAGTGATGGCGTGGTGGCTTACTCGAGGTTTAACCTCTGAAACTCATTTAGAAATAGCAGAAAGCGGACCGGTTCGCAGTGCTGAAAAACGTGTCCTGCTAATATTTGGCGCCGTCATTGTGTTGTGGATGACCCGCACAGCGCCATTCGGGGGCTGGTCGGGGGCTTTGGGGCTTGGCACCATGGGTGATGCCACCGTTGCATTCATGGGCGTACTTGCACTATTTATTTGGCACGATAAAGATGGCATTCCATTATTGGAGTGGCGCGACGCAGTGGCTATTCCATGGGGTATTTTGCTGTTGTTCGCTGGTGGTATCGCCCTGGCGCAAGGTTTCGTCAGTAGCGGTTTAAGTCAAATTATCGGCGATGGTTTGGTTGGTCTAGCTGGCTTGCCGACATGGCTTTTGGTATTCCTGTTAGCTATTTCGGTTAGCCTATTGACTGAAGTGACTTCAAATACCGCCACAGCAACACTTCTCATGCCGGTATTAGCCGCCGCGGCTAGTGCACTTGAGCTGCCTCCAGAATTGCTCATGATCCCTGCAGCCATCGCTTGTAGTTGTGCGTTTTGTTTGCCAGTGGCAACACCACCTAACTCCATTGTGTTCGCCTCAGAGCGTCTCACCATTAAAATGATGGTGCGCGAAGGCATGGTATTGAACGTGATCATGGCGGCACTCACCGCCGCCATTGTGATGGTATTTGTGTAACGAGAATTGCTGACTCAAATTAAAAGTGAATCACGCCCATGTAATCAGCAATATTCACATCATACGATGTGGTTTGTTTGAGAAAATCTGACATCGCTTCCAGCGAATCTGGCTCACCGTGAACTAAATAAACTTGTAGGTCAGGTGGTAACGGTGAGCTATGCAACCAATCACCAATCTCTTGGTAATCAGCATGACCAGATAACCCATCTAGCCGGCGAATACGGGCTTTCACCGGTAACCACTCTCCATGCACTTTAATACGTTCAACGCCCTGCTCCATTTTCGCGCCACGGGTGCCTCCAGCTTGGTGACCAGAAAACAATACTGTTGCACGGTGGTCGCCTAACCAATGTTTAAAGTGATGAAGTATGCGTCCACCGGTCGCCATGCCACTGCCTGCAATAATGATATG
The DNA here is from genome assembly GCA_002279005.1 of Idiomarina sp. 34-48-12. Taxonomy (GTDB): domain Bacteria; phylum Pseudomonadota; class Gammaproteobacteria; order Enterobacterales; family Alteromonadaceae; genus Pseudidiomarina. The sequence goes on along the minus strand of NCJS01000005.1, from coordinate 4,869 downwards.
TGGGCCATGTTGCTTGGCAATCGCCTTCGAATCTTCCACATGCGGTGTATAAATCACCTGCTGCTCCGCAGCTTGGCATTGCTCAGCGCTGAGTCGATGAAATTGATGATAGTCGCCATAAATATCTGAGGCTTTAATTGCCATTGGGCTATCAAGGAAAATGGGCATGCGCGGTATTTTTCGCTCGGCCATTAATGTCACTAACATGTGTTGCAGTAATTGAGCTCGCCCCACCGCAAAACTTGGGATAAGCAATACACCACCACTCGAGGCGGTTTCATTCACCACATCAGCCAGTTGTTGCCATGCATCTTCCACTTCATGACGACGATCGCCATAGGTTGATTCAACCAACAGAATATCTACAGACGGCATTGGCTCTGGTGGCTTCATCAAGATATCGTGAGGGCGTCCAATATCACCACTAAACCCGATTCGTTTTCCTTTATGCTCAGCAACAACACTGGCAGCACCAAGAATATGGCCCATTGGATGGAGTGAAAATTCGATATCGCCGACCGCAAATTGGTGTTTAAAATCGATCGGTTGTAGAAGTTTCAACGCGGCTTCAGCGGTCGCTTCGTCATATAGTGGCTCAGGATTTTCGTGACGACTGAGTTTATGGCGGCTATAAAACTTCGCGTCTTCTTCTTGTATCTTGCCACTATCAGGCCACAACAATCCGCATAACCGAGCAGTAGCATGATGGGTAAAAACAGATCCGCGATAGCCATGTTTGTATAGCACCGGAATAAACCCTGAATGGTCAAGGTGCGCATGAGTAAGAACAATCGCATCCACATTTTGAATACCTAGCGGTAATGGTTGCCAATTGCGTCGGCGCAGCCACTTGTAGCCTTGGAACAACCCGCAATCGACCAGTACTCGTGTGGTGTCTGTTTCAAGAAGATATTTAGAACCAGTAACCGTTTCACAACCGCCTAGAAAGGTTAAATGCATAGACGACTCCTTGTTTGCTGGCCTTGAAGTTGTAGCGACTAAAGTAACCAATCAATGGGCAATAATGCCAGCGTTCTCATGCCTAACCGACGCCACCACGATACGCCAGGTTCAGAGCGATAGCGAGTTATTCGTGGACCTAACCGCTCTTCCCAATAGAGTTTATCCTGTTCATCAAGGTCAACGCGATACGCATAATTAGGTACTGTTTGTTGGAACGCTTGGTCGATTTTCCGCGCCAACACGCCACTATGAATGATAAATCCAAGTTCAGTATTGAGCTCAATCGAGCGCGGGTCAAAATTAAATGACCCCAAAAATACCCGTTCTTTATCCACGCTAAACGTTTTGGCATGCAAACTTGAAGCAGAGCTACCGAAGCGTTCCTTACCTTTCAAGCGTTGACGACGTAACTTGCGTTCTTGTTTGCGCGCTAAGGGCGATACTTTTTGCACTTCATACAACTTAATACCAGCGGTTATTAACGCCTTACGCCACTTAGCGTAACCTGCATGAACAACGGCCACATCGGTCGCTTCTAACGAGTTGGTCAAAATCGTGATATCGACACCCGTCGCCGCTAACTCGCTCAACAGTGCTACACCGGTTTTTGTCGGTACAAAATAAGGCGAAACCAGTTTCACACATTGTTCAGGATGACCAATTGCTTGCTGCAGTTGATAGGCCAGCAAGTGCTGCTGTTGCGCTAGCCCTAAGGTTTTGGTCGGGCTATCTGACATCAACGTGACTTTAGCCCAGACAAACTCTAATTTTTGGGTTAAAAAGTCTTGCACAAATGGCAATTTACGAATGGCCTCAATATAGTGACGCGCGCTCGGATCGGCTTCAATGACACTGGCGCGTTGCTCCAGCGCAGTTAAGCTTTGCGGCTTTGTCAGAGTGAACAGTTGGGCTAGCGGCACCGCGGATGCACTATTCCAATATTTTTCAAATTCCAGTTGCGCCTGTTGTGCAACTGGACCAATCATCAAGGCATCAAGATCCGCAAAAACCACGTCATCATGAGCGCCAAAATATTCATCACCAATATTACGCCCCCCACTAATGAGCACCTGTTGATCAGCGATCAAGGCTTTGTTATGCATGCGTCGATTAACCCGAGTGAAATCAAATAGATAATTAATAAATCTCGGACAACGCAGTTTCAACGGATTATAAAGACGAATATCGATATTGGGGTGGCTTTGCAGGCCTATCAGCACGGCATCTAAACCGGCAGTATTGTGGTCATCAAGTAACAATCGCACCTTAACACCTCGTTCCGCCGCCTCATGCAAGGCCTCAAACATCAACGTACCGGTGCGATCATTGCGCCATATGTAATATTGGATATCGAGAGTGAATTGCGCTTGGCGCGCTAGAACAATTCGCGCCGCAAAGGCTTCGCGAGCGTTGATCAAAGGCACCACCCCGCTTTGATCAGGATGCTTTGCTAATAACGGATTAATCGCATTAGAAAATTGGCCTTCAGGCACTTGGGTCATGGTTGATCGGTAGCGTCCTTGTTTTTGTCATCAACAGCATCAGTTGTTTCGGTCAGTTCATCATCAGGGCTAAGCGCTCCTACACACAAGCGACAGTCACCAGTATCACTGAGGGAGCTCTCTACATAACGCAATTTGTGCCGTGAACGACCGCGATTTGCAGAAATTTGAAACACGCGCTCACGCTCGTGTTCCGTTTTCTCATTGTCAGTTTTGTCTTCTTTATCACTCATGTTTCGCCTCTAATGTTTTGGCGAGTTCAGCGCGTTGCGCTTCGTCGTGAGTCAATTGCCAACCATGTAATTGTTTATCGATGATATCGGCTAACGCATCAATATGGGCTGGCTGCGCGTTCAATGCCGGAATATAAGCATAGTCCTTTCCGCCCGCTTCCATAAAGTATTCGCGGTTCTCTTCGCCAATTTCTTCAATCGTTTCTAAACAATCCGCACTGAATCCAGGGCACACAACATGAATCCGTTTAATCCCCTGTTCAGGCAATGCTTTTAAAGTAGCATCGGTATAGGGTTGTAGCCACTCTTCGCGACCAAAGCGTGATTGGAAGGTGGTCATATACTCATGTTTTTCAAGGCCTAATTGCTCGGCTATTAAGCGCGACGTTTTATGACATTCACAGTGATATGGGTCACCCTCATGCAAATAACGCAGCGGCACACCGTGATAACTTAAAATGAGCTTCTCTGGTTTACCGTGGGTCTCCCAGAATTTTCTGATGCTATCAACCACTGCCGCAATGTACTTCGGCTCATCATGATAATGCCCAACAAAGCGAAAATCAGGCAACCAACGGCGTTTATTGAAGTCTTGGCTTATGGCATCAAACGTCGACCCTGTTGTTGCCGCCGAATACTGTGGGTAAAGCGGCAAGACCACGAGCTTGCGTGCACCAGCGTCAAACAATTTTTGTAAGCCTGAAGCAATCGATGGGTTACCGTAGCGCATCGCATATTCAACCACCACATCGTCACCATAACGCTCAGCTAACTTTGCTTTCAAAGCTTGATGCTGATCTTGAGTATGAAATAGTAGTGGCGAGCCGCGTTCTGTCCACACGGTTTTGTAAGCAGCTGCGGAGCGTCGCGGGCGAATGCGTAAAATCACCCCATTTAAAATCAACCACCACAGTAACCGTGGTACTTCAACCACTCTCGGATCAGACAAAAACTCACGTAAATAACGGCGTAACGCTGGCGTCGTTGGTTCATCAGGAGTACCAAGGTTGGTAATGAGTACGCCAATTTTATCGGTTTGTGCATGACTAAACTTAGGACTACCTTGAAAACGCATGCTTGCTACTCCCTTATGTTCACAATAATGTTCACAATAATGTCCACAATTATGTCCACAATTGAACTTTTTGACGAATTTCGCCGGACTCTATCCACTCACGCAGCTGATCAGCCATGCGGTGACCATGATCAACGGCTTGTTGCCAATATTTGAAGCGGTCTTCGACGCTTAGCTTGGCGAAATCGGTACGGTCCGGAATTTTGCCATACGGTAATGACGCAATAAATTCGGGCGATGGCGACATAAGGATCACATTCGGCCACTGTTTGCCGCGTGTGCGACGCCATTTCAGACTTTTATCAAACCAACCTGGCACAACTTGATGGTAAAAGTGTGGATATAAAACCAAACCATTGACCGCACTCAAATCAAGATCAAAGTGATAATCGGTAATACCACCGTCACGATACATGCCAGGCGGAGCCCCAGCGATATCCGTTACCCCTTCTAGCACCATCGGTATCGAACCGGTTGCCAATAACGCTTGCTTAAAATTATCGGTAGTTAGCGGCACTGTATAAGTCGGAATATCTTGCCAACCTTTGGCAAAATCAACCGTTGATTGCGGGTGGTGCATAATCACGCGGTCATAAAAACGCCCCAAATGACGACGACTCATGGCATTGGCAGCGGCAGAACCAAGTAATCCAGCAACTTGGCGGCGCCCATTTTTAGCGGTCAAGCCGCGACACCGCGTGACAATCCAATGATGTCGGTATTGCTCTTGTTGCAGCACATCGGTCACCGCAGCATCAGGCACATATTCATGCAGCAGCTTGATAGCTTCATCGGTAATTTCGCGCACATCGGGTTTCGCGCTATAGGTTTGTTGACGATACAGCTGGCAAAATAAATCGCTTGCCGCGACCGGATCCGCCTGACCGAGACTGGCAAAACGCCAAGCACCAGCTGACGTACCGAGCATATCTAGCGGCTTGGTGCGTTGTGCAAAGAAGTCGCCGAACAAATAACGATCAATACCCTGCAAAACAAACCACTTAGGACCACCGGAAGCGCCTAACAATAAACCAATATCATCTGCGCTAAGGCCGTTATCTTGAATATGCAGCCAAGCGTCGCGCCCCGCCTTAAT
>NCJS01000134.1 GCA_002279005.1 Idiomarina sp. 34-48-12 | reverse complement strand
TTTCACGATCTTTCAAATACTGCAATAAGGTGAGGTATTCTTGTTTCTCGGTTTTATTCAACGGAGCGGTCCGCTCTTTCTCAAGCAGCTCATTCGCCCGTTGTTCAACGAACATATCAATGAAGTAAGCAAAGATACCAAAGAACTCGTGCACGGCTTTTTCGGCATCGAGATGATGCTCCCAGCGCGCCAATTGACGCAGCGCTTTTTCTTCTGGCTCGCCGCGCCACAGCTCCAATATTTGTGCCGAGGTTAATGACTGCGCGTGCGTTTGCTCGTGCAACTTCAATAACAAGTCGATACCGGGTTGCTTCAACGCACTTAACTCGGTGTGCAATGGAATTTCGCGGCCGATTTCTGGGTGCTGCACCAATAGCCCGATAGCTCGGCGCATCGGCGTCATCTTCAGCGTTGATTGCTCAGGTTTGGCGCGTGTCGGCGCTTTAATCTGCGCTTCCAATTGTGAGGTTTCTCGACGCAGTAATCGTGCGAGGCGCTCCATCAGTGTTTCGCGGTAAAAATCACTCGCAATACGTTCGATAAGCGGTTTCACTTGCTTCAGCAACAATGACTTACCAGCATCCGTCTGTACATCAATGGTTTCGGTGAGGTGCGCGAAGAAGTAATCGGTGAAGCTTTGGGCGTTTTGTAGGCGCTGGGTAAACGCTTCTGCACCCTCTTTGCGAACAAGCGTATCGGGGTCTTCACCATCGGGTAAGAACAAGAAGCTCAGCTCAATACCGTCATTGAGTAACGGCAAGGCATTTTCCAAGGCTCGCCAAGCGGCATCGCGACCGGCTCGATCACCGTCGTAACAGCACACGACTTTGCGCGTGGCGCGAAATAACATTTGTAACTGTTCCGTTGTCGTTGCGGTGCCAAGCGACGCAACAGCAAAGCTGATGCCAGCTTGTGCTAACGCCACAACATCCATGTAGCCTTCAACAATGACAACTTGTTCGAGCTCACGGTTGGCTTGCCGTGCTTCATAAAAGCCGTAGAGCTCACGCCCTTTATGGAAAATACGGGTTTCTGGCGAGTTCAAATACTTCGGGCCGTCGCCTTCAAGAATACGCCCACCAAAGCCGACGACGCGTCCTCGTCGATCTCGAATCGGGAACATCACCCGATCGCGGAAAAAGTCGTAAAAACGCCCCTGCTCGTTTTGATTCACCAGTTTCAGATCAACTAACTGCTGTTTTGATCGTTGGTCTGATCCTAACGCGTTCAAAATGCCATCCCAACCATCAGGGGCATAGCCAATTTGAAACTGTTTCACAATATCGCCACTCAAACCGCGCCCTTTCAAATAATCGATGACACGTTTTGAGTTGGTGTGATGACGTAACTGGTGCGCAAAAAACTTAGTGGCGCGTTCCATTTGTTCGTAGTCGCTGGACTCTTGCGCACGCTTGCGCGCATCGGCAGCTGGATTTGTTGACGTTTCGCGCGGCACTTCAAGGCCAAGCATATGCGCGAGTTCTTCAATCGCTTCAGGAAATTCAAGGCCATCAAATTTCATCAAGAAATCGAGCGCATTGCCGTGCTCACCACACCCAAAGCAATGATAAAACTGCTTATCAGGGGCTACGGTGAAGCTCGGTGACTTTTCATTATGAAAGGGGCAACAGGCTTGATAATTACGACCAGCTTTTTTGAGTGGTACGCGGCTATCAACAATCTCTACCACATCAGCTCGTTCAATGAGATCGTGAATAAAGCTTTTAGGAATTAAACCTGCCATGGCCTGCCTGTGCACTTAATGATAATGGAATTGCGACGCTAGAATTGTGGTTTTGATTGTACTCTGACTGGCGTTTGGTGCAAGCCAGATATGAAAAAGCCGGACTGAGTCAAACTCATTCCGGCTCTTCGAGGTCTGTGCTGTAGTGACACCGCTATCGGCTGTGCCGCTACGGTACCAGTTACTTAGTACAGACGAGTGCGACGTGCATTTTCACGCGACAATTTTTTCGCGTGACGCTTAACCGCAGCTGCTTTCTTGCGCTTACGCTCAGAAGTTGGTTTCTCGTAGAATTCACGACGACGAACTTCTGATAATACACCTGCTTTCTCGCAAGAGCGCTTAAAGCGACGCAGAGCTACGTCAAACGGCTCGTTTTCTTTTACTTTAACAACTGGCATTAAAATCTCACCTCAATGAAAATTCTGTTGTTGAATTAGTTGAATCAACTGTGGATGAATAAATCTGGTTAAAAATTAACCACCACGATTAAATTTGGTGCTGAATTGTAGCGAGTTCAGATCCTGATGTAAAGCCTAAGATCAATTTTAATCACTATCATTTGGGAAGGAAGTGCCGCCACTGCGAGACAGGCTGAACAGGCTCACATTGGGGTGCAGCGACACTTCCAAAAGCGTGATGAACCAACTTTCAGTGCCAGCTCGCCGAGCATTCTCTCACAACTATGCGACGGCAACTGACGCATAACTTAAGATTTGTCTAATTTAATTTAAAAATCATGCAGTTCTACCAATTAGTTTGTAAACTATACACTCTTACTTCTTCTTGGAGCTTGTCATGTTGGATACCTTTCTATTTCAATTCACGTCATTATTCACCATGATTAACCCTATTGCTGCTGTGCCAATTTATATCGCACTCACCGAAGCGATGGCACCCAAGGCGGCGCGTTGGGTCGCAATGCGTGCCGCGATTACGGCTTGTATCGCCCTTTGTGTTTTTGCTTTAGTGGGTGAGGCAATTTTTAGCTTCTTTAATATCTCTGTGAACGGTCTGCGAGTGGCTGGCGGTATTTTATTCTTTGTGATGGGCTTTGAGATGCTACGCGGTCGTACCGTACCAAAGCGTGTTGATGGCGAAACTGAAAGTGATTTTGGGTCGGATGTCGCGGTCACACCAATTGGCATACCAATGGTTGCAGGGCCTGGTGCCATCACCATGGTGATCTTGTTTATTCAAGAAAGCCCAGCAACGTCGAATACAATTAGCTTGTTCGCGGCAATCATTGCGGTGTGTATTCTCACAGCCTTTGTATTAGCGACTGGTCGTCAATTGATGGCGCGGCTTGGCCGCAGTGGTAGTAAGATTTTAATGCGGTTGATGGGATTAATTGTGATGTTGATTGCCGTCGAATTCTTCTTCGCCGGCATCAAGCCATACATTATCGATATTGCCCGCGCTATTTAAGCGCGGGTACTTCCATGCCACGTTTGGCATAAAACTCAGCGACATGCGCTTCTAAGCGATCGTTATCAATGGCATCGCGCAAATCTTGCATAACCTTCTGGTAAAAATGCAGGTTATGAATGGTATTCAAGCGACCACCAAGCATCTCATTAGAACGGTCTAAGTGATGCAAGTAAGCACGAGAATAATTTTTGCAGGTGTAGCAATCACATTCAGGATCAAGCGGCCCAGTATCGGTCCGATGAACCGCATTGCGGATTTTCACCACACCGTTGCTGACAAAGAGATGACCGTTACGCGCATTGCGTGTTGGCATCACACAGTCAAACATATCAACACCGCGACGCACGGCTTCCACTAAATCTTCTGGTTTACCAACGCCCATCAAGTAACGTGGTTTATCAATCGGCATTTCTGGCGCGATATGATCTAAGATTCGCATCATATCTTCTTTTGGTTCCCCCACCGACAAGCCGCCGATAGCATAACCGTCAAAACCGATATCCGTTAGTCCCTCAAGCGAGATGGTACGCAATTCTTCGTACATGCCACCTTGGATGATGCCAAACAATGCCGAAGGGTTATCACCATGTGCGGTTTTTGAACGTTCCGCCCAGCGCAACGACAATTCCATTGACGAGCGCGCTTCAGCTTGTGTTGCAGGATACGGCGTACATTCGTCGAAAATCATCACGATGTCTGAACCTAGGTCGCGCTGCACTTCCATCGACTTCTCAGGAGTGAGAAGAATTTTCTCGCCATTAATTGGCGAGCGGAAGGTCACGCCCTCTTCGGTAATTTTGCGAAGTTCACCCAGGCTGAATACTTGGAAGCCCCCTGAATCGGTCAGAATTGGTTTATCCCAATTCATGAAATCGTGCAGGTCACCGCCACATATCGCGACCACCAGTATCAGACCTGTGTTTGCAGCCATGCTTGTGTCGGCACTCATTGCCCTGCCGCCTCATGATGCG
>NCJS01000133.1 GCA_002279005.1 Idiomarina sp. 34-48-12 | reverse complement strand
TTCACACCAATACGAATTGGAATACCACGATCTCGTGCAGCATCAACCACCGCGCGAATACGCTGCTCGTTACCGATGTTGCCTGGGTTAATTCGCAGACAATCGACACCGTATTCGGCTACTTTCAAGGCAATGCGATAGTCAAAGTGAATATCGGCCACGAGTGGAATTGGACTTTGCTGTTTGATGAATTTGAATGCTTCAGCAGCATCCATCGTCGGCACACTCACCCGCACCAAGTCAGCACCGGCATTGGCAATGGCTTGAATCTGCTTGACCGTGGCAGCCACGTCGGTGGTCTCGGTGTTGGTCATCGATTGCACGGCAATCGGTGCACCATCGCCAATCGGCACGTTACCAACGTAAATACGGCGAGAAGGTCGACGTTTGATCGGGTTTAAATGCATTGTGTTAAAACCTTAGTGCGATATTAGCTATTAGATATTGGATATTAGCAAAAGTCAGCCTTGTTTTAATATCTAATATCCAATAGCTAATATCGTCGTTGTTCTTACTCAAGGGTCATGGTTACGCTGCGGTTGCGGCGATAATTGCTCAAATCAACCGGTTCACCATTATACGTCAATTCGACGAATTCTGGTTTGCATAAAATGATATCAAATGGTGGCTCGCCCGTCAGCGGCATTCTATAGCCCGCTTCTTTCACGCCAATGGCGATATCAGTGCCGGTGCCGTCGGTAACTTTGATCCAGCAGGCGCCTGTGAATTCCATCACGAGGCTGGCTGAGGTTGAAGAAGGGGTTGTCGTTTCGTTATCTCGTGCAGCGCGACTTTCGGTGACCACCGGGGCTTCGCGGCTGGTGTCAGCGACAACTTCGGCATCAGTGCTATCTGCTGTACGGGTTTCGGTGCGCGTGGTTGGCTCTGGCTCTTCGGTAACCACTGGCGATTCTGGTTCGTTGTCGTCTGTGGTGACGACTGGGCTGCTGTTATTGGTATCGGCGCCAGCTTCGGTTGTACTCTGTTGGACATCATCTGCTGGGCTTTGCAACTGCTCGCGTACTTGGGTTTCTGAGCGACGCGCAGGTTGGCGTTCGGTGATTTGCTGACTGGCACCATTATTGCCGTTGCCATTCGCAAACATATTGCCGGCGTTGCTGTCTTGCCACCACCACACCACGGCCATGGCAATCACAATGGCGATAATCAGGTAGCTAATGAGCATCAAGCGATTGTCGTTACGCTCGCGCACCTTACGCTTCGAGAAGCTCTGCATCGTAATGGTGCTTGGCGGTACTTCGCCAAAACCCATTTTACTATAAGCTTCAAATACACGGGCTTCGTTGACGTCGAGCGCTTTACTGAGTGAACGCAAATAACCGCGCACATAAGTTGGCGACGATAACTTGTCGTAATCATCCGCCTCCATGTATTCAACCACAATCTTACGCAGACGTAAGTTATCGGCGACTTGTTGCGTGCTTAAGCCTTTGGCTTCACGTGCTTCACGAAAAATTTGACCAGGGGTTTCACCAGTGTACGGCTCTGGCTGTGGCTCAGCCTGCTCTTCATTTTCTTCAATTAAGTCTTTGTCTTGTGCCATGGGGTATCGCTATTTAATAAGTTTGAGATAATCAGTCGCTTGCTGCGATGCAGGAAAGCGCTGTACCAGCAGATCGCCAAACTGCTGCCGTTTATTCTTCTGGTTCTGGGCATGGGCTAACTGCACTTCTAACCACAAATATTGCGCCGACAACTGGGGGTAATTGCTACGGCGTTCTATCATGGTTGCTGCCTTGTCATAGCGTTTTTGCTGCAGTAACAAGGAGGCATAATTTTCTAGAACATTCACGCCGCCACCACTGTGGTTCAGCGCCAATTCATAATATCGATCAGCATTAGCGAGGTCGCCTTGTTCAGCAGCGCATCGCCCCGCATTTTCGTATGTGCTGGCAACTTTAAAATAACCTGGTTGCGCGACGGCTTTGCGGAACATTTGGTCGGCGTCATTATAGCGCTGCTGACCACAAAGTAATACACCAAGATTATTATAGTTGTCGCCATCTTTTGGTTTTAAATCAATGGCTTTGCGGTAGTGTGCTTCGGCGCTTTTGAAATCGCGAACTTGCTGATAATAATAGGCAAGGCCGGTGTAGACGTCGGCATTTTCAGGGGTATATTCACGGGCGCGTTCTAAATTCGCTTTCGCTTGCTCAAAATTACCACTGCGTAAATATTGCAAACCCAAGGCAAGCCGCGTGCGCGACGCCTCTTCTGCATTGAATTGTTGAGCAGGCTGTTGCTTACCATCAACTGTGCGTTGACTGACACACCCAGTCGTGATGAGCGCGATGAACAGCACAAGCAGTAGTATCCGCATGTAAATCCCCCTGTAAAGAAAGCTATCTTAACCTTTATCAGCGGTAGATCAAGCGATGCGGCGTCAAAGCCGTGTTAAGTTTGTCTTAAGCAGGGGTATTTGGTGCAATTAAAGTGCAATTAAACCGCTTTAATTTGAATGCCGTCGCCACCGCGCTGCGCTTGCTGCTTTTTCAGAATGCGCTTGGTACGGTCAATGACATCACCCACCAGCTGGCCGCACGCGGCATCAATGTCGTCGCCACGGGTACGACGAACCACCACAATGTAGCCCTTTTCCATCAGCACTTTGGCGAAACGATCGATTCGCGAATTGCTCGATCGGCCATAGTCTGAACCTGGGAATGGATTAAACGGAATGAGGTTGATCTTGCACGGCGTATCTTTCAGAAGCTCAGCAAGCTCCGCCGCCTGCTCCATCGAGTCGTTAATGTGATCAAGCATCACATACTCAATGGTGATGTTTTTGTTGGCTTTGCTGCCATCGATATAATCGCGGCTCGCTTTTAGAAATTCTTGAATATTGTACTTTTTATTGATTGGCACAATTTCGTTACGCAGCTCATCGTTCGGTGCGTGCAATGAAATCGCTAAAGCCACATCAATTTCTTCTTTGAGCTTGTAAAGCGCTGGCACAACACCTGAAGTACTGAGCGTTACGCGACGTTTAGATAACCCGAAGGCATTGTCATCAAGCATCAAATCCATTGCTGGCACCACGTTGTTCAGGTTAAGCAATGGTTCACCCATGCCCATCATCACCACGTTCGTCACAGCTTTCACGCCGGTGTCGCCAAAGGCGCCAAGCAGTTTGTTCACACGCCATACTTGGCCGATAATTTCCGCAACTTTCAGGTTACGGTTAAAGCCTTGCTGCGCGGTTGAACAGAACGTGCACTCCAGTGCACAACCCACCTGTGAGCTCACGCACAAGGTGGCACGATCACGATCGGGAATCCATACGGTTTCCACATCCTGACCATCGAATAAGGTCATCGCAAACTTGATGGTACCGTCAGATGATTGCTGCTGCATACGCACTTCAGGCGCACGAATTTCGGCAACCTGCTTGAGCTTCTCTCGCAAGACCTTGTTGAGATTGGTCATTTGATCAAAGTCGTCGACGCAATAGTGATACACCCACTTCATCACCTGGTCGGCGCGAAATGGTTTTTCACCCAACTCATTGAAGAACGCGCGCATACCTTGGCGGTTCAAGTCGAGTAAGTTCACTTTCTTGTCTACAGCATTCATATAAAACCTTAACGGCGTTGTTCGTTACTGGTTATTCGTTATTCGTAGTCGGGTTTAACGACAAGCGTCGCGCTCGACTAACGAATAACGAACAACGCTTTTACTTTTAGCGAGTGCGGGCGCAGAGTTCTTCTTCAGTGAAGAAGTAAGCAATTTCGCGTGCCGCTGATTCTAACGCATCAGAACCGTGAACCGCATTCTCATCAATAGATACAGCATAGTCTGCGCGCAACGTTCCTGCCAATGCGTCAGCTGGGTTAGTTGCACCCATGATGTCGCGGTGACGTTTTACTGCGTCTTCGCCTTCAAGTACTTGCACCATGATTGGACCAGAAGTCATGAAGTCAACCAAAGCGCGGAAGAATGGACGCTCTTTGTGTTCAGCGTAGAAGCCTTCTGCTTGCTCAGTGCTTAAGTGCATCATTTTTGCTGCAACAATACGGAAACCCGCAGTTTCAAAGCGGTTGTAGATTGCGCCGATGACGTTTTTGCCAACTGCGTCTGGCTTGATGATTGATAAGGTGCGCTCTAAAGCCATGATTTTCTCCAATC
>NCJS01000132.1 GCA_002279005.1 Idiomarina sp. 34-48-12 | reverse complement strand
TCGGCGACGATGCAGTTGTCGGTTATTACGGTGACCCTCGTACCGTTTCCCTGGCTGTGGGGTATAAGTTTTAATTAGACCCCACTCGGTGGTTACCTGCGGATAGGGCAGGTAACCACTGACTTTTCTTTGCGGACGCGCTAGCATGGCTACTTCAGTAAAAAATTCCATAGGTTCAAGCATGGCGCGCGCAATTATTGCAGATGATCATCCATTATTTCGAGCAGCCTTAAAACAAGCTTTACTCGAAACTCTCGAAGCTCCAATTCTGGAAGTTGCCTCGTTTGACCAACTAATTGACGCCATTGAACAGCAACCGCAAGTTGAATTGGTATTGTTAGATTTAACCATGCCAGGTAATCGCGGTTTGACTGGGCTTACTTCACTGCGAAGCCGCTACCCTGACATTCTTGTGGTGATAGTTTCAGCCAATGAACAGCTACAAACCATTCGGCAGGCCATGGCATTTGGTGCTAGCGCTTATATTCCGAAATCGATGCCATTAGCTGAGTTACAACGGGCGGTGCATACCGTATTGGCGGGTGATACGTGGCTACCGGAGCATTTGCGTGACGCGGTTGAAGCCGAAACACCACAGCAACATCTTGATTTTGCGCAGCGATTAGAACAACTTACGCCGCAGCAATTTCGCGTTCTTGAATGCCTTGCCGATGGGCTGTTGAACAAACAAATCGCTTTTGAATTGAATGTTCAAGAAACCACGATTAAACAGCACGTTTCGGCTATTTTGCGAAAACTCAACGTAATTAACCGGACACAAGCGGGCATTATCTTCAAACAAATGCTCAATGCGAGTGAATTTAACGACGCAACAGACGCTTAATCAGGCGCTTTAATGCCGCAGTTTTAATCGGTTTTGGCGTGAACAATGCGGATTTAGCAATCACTTGTTCACGTACGGTCTCATCAGGATCTGCGGAATTGATAATTGCCGCTATATTGGCGTCATTAAAATGCTCGCGAACCGCCTCAAGTACCGCAATTCCTGTGTCCTGATTATCTAGGTGGTAATCAAATACCAGTAAATCGGGTTGGCGGCTGTGCCATGACAGTTGCTCGCGACTGGTAGCAACAACAACCTCAGCACCCCAATGAGTAAACAATTGCTGCATCGCTTGAAGCACTTGTGCATCGTTGTCGAGTAACCAAACAAGCGTGTTTTCTAAGAATCGCTCCGAAGTCATTGCTTGCTGTCTAGGTGCCGAAGGTACTGATTTGCGCCAGGTTACTTGATTAAGGGTCAGGGTGAATAACGTGCCTTTGTCCACCGTTGATTCAAGCGAAAGGGGGATTCCGAGTAAACGGCACATCCGCTCAACAATCGCTAAACCTAATCCCAATCCGGGGTTATCGCCGTGGTGATTAACTTGGTGGAACTCACGGAATATTTTATCGCGTTGGTCAGCGGGTATGCCGCGACCGGTATCATAAATTCTCAATTGAGCCGCATCACCATCGCGTTTCACCCCAATGAGTATTTTGCCTTTGTCGGTGTAGCGAACCGCGTTCGACAGCAAGTTTTGAATAATTCGGCCAATCATTTTCCGGTCGGTGTAAAGCTGTGCATGCGTTGCCACATAATGCACTTCAAGATTCTTCTCGGCGGCAATAATGCGTTGGCTTTCTACCAGCGGTTGAATCACATCATGAAGCGCTATGTGCTGTTGAGTCACCGGTAAATTACCGGCTTCAAGGCGTGTCATTTCCAGCAACATCGTGAGCAATTCTTCTGCATTTTTAAGGGATTGCTGAATTTGCCGAGATAGCTTCGCAGTATCGCCCTCCAAGCGCTGCGTTAACATGTCACAAAACAGCGTGGCTGCATTAAATGGCTGCATTAAATCGTGACTCACCGCAGCAAAAAATCGAGATTTACTCTGATGCGCACGCTCCTCCGCTTGCTTTGCTTCAAGCAACTGAGCGGTTCGGTCGGCAACGCGTTGTTCCAGTTCAAGGTTCACTTTCTCTAGTGCGCGCTGCGCTTCAACCAATTCGGTGATGTCTGTGTAGGTGGTCACAAAGCCGCCGCCGGGCATCGGTGCACCTTGCAGTTCAATCACATGCTTACCTTGCTGGCGCTGATAACGGTAGGCGCTGCCTTGGCGCAAGTAATTCAAACGCTTCTCAACTTCATCATCGAGATCACGATCAGCGTCGGTATTAATCAATCCGCGCTTGGCGTTGTAGCGCAGAAGATCTGCGACCGGCATACCCGCCTGCAAGAAACCTGCAGGGTAATCAAATACCTCGACATAGCGATGGTTCCACGCGACTAATCGTAAATCTTGATCGATAACGCTGATACCCTGCGGAATATTCTCAACCGAGGCTTGCAGGAGTTCACGGTTGAATTTATACAGTTGCGACGCTTCGTTTGCCCACGTCACCACTTGTGCAATCGGTACGGACGGTTGTTGGGTCACGGTATCTAACAAAATTCGGCTGGCTGCACTGCCAATCACTGCCGACAGTTCGCGTTCGACGCGAGCGAGAAGGGCACCGGGCACGAGTTCGTCGGCGTGATCCATGGTTAAATCATGATTTAATCGTTCGCTTAATCGTTCAAGTTCCACCGAATCAAAGAAGCGTGCTAATAGCTGCCGTAAGCGTCCCCAAGAAATAGGTTGGTGTTGATACAGTTCGGCATGGCCACCGGTTGGGTCGGTGAACAAACGTCGTTGTTGTTGCTCCACTGCGTTTGATTTTAAGCCGAACGAGACGGCGATATAAATCAGCAGATTAAGCCCAAGGCTGACTAGGACGCCAAAACTGAGTTCGGTATCCGACAACCCGCGATTCAGTTGTACTGAGGGTAAAAACAACAGCCACAGCCACAATGCTGTGCCGGCGGCAATACCGATGCTAGCACCGGCATAGTTACCGCGTTGCCAAACAATACCACCGAGTAATGCGGGAGCAAGTTGCGCCAATAGTGCGAGTGAAAGCAGGCCGGCATTAACTAAGGGCAAATTCGCTTCGGTGAGTTTATGAAACCCGAAAGCGAGAATAATAATGATAGCAATGGTGGTGCGGCGTATCGCCAGAATTCGTTGTGACGTAAACGAGACATTTCGCAACTTTCGCTTGGTTGCTTTTAACCAAAATGGCACCACAACATCGTTCGACATCATGATACTCAGTGCCAGTGTTGCAATGATGACCATACTCGTGGCTGATGCAAGACCGCCAATAAATGCGACGGTGGTCACCATCGGTTGATCGGCTTCGAGCAACAAGGTAATCATGAAGGTATCGGTTTGTGCCGCTTCAGGAACTAACAGAAGACCTGCTAAGGCAATTGGCAAAATAAATAAATTGATAGCAAATAAATACAGCGGAAAGGCCCAGCGCGCGGTTCTCAATTCTTCAGGGTCAGTATTCTCAATGTAGCTGACATGGAACTGACGGGGCAGGCAGAACATGGAAACAGCACCGAGCAAAATGTGCGTGACATAAACAAAGGCGCCGGTGTCGCGTCCCGATAAAATAGGGGTGACTTCAGCCGACTGAGAAGCCTGTATGAAAACATCGGCGACGCCGTCGAACATGGCGTAACTCACAAACGCACCCACGCCCATAAAGGCAAGTAGCTTCACCACCGATTCAAAGGCGACCGCGTCCATCAAGCCTGAATGTTGTTCGGCTAAACTCATGCGCCGGGTGCCGAATAAAATGGCAAACATCATCATGGCGAGGGCAACCAATGCGGCAACATCTCCAAACCAAGGCAACGGCTTATCCGCAAGCCCTGTTACGGCGGCAAAGCTTCCGGTTACAGCCCGAAGCTGCAATGCGATGTAAGGCACAATGCCAATGAGTGCAATTAGCGCAACGGTGACAGCCAGTGCTGGCGATTTGCCATAACGATGACTGATAACATCGGCAATTGAGGTGAGATTTTGCTGCTTACAAACGTGCAGAAGTCGCATTTGAATGCGGTGAGCGAACAGAAACACCAACATAGCGCCGACATAAGTTGGTGCAACCGACCAACCGTAATAGGCGGACTGTGTAATGGTGCCGTAGAACGCCCATGTCGTGCAGTGAATGCCTTGCGCTAACGCGTAGCGATAAGGTTTTATTTGATTCGGCGGTTTGCGTTCACCACGATAGGCAATGCTGTAAAGAATGGCGATGTAAACAATCGCAATCAGTATCGCAAA
>NCJS01000036.1 GCA_002279005.1 Idiomarina sp. 34-48-12 | reverse complement strand
CTTGAGTCAGCGTAAGTATTTTGGCACCGACGGTGTACGTGGTCGCGTCGGTGATTTTCCGATTACCCCAGATTTTGCTGTGAAACTTGGTTGGGCAGCGGGTACCGTATTGTCAGCCAGTGGTAATCAACGTGTATTAGTTGGTAAAGATACTCGGTT
Source organism: Idiomarina sp. 34-48-12 (assembly GCA_002279005.1). GTDB lineage: Bacteria > Pseudomonadota > Gammaproteobacteria > Enterobacterales > Alteromonadaceae > Pseudidiomarina. The sequence continues at coordinate 14,543 of NCJS01000036.1, read as the reverse complement.
GTCGGGTTATATGTTGGAGTCAGCACTTGAGGCCGGTCTGCTATCGGCAGGCGTGAGCGTCGAGTTTCTGGGGCCAATGCCAACGCCTGCAGTCGCATATTTGACGCGTAATTTCCGCGCAGCGGCAGGCATAGTGATTAGTGCATCGCACAACCCATATTACGACAACGGGATTAAATTCTTCTCCGATTCGGGTAGTAAATTACCCGATAGTGTCGAAGCCGAAATCGAACGTCTTTTAGATGAGCCTATTCGCTGTGTGCCATCGGAAAATATGGGGCGTGCGAGTCGCATTGATGACGCACCGGGGCGTTATATCGAGTTTTGTAAAAGCGTATTCCCATCGGATTTGTCGCTAAAAGGGCTACGAATTGTTGTGGATTGCGCGCATGGCGCAACGTACCACATCGCGCCAGACGTACTGAAAGAGTTAGGTGCCGATATTTGGGAAATTGGAACCGAACCAAATGGCATCAACATTAATGAAAAATGCGGCGCAACTCATCTCGACGCATTGCGTGAGCAAGTGTTAGAGAAAAAAGCTGATCTTGGCTTTGCGCTTGACGGCGACGGCGACCGTATCATGATGGTTACGGCAAGTGGTCGGATTGTTGATGGCGATGACATTATCTACATTCTGGCGCGCGCAGCGCAGCAAGATGGCTTGTTACAGGGCGGCATTGTCGGCACTTTAATGAGTAATTTTGCACTCGAAAAATTCTTCACGGATCGCCGTATTCCGTTCGTTCGCGCCAAAGTCGGTGACCGTTATGTGATGGAAGAACTGGTGAAGCGCGATTGGCGTATCGGCGGTGAAAATTCTGGGCATATCATTAATCGTCAGTTTCACAGTACCGGTGACGGTATCATTGCTGGCTTGCAAGTACTCACTGCAATGCAGCGTGAAGGGCGTACGTTGGACGAACTACTGGAAAATTTTGTGAAGTTCCCACAAGCCTTGGTGAATGTGCGATTTAATGCTGGTTCAGACCCACTTGAAGCCGATACGGTAAAAGCGGTGGTTGACGAGGTTGAGCGCGCCTTAGGTAACAACGGTCGCGTGTTATTGCGTAAGTCAGGTACCGAGCCGTTGATTCGCGTGATGGTTGAAGGCAAAGATGCGAAAACTGTACGCAAATTCGCCGAAGAAATAGCCAGCGAAGTGGAAGCGGCTAGTAATTAACCAGTGAAGCATTATTTCCGCATTCACTGCTTGTAAGTTGCGGCGAGGTTATGTAATATCTCGCCGCTCTCAACGAAGTCAGAGGTTTAGATGCAACGCCAACCGTTAGTTATAGCTAACTGGAAAATGAACGGTGACCGTCAGTTGGTCACGGCCATGGCTGAAGCACTTCGCGACAGTTCAGCGCAACATGCAGATGTGAGTGTGGTGGTATGCCCACCTGCCGTATTACTGCCAGCTTGGCAACAAGCAGCATTTTACGACAACATCCAACTTGGTGCTCAAGATGCCAACGAAAACGCAAGTGGCGCCCATACAGGTGAACACAGTTTAGCGTTGCTGGCAGAAGCCGGTGCAAGCATGGTGCTAGTTGGTCACTCTGAACGTCGTCAATTCTATGGCGATAATGCGCAACGAATTGCAGCCAAAGTTAATCAGATTCTCGATGAATCAACGATGACAGTGGTACTTTGCGTCGGTGAGAGCGCAGAGCAACGTGAACAGCAACAAACGTTTAACGTGGTTGCATCACAGTTAAACGAGGCATTAGCTGAGCGTAAAAACTGTGACCGTTTGGTGATTGCGTATGAACCAGTTTGGGCAATTGGGACCGGGTTAACCGCGAGTCCTGAACAAGCACAAGAAGTGCATGCTTTTATTCGTAACTGGTTACGCGAAAAATTCGGGCCTTCAGGCGTCAACCTACAGATTCTGTATGGTGGTAGCGTGAAAGCTGACAATGCCGAGCAATTGTTTGCTCAGGCTGATATTGATGGTGGTTTGATAGGCGGCGCAAGCTTAGTCGACGAACAATTTGTTGCGATTTGCAACGCTGCACAAGCCCGGAGTAAATAAGTTATGTACGAAATTTTATTGATTGCATACTTAATTGTTGCCTTGATTCTGATTGGTTTCATTATGATCCAGCAGGGTAAAGGAGCTGATATGGGCGCGTCATTTGGTGCTGGTGCATCAAATACCGTGTTCGGTTCAAGCGGCTCAGGTAACTTTTTAACCCGCACAACTGCAATTTTAGCTGTGGTTTTCTTCGTTCTTAGCTTAGTGCTAGGTAACCTGTCTTCAGGTAACGGCGATACCAAGAGCAACTTTGACGAAATTGAAGTGCCGGTTGAAGAAGTACCAGCTGTTCCAGCGAACGACAGCGACGTTCCTGGCGGCAATTAATTCAACGCTGTAAGCGTTCAAGTTTTGCGGATGTGGTGGAATTGGTAGACACGCTATCTTGAGGGGGTAGTGCTTTCGGGCGTGCGGGTTCAAGTCCCGCCATCCGCACCAAATTAGCAGCCGGCCACGGTTGCGGTTTCAAGTCGAAACCCTTATAATATGGACACGTTTTCGGACGCGGGGTGGAGCAGTCTGGTAGCTCGTCGGGCTCATAACCCGAAGGTCGTAGGTTCAAATCCTGCCCCCGCAACCAATTACAAAAGGGTCCAGTGTTTCAAAAGCCCCGCAGCAGTTCGGGGCTTTTTACTATGTGACCTTTGCTGCGGCAAACTAATCGAGATGTATTAGTTTGAGTTGGCAGTCAATAACACTGGGCGTTTACGCCCTTTTTTGTTTTTAGGAGTTAGCAAACTTGGCTCGAATGGAAGACCGTTTATTTGACATGTTAGAACCGGCAGTTGCCGCCTTAGGCTTCACCTTATGGGGTGTTGAGTTTGTGCGCGCCGGGAAACACTCAACATTACGCGTATACATTGATCACGAAGATGGTGTCAGTGTGGATAATTGTGCTGATGTGAGTCATCAGGTGAGTGCAATTTTGGACGTTGAAGATCCGATCAATAGTGAATACTTCCTCGAAGTATCGTCCCCTGGTATGGAACGTCCGTTCTTCAAAGCCAACCAGTATGCTGATTATTTAGGCGAAACGGCAGCCGTAGAGCTGACGATGGCGCAACAAGGAAAGCGTAAGTTTAAAGGCGTAATTGCCGCAGTTGATGGTGATTATATCGAATTCAATATTGATGGTGAGACGTTAAAAGTGGCGCAATCATCAATTAAGAAAGCTCATTTAGTTCCTCAGTTCAACTAAGGATTGCGTAGGCGAGGCAAAACAATGGCAAAAGAAATTTTATTGGTTGCAGAAGCGGTTTCAAACGAAAAAGACGTGTCAAAAGAGAAAATCTTTGAGGCGCTTGAATCTGCGCTTGCGCACGCAACTAAAAAGAAATACGAAGGTGATATCGATGTTCGCGTGAGTATCAATCGTCAAACCGGCGAATTTGATACGTATCGTCGTTGGTTAGTTGTTGACGACAGTGAGCAGCCGTTAGAGCACCCATATCGCGAAATTAGTCTAGCTGCAGCTCAATATGAAGATGAGACAGTGAATGCCGGCGATTATGTTGAAGAGCAAATCGAATCAATTGAATTTGACCGCATTACCACGCAAACAGCAAAACAAGTTATCGTACAAAAAGTACGTGAAGCTGAGCGTGCGAAAGTGGTTGATGAATACCGAGATCAAGTTGGTGAGCTGGTTAGCGGTATCGTGAAACGTGCGACGCGTGAACACGTGATTCTTGATTTAGGTAATAACGCCGAAGCGATTATCTATCGCGAAGAGTTATTACCACGCGAATCATTCCGCGCAGGCGACCGTTTACGTGGTTTGCTATACGACGTGCGTCCAGAAGCGCGCGGCGCGCAATTATTTGTCAGCCGTACACACCCTGACTTTTTGATTGAGTTGTTCCGCATTGAAGTGCCAGAAATTGGCGAAGAAATGATTGAAATTCGTGGTGCAGCGCGCGATCCAGGTTCACGTGCAAAAATTGCCGTGAAAAGTAACGACCGTCGTATCGACCCGGTTGGTGCGTGTGTTGGTATGCGTGGTGCACGCGTTCAAGCGGTATCGGGTGAGCTCGGTGGTGAGCGTGTTGATATCGTGCTGTGGGATGATAACCCAGCGCAATTCGTCATTAATGCGATGGCACCTGCTGAAGTTGCGTCAATTGTTGTTGACGAAGAAGCACACACCATGGATATCGCGGTTGAAGAAGGTAACTTGGCACAGGCTATCGGCAAAGCGGGTCAAAACGTGCGCTTGGCAAGCCAGTTAACGGGTTGGCAATTAAACGTGATGTCAGTTGACGAGTTTACTGAGAAGAACCAAGCTGAAGCGCAAAAAGTTTTAGACTTGTTCACGTCGAAACTCGATATCGATGAAGACTTTGCGTCTGTACTTGTCGACGAAGGCTTCTCAACACTTGAAGAAATCGCTTATGTACCAGTCGATGAGTTATTAGATATCGAAGGTATGGATGAAGATATCGTTGAAGAATTGCGTACTCGTGCGAAAGCCGTATTAACGACGCAAGCATTAGCTAACGAAGAATCATTAGAAAGTGCTGAACCAGATGAAACGTTGTTAAACCTTGAAGGTTTAGATCGTCATTTAGCTTATGTGTTCGCAAGTCGTGGCATCATCACCTTGGAAGACCTTGCTGAGCAAGGCATCGATGATTTAGCCGGAATTGACGAGTTAACCGAAGAGCGAGCAGGCGAGCTGATTATGCAAGCACGTAATATCTGCTGGTTCGGTAACGAAGAATAAGATCAACGGGGGTACTAGAGACTATGGAAGAAGTAACGCTGGATAAACTAGCTAAAGACGTCGGTACGACAGTTGATCGTTTGGTGCAACAGTTTGCGGAAGCAGGCATGAAAAAGCAGCCAGGCGACCGTGTCAACGAAGATGAAAAACAGGCCCTGTTAGCCCATTTAAATAAATCGCATGGTGGTAGTGGTCCGAGTGAGCCTGCCAAGATGACGTTGAAGCGTAAAGAAAAAAGCACGTTAAGCATTGGTGGTGGCCCAGGTCGCAGTAAATCAGTGCAAGTTGAAGTGCGCAAAAAACGTACTTACGTGAAGCGTTCTGCGCTTGAAGAACAGCAAAAAGCGGATCAAGAAAAAGCAGAACAAGAGCGTTTAGCTGCAGAAGCAAAACGCAAAGAAGAAGAAGCAAAAGCTGCTGCGGAAGCGAAAGCGAAAGCTGAAGCTGAAAAACGTGCGGCAATGACGCCTGAAGAGCGTAAAAAAGCTGATGAAGCCAAAGCAGAAGCTGAACGTTTACGTAAAGCACAAGAAGAAGAAGCCCGTAAAAAGGCGGAAGCAGAAGCTGCACGTCAGGCTGAAGAAGCGCGTCGCTTAGCTGAAGAAAACGAAGCGCGTTGGCAAGAAGAAGAAGCCAAACGTAAAAAAGCTGAACAGGAAGAAGTTCACTTTACGACCTCACAGACAGCACAAGCTGCTGAAGATGAGCAAGACGAAGGTGAAGAGCGTCGTGCACGTCGCAATAAAACCAAGCGTCGTGGTAAAGATGATGAACGTGATGAAGCGCCGCGTCGTGAAAAACGTCGTAAAGGTTCTAAGCGTTCAACGTTGCAGCATGGTTTTAATAAACCAGCGGCGCCGGTTGAGCGTGAAGTGAAGCTTGGTGAAACCATCACTGTTGGTGAGTTGGCGAACCGCATGGCGGTGAAAGCTGGCGAAGTGATCAAAACCATGATGAAAATGGGTGAGATGGTCACGATTAACCAAGTATTAGACCAAGAAACAGCCTCGTTGGTTGTTGAAGAAATGGGTCATAAAGTGGTGCTGGTCAGCGAAAATGCGCTCGAGCAAGAAATTCTTGCAGACCGTGATGAAGAGACAAATCAACATCAAGTGTCACGTGCGCCAGTTGTTACCGTCATGGGTCACGTTGACCACGGTAAAACGTCTTTACTTGATTACATTCGTAAAGCGAAAGTAGCAAGCGGTGAGGCCGGTGGTATTACTCAGCACATTGGTGCATACCACGTTGAAACTGACCAAGGCATGATTACGTTCTTGGATACGCCAGGTCACGCAGCGTTTACTTCAATGCGTGCTCGTGGTGCCAGTGCAACGGATATCGTTATCTTGGTTGTTGCAGCCGATGATGGCGTGATGCCACAAACATTGGAAGCGATTCAGCACGCGAAAGCGGCAGGCGTTCCAGTTGTGGTTGCAATCAACAAAATGGATAAGCCAGAAGCTGATCCTGACCGCGTGAAGAATGAATTAGCACAGCGTGATGTTATCCCTGAAGAGTGGGGTGGTGACGTAATGTTCGTACCTGTATCTGCACATAGCGGTGAAGGTATTGAGCAGTTGCTTGAATCCGTCTTGTTGCAAGCTGAAGTACTTGATCTCAAAGCTAATGCTAGCGGCATGGCTAAAGGTATTGTGATTGAGTCGCGTCTTGATAAAGGGCGTGGTCCAGTTGCCTCTATCTTGGTTCAAGAAGGTACTTTACGCCAAGGCGATATCGTTCTTTGTGGTCTTGAATATGGTCGTATTCGTGCGATGCGCGATGAGAATGGTCAAGATATCAAAGAAGCCGGCCCATCAATTCCAGTTGAGATTCTTGGCTTATCAGGTGTACCGCAGGCGGGTGATGAAGCGACGGCTGTAAAAGATGAGCGTAAAGCACGCGAAGTGGCAAACTATCGTCAAGGCAAATATCGTGAAATTAAGCTAGCGAAGCAGCAAAAAGCGAAGCTAGAAAATATGTTCGCGAACATGGCTGAAGGCGACGTGAAAGAATTGAACGTTGTATTGAAGTCAGATGTACAGGGTTCCTTGGAAGCGATTGCTGACTCGTTGATGAAGCTATCAACTGATGAAGTGAAGGTAAACATTATTGGTAGCGGCGTGGGTGGTATTACAGAAACCGACGCATCGTTGGCCAGTGCTTCGAACGCGATTGTTGTCGGCTTTAACGTACGTGCGGATGCATCAGCTAAACGTGTGATCGAGCAAGAAGCTGTTGATTTGCGCTACTACAGCGTTATCTATGATTTGATTGACGAAGTTAAAGCGGCCATGGGTGGCATGCTTTCTCCTGAGTTCAAACAACAAATCATTGGTTTGGCAGAAGTTCGTGATGTATTTAAGTCACCGAAGATTGGCGCAATTGCCGGTTGTATGGTTACAGAAGGCATCGTGAAGCGTTCAGCACCAATTCGTGTTCTTCGTGAAAACGTGGTTATTTTCGAAGGCGAACTTGATTCATTACGTCGCTTTAAAGACGACGTACAAGAAGTTCGTAACGGCATGGAATGTGGTATTGGCGTGAAGAACTACAACGACGTGAAAGTTGGTGACCAAATCGAAGTATTTGAAACAGTTCAAGTAGAGCGGAGCCTATAAACCAATATGGCAAAAGACTTTAGCCGTACTGACCGAGTGGGTCAGCAATACCAACGCGAAATCGCGATGATATTGCAGCGTGAAATTAAAGACCCACGCGTGTCAATGGTCACAGTATCCGAGATTGAAGTGTCACGTGACCTTGCTTATGCAAAAGTATTCGTGACCTTCTTTAACGACGATGAAGCTTACGTGAAAACAGCACTGAAAGTGCTGAACGATGCGTCAGGCTTTATTCGCTCGTTGCTAGGTAAGCGTGTGCGAGCACGTATTACCCCTGAACTGCGTTTTGTGCACGACCCTTCCCTGAATGAGGGGATTCGGATGTCGCGTTTAGTTGACGAAGCCATTCGTCGTGATTCGCATCGTAGCGAAAATGCTGACAACAGCACTGAGACGAAACCGGATTCAAACGGAGACGAATAAATGGGACGACGTAAATCGGGCCGCAATGTTAGTGGCGTGATTTTGTTAAATAAGCCCCGTGATATCACATCAAACGCCGCACTCCAGCAAGTGCGGCGTTTTTTTAATGCCAATAAAGCGGGGCATACAGGTGCTTTAGATCCGTTAGCGACAGGTTTGTTACCATTGTGCTTTGGTGAAGCGACGAAGGTATCGCACTTTGCGTTAGAGGCGGATAAAACCTATCGTGTTGTCGCACAGTTAGGTGCGAGAACAACTACCAGCGATGCGGAAGGTGAGGTGGAATGGCGCTGTGAACAAGCCGCGATAGAGTCACTTACACAAGAGCAAATAGACCAAGCCATTGCGCATTTTGTTGGTGCGCAAGAGCAGTCACCATCGATGTATTCGGCGTTGAAGCATGAAGGACGCCCGCTATATTGGTATGCACGCCAGGGTATTGAGGTACCTCGAAAAACCCGCCAAATCACGATTCATAGCATCACCTTTATCGATTGGGCGAATACTCAACTGACCTTGGAAGTGACTTGCTCCAAAGGTACCTATATTCGTACGCTAATTGACGATATGGGGCAGTTTTTGGGGTGTGGCGCCTATGTCCAGGAACTCCACCGAAGCTGGATAGAAGGTGTTGAAGGGCCAATGCTAACCCTAGCAGAGCTAACTGAAGCTGCTGAGCAAACAAATCGTGAAGCCGACGATTACGCCGCTGTTGATGCGCTATTACAACCAAATGATTGTGTGATTCGCCAAGTTCAGTCGGTTTCGATAGATGCTGATAACGCCCTGCGCTTTCAAAGCGGTAACCCAGCTAAAGTGACAATCGATGCGCCGGCAGGCAATGCGCCGTGGCGGGTCTTTCATGCTGAAAGTGGTGAATTTCTTGGTATCGGCATTTGGCAAAACGGTGTTCTTTCACCGAAGCGCGTTCTGAACCTGTAAAACCGAGTTTAACCGCTGTTGGCATTGCGTTTGGGCGCATTCATGCGTATAATCCACAGCGATTTCGTCGGTGCTGAATTAGTGATTGGCACTGACATTCTTAAACAATCAGGAGTAAGATATGTCACTAACTGCGGCACAAAAAGCGGAAATCGTTAAAGAATACGGTCAAGGCGAAAACGACACTGGTTCTCCAGAGGTTCAAGTTGCTTTGTTAACTGCAAACATTAACGAGCTGCAAAGCCACTTTAAAGAACACGCAAAAGATCACCACTCACGTCGTGGTCTGTTACGCATGGTTAGCCAACGTCGTAAGTTGTTGGACTACTTGAAGCGTAAAAACAATCAGCGCTATGCAAGCCTGATTGAGCGACTAGGTTTACGTCGCTAAGCACTGTTCGAGCAAAGGGGCCCTGTTGTGGCCCCTTTTTTGTTTAATGAAAAATCAAAGCGATATTGGATATTAGATATTGGATATTAGAGAAGCGAGCCGGCATTTAGCTAGTATCTAATATCTAGTAGCTAATAGCGCTTTAGAATTTAAAGAGAAAGAAGAAAGGAAAATAACACGTGAATCCGATTACAAAGAAATTTCAGTATGGTCAACATACAGTCACATTAGAAACTGGCGCGATGGCGCGTCAAGCAACAGCAGCAGTACTTGCGAGCATGGACGACACCACCGTATTGGTAACCGTTGTCGCTAAAAAAGATGCAAAAGAAGGTCAAGATTTCTTCCCACTTACCGTGAACTATCAAGAGCGTACTTACGCTGCCGGTAAAATCCCTGGTGGTTTCTTCAAGCGCGAAGGCCGTCCTTCAGAAAATGAAACATTAACTTCACGCTTAATCGACCGTCCAATTCGTCCATTATTCCCTGAAGGTTTCAATAACGAAGTACAAGTTATTGCGACCGTTGTGTCAGTGAATCCACAAATTAACCCTGATATTGTTGCGTTGATTGGTACTTCTGCAGCGTTAGCGATTTCTGGTGTCCCGTTTGCTGGCCCAATTGGTGCGGCGCGCGTTGGTGTGGTTAATGACGAGTACGTGCTTAACCCAACCATGGATGAACTAGCAACGTCTAAGCTTGATTTAGTTGTCGCAGGTACTTCTAGCGCGGTATTAATGGTTGAATCTGAAGCACAACTATTGTCTGAAGATGCCATGTTAGGTGCGGTGGTTTATGGCCACGACCAAATGCAAACTGTTGTCAACGCAATTAACGAATTTGCAGCTGAAGCTGGCAAAGAGAAGTGGGACTGGCAAGCGCCAGCAACCAATGATGCGTTGCTGAACAAGATTAAAGAACTTGCTGAGCAAGGTATTGGTGATGCTTATCGTATCACTGAGAAAGCGCAGCGTTACGAGCAAATCGCAGCATTGAAAGCTGAAGTCACTGAAAAGTTAGTTGCTGAAGACGAAACGTTGGATGCGAAAGAAATCGGTGATTTGTTCCATTCGCTGGAAAGTACCGTTGTACGTAGTCGTATCATCGCTGGTGAAAAGCGTATCGATGGCCGTGAACCAGACATGGTTCGTGCATTGCACATGGCGACTGGCGTGCTTCCACGTACCCACGGCTCTGCAGTATTTACCCGTGGCGAAACCCAAGCATTAGTAACAGCTACCTTAGGTACTGAACGTGATGCGCAAATGATTGACGACTTGACTGGTCGAACCGATAGCCGCTTCATGTTGCATTACAACTTCCCTCCATACTGTGTTGGTGAAACCGGTATGGTTGGCTCGCCGAAGCGTCGCGAAATTGGTCACGGCCGTTTAGCGAAGCGCGGTGTGCAGGCAGTTATGCCGTCACAAGAAGAATTCCCGTACACCATTCGTGTGGTTTCTGAAATCACTGAATCAAACGGCTCTAGCTCAATGGCATCTGTTTGTGGTGCGTCGTTAGCGTTGATGGATGCGGGTGTTCCAATCAAGTCATCGGTCGCGGGTATCGCGATGGGCTTGGTGAAAGAAGGCGACAAGTTTGTTGTTCTTTCAGACATCTTGGGTGATGAAGATCACTTGGGCGACATGGACTTTAAAGTAGCCGGTAGCACGGAAGGTGTTACAGCATTGCAAATGGATATCAAAATTGACGGTATCACCCGTGAAATCATGGAAATTGCATTAGCACAGGCAAAAGCAGCGCGTTTACACATTTTGAATGTGATGGACGATGCACTTTCTGGTGCACGTACTGAACTATCAAACTACGCACCGCGTTACACCACCATCAAAATCAACCCGGATAAGATCCGTGACGTGATTGGTAAAGGTGGCGCAGTTATTCGTGAACTAACTGAGAGTACCAATACCAACATCGAAATTAATGATGACGGTACCGTTCGTATCGCGGCCACTGACCAAGAATCTGCTGATGCAGCAATTGCTCGTATTGAAGAGCTGACTGCTGAAGTCGAAGTAGGTCGTATTTATCAAGGTAAAGTCGCTCGTATCGTTGATTTCGGTGCATTCGTAACGATTCTTCCTGGTAAAGATGGCTTGGTTCACATTTCACAAATCGCAGAAGAGCGTGTGAATGACGTGAATGAATACTTGAAGGTTGGCGATGTCGTGCCAGTTAAGGTACTTGAGATTGACCGTCAAGGTCGCGTTCGTTTGAGTATGAAAGATGCGGCTGAGAAGCCAGCAGAAGCACCTGCTCAAGAAGCCTCAGAAGAGTCTTCAAACGACGAGTAAGCGGTTTAGTTCTTAGTGATTGAAAAAGCTGTGTTTGGGTAACCGAACACAGCTTTTTTATTGATGTTTCTTAACAGTCAGTTTTCGTCTTTTAGTGTAATCTACGTTATTATGCTGTTAAGAATTTCACAACAAGGTAGTCGTTCATGAAAATCCGTTTCGGGCTGGTTATTGCACTGATGATGTTATTGAGCGCGTGTGCGCAAACTGGAAAATCATCAGATTCGGCGTTAACAAATTTATTTGTGGTCACGCCACAAGAGCCCGATGCTCGTTATCAACTCGAAATTGCGAAACTGAATGAAATTGTTGCTCGCGATTTAGAATTACCCGAAGAAAGTCGCGCCGAATTACTTTATCGCCGAGGCTCTTTGTATGATGCGCTCGGATTAGTAACGCTGGCAAGAATTGACTTTAATCATGCGCTGGAATATAACCCGCGATTGGCCGATGCCTATAATTACCTTGGTATTCATTACACTCAAATGGAAGAGTTTAGCTACGCCTACGAAATGTTCGATGGGGTATTAGAGCTCGAGCCAGAACATCCGTATGCAGTATTAAACCGTGGTGTCAATGCGTATTACGATGAGCGCATTGAGCTTGCAATTGAGGACTTCCAGCAGTTCTTCGAAGCGCAACCGGATGACCCTTACCGTGTTATTTGGCTGTTTCTGGCTGAAGTTGAGCAAGATGCAATGGCCGCGCGCTTAAATCTAGCGAAACGTCGGGTGGCGTATGGTAATACCGAATGGGGTTGGAGTTTAGTTGACTTAATGCTTGGCGCTATTGATGAGCAGACCTTCCTCAATGGCTTTGCTGTTCGCGATTTAAAGCCTGATGAAACCCTGGCCGAACGTATGTGCGAGACCTATTTTTACCTCGGGAAATTAAAGCAATTAGACGGTGATTTTGCCGCAGCATCAGTTTATTTTCGTTTAGCCATGAGTACCAATGTATTCATGTTTTTGGAATATCGCTACGCAAACTTGGAATTGCAACGCAGTAAGCAAGCGCTAGAAGCTAACGCTCAAACGAATTAACGGCAAAATTGTGAGAGTCATGATTGCGGCAGGTTTGATAGCGCTATTTAATCATGCCGTAAGCGCAACCAATCTTCATGATAAAGCGTTAAAAGTGGTGACACCAACGTCGGGTGTCGCCCAACAACAATGCGGCGTTATGGCGCCAGTTATTCTCTATTTACCGACGTCCCACGACCAACAAGTACTGAAAAATCTCGCCCGATGGCACCAACATCCCCTCGCTCAGTTTGTGAACTGCTTTTCGATACAACGCTATCAACCTGAACAACTTCGTTGTGATGTGACAGGCACGCGTCAACGCGCAAGCTGCGTTTGGCATTCCGCTAATGAGGAGCCGTTAACACGTTCCATTCTTTTTGTGCCGGCGCAACGTGGGTTAGCCAGTAGTGATGTGACTCAAATTACCTTACCAACAGATGCATCGCTATCATTGTTTGCGCATGAACTTGGTCATTGGCTCGGTTTAGCCGATGAATACGCCATGGCCCCTGAACTTGCTAACAACTTCTGCTTGGGGCGCTATGATCACGCGAGTGCCAATGTCGTGATTACCGACGCGTTGCAGATGTCGAGTGCGGAGCTACAGCAACTATGGCGTCAGCTGCCATGGCATTTCGCGGTTGATGATTGGCGACAGTTAGGTACGGCAGTGAATGAGGATGAATGGCAGTTAGGATCATTAGCAGACACGGTCGGCTTGCACGCTATTGCAACCTGTGATGCCGTAGAAGGGAAATATGCATGGCGCCCAATATCAGATATGACGCCGATGCAGTATTACGATATTAATCAGTGGCCACCGCTCTATCTCGAGCTTATTGCACGCCCATAGTAATGGCTGTTTGCGCAATCATTAACACTGGGCACAGTAATGCAAAGAGCCACACTAAGCTGCGCAGTTTGTCCCAGTTAGCGAGATAAAATATATGGTAGGCGACACGAAAGCCAATGAAGCTAATGGCTAATGTGGTATTTAGCTCAGTCACTTGGTCGGTTACTAGCACCAACAAAATGGCCGCAGCATAGAGCGGAAACGCTTCATAGGCATTATAGTGCCCAGCAACGGCACGCGCTCCGGCTCCAGTTAAGCGACTCTGTTGAGCTCGTGGATGGCGGTTGTCGTAACCTTTGTCGCGGTTTTGGAAATACACAACAGGGGCTTTTGCCGCAATTGGCAATAGCCCTGCAATTAACAAGCACCAAATGATAATGCTCATTTCACTTCCTTACCAGCAGCTTGCATGTCGGCATGATAAGACGAACGAACCAGTGGGCCAGACGCAATGTGGGTAAAGCCCATTTTCTCGCCTTCTTCGCGGAACATATCAAATTCAGCTGGCGTGACATAACGAGTCACAGGCAAATGATGACGGCTCGGCTGTAAGTACTGGCCAATGGTTAACATATCAACGTCATGGGCGCGCAAGTCACGCATAACCTCAAGGATCTCGTCGTTCGTTTCACCTAAACCAACCATCAAGCCCGATTTCGTGCGAACATCAGGGCGCGCTTCTTTATATCGCTGCAATAAATCTAACGACCATTGATAGTTCGCACCAGGACGCGCTGCTTTATACATGCGCGGCACAGTTTCCAGGTTATGGTTAAATACGTCAGGTGCTTCATCAGCGAGTATTTCTAGTGCGACATCCATACGACCACGGAAATCCGGTACTAGCACCTCAACTTGAATGCCTGGGCTTTGTGCACGAATTTCTTTTATACAGTCGGCAAAGTGTTGTGCACCACCATCACGTAGGTCATCGCGGTCAACGGATGTCACAACCACATACTTCACTTTCATGTCGCGAATGGTTGCGCCGAGTTTCACCGCTTCTTCTGGGTCCACTGGAAGTGGGCGCCCGTGAGCGACGTCACAAAACGGACAGCGACGGGTACAAATCGCGCCTAAAATCATGAACGTTGCTGTACCGTGATTGAAACATTCAGCAAGGTTAGGGCAAGAGGCTTCTTCACAGACTGAATGCAAACCATGTTTACGCATCGCTTGTTTGATTTCGTCGATTCGTTGAGTCGAA
>NCJS01000131.1 GCA_002279005.1 Idiomarina sp. 34-48-12 | reverse complement strand
GTTGGACAGCATCAATACACCTGCAGACTTGCGTTTATTGAATGAACGCCAGTTGCCGCAGCTATGTGCAGAAGTGCGCGAGTTTCTATTAAACTCAGTAAGCCAAAGTAGTGGTCACCTTGCGTCAGGCCTCGGTACCGTTGAACTGACCGTAGCGCTTCACTATGTGTATTCGACACCACATGATCAGATAGTTTGGGACGTGGGCCATCAAGCCTACCCTCATAAAATCTTAACCGGCCGCAAAGATCGGTTGCACACCATTCGGCAAAAAGACGGGTTACACCCATTCCCGTGGCGTCCTGAAAGTGAATACGACACGCTGAGTGTTGGTCACTCGAGTACTTCTATTAGCGCAGCTCTGGGCATGGCTATTGCTGCACAACGCAATAACACCCAGCAGAAAGTGGTTTCGATTATTGGCGATGGCGCGATTACCGCAGGTATGGCGTTTGAAGCACTGAACCACGCCGGTGATATCAAACCCGATATGTTAGTGATTCTGAACGACAACGACATGTCCATTTCTGAGAACGTCGGCGCCCTGAATAACCACTTAGCACGGGTGCTTTCCGGTAAGGTGTACACCTCGATTCGTGAAGGCGGCAAGAAACTACTGCAAGGCATGCCGGGCATTTCACATCTAGCCAGCCGTGCTGAAGAACACATGAAAGGCATGGTGGCGCCAGGAACTATCTTTGAAGAGCTTGGTTTTAATTATATTGGCCCAATTGATGGCCATGATGTGAACTTGCTGGTGGATACGCTGCGTAATATGCGCAGTTTGAAAGGCCCTCAGTTTTTGCATATCGTCACGCGCAAAGGCAAAGGCTACGCGCCGGCTGAAAAAGATCCGATCGGCTACCACGGGGTACCGAAGTTTGACCCGTCGCAAACTTCATTACCAAGCAAAAAAGCGTCAACCCCTTCGTATTCAAAAATATTTGGCGATTGGCTTTGTGAGATGGCCAGTGTTGATGACAAGCTCATGGCGGTTACCCCTGCCATGCGTGAAGGCTCTGGCATGGTTGAGTTTTCACAGAAATTTCCACAACAGTACTTTGATGTCGCCATTGCCGAACAGCATGCGGTGACCTTCGGTGCCGGCCTAGCCATTGGCGGTTACCACCCAGTTGTGGCTATCTATTCGACGTTCTTGCAGCGCGGCTATGATCAATTGATTCATGATGTCGCATTGCAGAATTTACCGGTGTTGTTTGCTATTGACCGTGCCGGAATTGTTGGCGCAGATGGCCCAACCCATCAAGGCGCTTTCGACATAAGCTACATGCGTTGTGTGCCGAACCTCGTCATTATGACGCCAAGCGACGAGAATGAATGTCGCAATATGTTGTTTACTGGGCATATGTATCAACAAGGTCCAGCAGCGGTTCGTTACCCTCGTGGCAATGGCACCGGCATTGCCATGGATGAGCAAATGCAGAAGCTTGAAATTGGTAAAGGACGCATGGTTCGCCAAGGCAAAAAAGTCGCGATTTTAAACTTCGGAACGCTTTTAACTGACGTGATGAGCTGTGCTGAAGCTATTGACGCGAGCGTTGCCGATATGCGCTTCGTAAAACCGCTTGATACAGCGTTAATTGACTCCTTAGTAGCGAATCACGATTTGCTAGTGAGTGTTGAAGAGAATGTCATTGCTGGTGGAGCTGGTAGCGCCGTTAGCGAATACTTAGCGCAACAAGGTAAAACCGCACAGATACTGCACTTAGGGTTACCTGATGAGTTTATTAAGCACGGTAGCCAAGAAGAGATTCGTGCTGAATTGATGCTTGATGCTGCAGGCTTAGAGGCTCAAATCAAGCAGCGCATGGACACCATGTAAGACGATAGCGCTGGCCACACCGGCCAGCAAGTCATCCACCATAATTCCCGCCCCGCCTTTTAAGTGACGATCACACCAGCCAATTGGGCCTGGCTTCACGATGTCGAAAAAGCGAAAGAGAATAAACGCGCCAAGTACGTTATACCAAGTAAATGGTAGAGCGATCATGGCAATCATATAGCCGGCAATTTCGTCCCAAACAATAGCGGGGTGATCATGCACACCCAACGTTCTGGCGGTATAACCACATATCCACAGACCGCCGATACTGGCAATCAGCGTGATGATGGTATAAGTCAGTAGGCCGGTAAATTGCATTGCGTATACCAATGGTATCGCGGCAAGGGTACCAAAGGTTCCAGGCGCTTTTGCTGCGAGTCCACTGCCAAAACCAAAGGCCAAGCAATGAATGGGATGCAGCAATAAACGTTTCATCGTTTACTCGGCAGAGGTATCGGCTAGCGGCCGAAAGTGTTCAAACCCATGAGTGATGCTAGGCAGTTGCCACGGTTCATCGTCATGCAGTAATTGAATCACTTCAGCTTCGTTAGTAATGCGGCCAATGCACACAGGTTTGCTTGGGCTATGCGCCGTTACCGTGTCAAATAAGCCGCGCTGAGCTTCTGGCACAGTGAAAAGCAATTCGTAGTCATCACCGCTTGTTAGCGCATAGGCCAACGCTTGTTCTTCTGAGAGACTCTCAGTTAGTGCCAGTGAAAGTGGTACTTCATCAACACTAACGCGTGCGCCAACGTGCGATGACTTCAAAATATGGCGTAAATCGGCTAGTAAGCCGTCAGAGACGTCAATAGCGCTGCTGGCTATGCCTCGAAGCGATTGCCCTAAGGCAACACGAGGGGATGGAAAATAAAGGCGTTCAGTCAGCTTACGTTGGTAATCCGGATTCAGCTGTTGGCGATGTTGACGCGCTGCTAAAGCTAATCCTGCATCACCAAATGTGCCACTCACATAAATCCAATCACCAGGTTTCGCCCCACTGCGTCGCAGCGCTTTACCTGTCGGCACAAACCCATGTGCAGTAACGGTTACCGAAAGTGGCCCTTGCGTGGTGTCGCCGCCAATTAACTGGCAATTGTAATAATCACAAATTTCACGCAAGCCATGGGTAAAGCCGGTTAGCCAATCTTCGTTAATTTCAGGAAGGGTTAGGGCTAGGCTAATCCATGCCGGCTCGGCCCCCATTGCGGCTAAATCACTCAGATTAACCGCCACAACTTTATGACCTAATGCACGAGCTGGTGTCTCACGATCGAAGTGAACACCTTCAACCATGGTATCGGTAACAATCACTAATTCACTGTTTTCAGGAACGCGTGCAATTGCACCATCATCACCGATACCTAAATCAACATCATCGCGCTGTGGTAGACGATGCGTGAAATAGGTTTCGATGAGATCAAATTCGCCAAAGGCCATATGAATAACGCTTACTGTCGTGCAGCACGGAGTGAATCGATGGCTTTATCAAGCACACCGTTCACGAAACGATGGCTATCATCAGCGCCGAATGCTTTCGCTAATTCAATGGCTTCATTAATGGCAACCTTGTACGGAACGTCTAAACGCTCACGAAGCTCATAAGCTGCCAAGCGCAATACCGCTCGCTCAACTTGATCGAGATCTTTAAACGGACGGTCTAAAAATGGCTCGAGAGCTTCATCTAAAGTCGATGATTGCCCAGCAACACCACGAACTAACGCCAGAAAGTAATCAACGTCTACTTTACTGGTGTCGTTATCAGTTAAAAACTGGGCTTCGATATCGCTCATGCTGTTCTGCGACAATTGCCATGAGTAAATAGCCTGAACGGCAAGTTTTCTTGCCTTACGGCGTGCAGCTGGTTTCATGAAAAACTCTCTTAAATTTGACTCAGAACGTTAACCATTTCGAGTGCGCTTAATGCCGCTTCAGAGCCTTTATTTCCGGCTTTGGTACCGCTGCGCTCAATGGCTTGTTCAATGCTGTCGGTCGTAATGATGCCAAAAGCCACCGGAATTTCATGCTCTAGTGCAACACGACCTAATCCGCTATTGCTTTCACCTGCAACGAAATCGAAGTGTGGCGTACCACCGCGAATGACTGCGCCAACAGCTATAATTGCGTCATAACGACCTGATTTTGCCAGCTTCTTCGCAGTTAACGGAATTTCGTAAGCGCCAGGAACTCGTACCACTGTAATATCGTCGGCGTTGACTTGGCCGTAGTGCTTCAGTGTTGTTAGCGCGCCTTCAAGCAGGCTATCAACCACAAAGTGATTAAACCGAGAAACAACAATCGCAAATTTTTTACCTGGGGCGGCAATTCCGCCTTCAATGACGTTCATGGTTGGTTCCTTTTCTAAAAATCGGCGGGATAATAGCACAATTTTGCCAATCAGGCATGTTCTGGATATTTTCCTACAGCGTGAGAGAGTGCTGCTTTGACACGCT
>NCJS01000130.1 GCA_002279005.1 Idiomarina sp. 34-48-12 | reverse complement strand
TTTAAAAAGATAATTTTCTTAATCCTCATTTCTATTGTCGCCTTCGATGCAAACTCGGAAGATCTTGATTCAACTCAGATTAAGAAATCTGACTTTGTACGAATGATAAAACAGAAGCAGTTCATTATTGATAAGCTTAATGGAAAGCAACGACACTTCGAGATTCTCAGCTCAAATGTTAATGAACTCGGAGTTCTAGTTAAAAAGGGCCAAGAAATTGGCAACTCAGCTAACAAAGTTTACACATACTCTACAGGCGATACGCTTGAAGCATACTTTTACATCAACGGTGAGGAGTTGTTTTTAAGTTTTGATGGGCAAGGAAAATCCACCGTCAAAGTGATAAAGGATATGCCTGATGTCTTCCTCAAGGATGATGCCGTTATACCTGAAACGTCGGAATCAAACACATCTAATAGTTTTGAAAGCTCGTCATATACCCAGTCGTCCACTTCGAGCAGCTCAACATTACCTAAAATCATTAGGGTTTTAGTGGTAGTAAGCCCTCAAGCGGAAGCTGAAAGCTGGAACGTAAATACCGTAGTGAGTCACTGGTTCTCCCGAGCCAACGAGGCCATGGGAAATAATGCACGTGTTAATGTGACACTCCAGCCCGCTGGCATTATCGTTTTAGATAATTATCCAAGTACAATAGGCCGAGTTTTAAATGACCATTTAAAATGGGCAAGAAATAACTACGAAATTGGACAGCTTCGCTCCCAGCAAAAGGCCGATTTGGTTGCATTGGTTGTCGCGCAAACTCAAGCGGAAGCTAATTATTGTGGTTTAGGCTACGTAAATGCGGCGTACGCCGCTGGGTTTTCTGCTTTACGTCATCCCGGCTGCGGTAGCTTAACTTTCGCTCATGAACTTGGCCATAACCTTGGCGCTCATCATGACCCTGCGACTCTTACTCGTAATGGTAAAGAGCCCTCGTACTCTTATGGTGCAGGTTATGTTGACAAGCAAAATGATTTCGCAACTGTAATGGCATATAATAGCTTAGGGAGCGCTTGTGAAGGTTGCATTCGCATTCCTTATTACTCCTCCGCAGTTACTACATACAATGGCCATTCGACTGGCGTGACTGGCATTAGTGAAAACGATCTTGTTATTGCGAATAGAGCTGCTACCGTTGCAAATTTTGAACCTAAGTACACTTCCGATATACCGAACCTAAATGATACCCCAACATATTGTAGAGGTCGTGGTCAGCTTTCATGGAGTTCAATTTCGGGCGCTGATTCTTACAAGTTATATGCGAGCTCGGATAATAATTTCAGCTACCCATTTGTGCTATATGAGGGTGTGAATTTAAATTATAGTTATAATTTCCCGTCGGAAATGTATGCTGCTGTGTCTGCGTGCAAAGCTGGTATTTGTAGTGAAGTTTCGTCTGTAATTAAAATTAATTATTATTCGCCTTGTTTGTAACGCATTACTTTCGTTGTAATTATTTAATCTTTGGTTGATGCTTTCACGAGTTCAACCGCTCAAAAAAAGAGTAATACGATATGAAACTAAAAAAATCAGCCAACATATTATCAATCATCATCGCAGCAACATTTTTGGTTAGTTGCGGCAGTTCAGATAACTCTACAGAGGTGGACGGGCTTCCCACTTATATTGTTAACATAGAATCGACACCACATTACTTTGGCGTAGATTCCGATATTAACATTGACGCTGTTGCACAAGTGCAGAACGGCGTTAACACCGTGGCCTCTGACATTTATGGTTTTGAATACGAATTTGGAACATCATACGAGCTGCGTGTTTGGCAACTCGAAGTTGCAGCGTCCGGCAGTTCAAGCGGGATTTCAACAGAACTCGTCGAGGTGCTTTCAGCAACACCTGATGCACTGGGCACAAGTTATAAATACGACAATGTTGAACTGAGCGGAAACCCGTTTACCGAGGAATCTGCCGGCGTATATGGATTTTATCAATATGAGTTCTTATGCGCCGACAACGTTGACTGTGATGCGCTTGTAGCCATCGCTGATAGTGGCGGCTTGGTAAACATTGAGTTTGAGTACACCGGTGGCGATGTACCGATTACGCTGGTCTGGTGGAACTAATCACGATACCTTTAAAAATACCTACGACTTAATTGAAGCCCTCGATAGTTGGATATACCAATTTATGGGGGCTTTTTTTATGCCTAAATATCACCGAATCAAATACGTCAAACGTCACTATCATTTGCAGAGAACAAACCGTCAACGCAAATTATTCCGAAGCGAAACACTCTTTAAAACTAAAAACTCTTAGTTCCCACCCAAAATCTCTTAACTTTTTTGCGCTCAACAAACCGCAAAATATAACCCAAATTCAAGTTAAAAATCCTATTCATTATCGACGGAGCTTTGAAAGCCAATATTTACAGGCCTTTCAAGACTGTTCATTCAAAATAATTTATTAGCGCCTATTGTGGGAAATTAGCATTTATTATGGGAATTGACAAGCCCCCACCGACAAGCGCCGCCGCCGAGCAGGAGTGGTGCGGCGCACGAAGTATCCGTTGCTGCCAATGTGCACTGCGTAGTGTGCCGCTGACCGAACGAATGGCTGCCACATCCAGCCCATCGCGTTCATCTAGCGGTGGTAACAACCCGAGTAGGCGTTGCGCCAACATGGTTTTGCCAGTTCCAGGTGGCCCCACAAAAAGAATATGATGACCACCACTTGCCGCGAGTAACAACGCTCGTTTGGCTTGCTCTTGTCCAATCACATCGGCGATATCACCATGCGGCGTGAGTTGGGGTTTTTCGTTTGACGGTTTAATGTATGGCAACGGCGACGGACTGGTTAAATGCTCAAACACATCGCGCAAACTAATCGCCGCAACGCATTGTTGCACTGTTAACGCAGCAGCCTCCTCCGCATTGTCGAGCGGAATTACCGCTTCACGCCCCTCGTCGCGACAGCGTAACACCGCAGGAAGAATACCCGTCACTTCACGCAAATCGCCATTGAGTGTTAGTTCACCATAAAACTCGCGACCAGCAACTGCACGTTCGCTGATTTGTCCGTCAGCCACCAAAATACCAATGGCAATAGCAAGGTCATATCGCGCACCGTATTTGGGTAAATCCGCCGGCGCTAAGTTCACTGTGATTTTTGTCGCTTTGGGAAAGCTATAGCCGCTGGCGAGAATCGCCGAACGTACGCGGTCACGTGCTTCACGCACCCCCGCTTGTGGCAAACCAACCACTGCAAAGCCCGGTAGCCCGCCCGCCAAACAAACTTCCACCGAGACCTGCGGCGCCTCAATGCCCTGCGTTGCGCGCGTAAACACACGCGCAATTGAAACAGCTTTACCTGCCATCACTGCCCTCCTTGGCTCTACTAGTAAAACTATAGCAGTGAACGATAAGTAGGTTGTATTGGTGATGTCATAATGTGGTGTACGACGTCGGATAGTTAATCGTAATAGGGAAAACAATTAGTCTAAAATTGTAAATAACATTGAAATAACAAATTGTTGGTAATACTGTTGCCGTTATTATTTTTATTAGCCAAGGACGATGCGAGTGCCTCGACGTTAAGTGGCCAACAAACGTATAAGGGATTATTCATGCTAAGAATTTTAATTTTTATTTCCACAATAGTTCTGATTTCTGGATGCGGCTCCGACAATCAAGATAAGCCAGACGAGAGCACGTCTCCCTTCCAAATCGTCGATCGCGAAGCCCAATATCTTGACTCCTATTGGCTACCGGGTGGTCGCAACTATGCAATTTACGAAAATTCCCTGGCTATCAGCCACAACGGCGGCGTCAGCTTATTAAATATCAATGAATCTGGATTAGTCGAGAGTGAAATTCAAGTCTCTGGCACTGGAGCCAGTAATATTGCGACCTTAGAAAATGGTGATATAGCAACATTAATGGTCAACCATGTGCGTATGAACCGCATAGAAAGCAATATGTTTGATGTCATCTACACGAGTGAAGAATCCCCTAATGTAAGCCCGGTGATATTTGAGTCTCAAGGCAATTGCGCGTATTGGGTTGATCGAGGTGGTTCAGATGCTAACTACCAACAGCTAAAAGAGCTCTGTATTGATAGTCAAGGGCAGATTGTCGAAGGCGTCAGGTACTCATCTGAAGGCTGGATTAATAATATATTTGCTTTAGATGATGGTTCCATGGTGGTATTTGAGGAGCTGTCCGATGGCATAAAGATCAGTTTATTTAATGAAGATTTTTCGCTTGTTGATGGCTTTACCACAGCAATCGAACTCTTTTCGCCTGATATTGAATTTCGAAATGGTTCTATATTCTTCACAGGCCATACGGTACTGACTACCAGTACGTTGGGGTACCATTCAACCATAATATTTGGATAAATCACCATCCAAATCGC
>NCJS01000129.1 GCA_002279005.1 Idiomarina sp. 34-48-12 | reverse complement strand
TGGCAAGATCGTCGTGCTCAACTGCAAGCGGCTCGGCAGCAAGCGCAAAATGCATTGAGTCAGGCGCAGAGGGCACATCAAGACCTCGTGCTGCAGGTACAGCAACTTGAATCGCAGCGGCAACATTTGCAAACCCTGGTGAGTCGAGTGGAAGGGCAGCAACGGCAAGCACAAGAGCAATTAGCGACGATAGACGAGCCTGATATTGATAGTCAGGAACAACTGGAAGTGTTAGCGCTGCAACTCGAAGAGCTGATTCAGCGTCGCGAACAAGTTGACGAAGAACGCAGAGAGTGGGCAAACCAGTTAAGCGAGCAAGAAGCTCAAATTCGAGAAATTAGTTCCGGTGCACAAGGCGTACAGGGGCAAATTGAGAAAGTTCGCATTAAACTTCAAAGTAGCCAGATGGAGCTTGCCGCACTGCAAGAGCGTACTCGAAATGTGTTAGCTGTGCTGCAAGAAATGCAGCAGCCGCTGAAACCAGTACTTGAGCAATTATCAGAAGATGCCAATGAGAAGGCATGGCAAGCAGAGCTGGAACGCTTGCAGAATGCGATTCAGCGCCTCGGCGCTATCAATTTGGCAGCGATTGAAGAAGCAGAAGTTTTGGCGGAGCGAAAAGAATATCTTGATCAGCAACATGACGATCTTTCGTCGTCGCTAGAGACGCTAGAAACCGCCATTCGTAAAATTGATAAAGAAACCCGACAACGTTTTCGGACAACTTATGATGCCGTAAATAGTGGACTTCAGGAGCTCTTTCCAAAAGTGTTTGGCGGTGGCAGTGCATATCTTGAACTAACTGATGATGATTTACTCGAAACTGGGGTTACCATCATGGCACGACCGCCAGGTAAGAAAAACAGCACAATTCACCTGCTTTCTGGTGGTGAAAAAGCATTAACAGCTTTATCATTAGTTTTTGCGATTTTCCGATTGAATCCAGCGCCGTTTTGTTTACTTGATGAAGTGGATGCGCCGTTGGATGATGCTAACGTTGGACGTTTCTGTCGACTTGTCGAAGAAATGTCCGCGACAGTTCAGTTTATTTATATCAGCCATAATAAAGTAGCGATGGAGATGGCGTCGCATCTGGCTGGAGTTACCATGCAAGAAGCCGGCGTCTCGCGGCTAGTCGCAGTGGATATTGACGAAGCCGTGGCGCTCACCGAAGCGTCCTAATATAAAAACGAATAAGCAAGTGAGTAGCATGTTATGAGTACGATGCAGATTGTGTTTAGTATCATCGGATTAGTGCTAATTGCCGCGATTGTGGGGCATGGCGTGTGGACAATTCGTCGCAATGAAAAGCTTCAACGTGAGCGTGTAGCTGCTGTCGAACAAAAGCGACAACGTGCTAGCTCAAGTGATTTTGATGATGATGGTATTGGTGAAGTGCGTGTAGTTAAGCGCTCATCTAACGCAACTGAACAACCGCGCGCAGATGATACACCGAAGCAGGCTGCTGCAGCGCCAAAGCCAAGTGTTGAGCGTCCACAGCCGGTTACTCCGACTATTCGCGCAACTGATGATGAAGCCGAGCTCGATTTACCGGAAGTGAATGTTGAAGCTGAGGAAGTAAAAGCTCGCGCTATGAAGTCTGAATCTAAGCCAGAAGCTTCGTCTAAGGCGCCGCAAAAAACTGCTTCGAAAGCCCATGATAAAACCGATGAAGCCCCACAGCCTACCCAACAAAGCATGGATTTGCCGTTAGAGCGCAATGACGATGAGCCAATCATAACCGAAGAGCCAGAAGAGGTTATCGTATTGCATGTTACCGGAAATATTGAAGGTGCCATTTTGCTGCAGCAAATGACAGAGCTTGGTTTTAAGTTCGGCGATTTTGATATTTTCCATCGTCATGTTGATACAGCCGGCAATGGTCCCGTGCTTTTTAGTTTAGCTAACATGTTTAATCCCGGTAGTTTCAATATCGATGCTATCGAAACCTTCCATACCGAAGGCGTAGCGTTGTTCTTAGCGTTACCAATAAAAAGTAATTCGTTGCAGGCATTTAATATGATGCACAATGCGGCGGTAAAACTTGCTGCAGCAGTAGGGCGTGGGCAAGTTCTTGATGAGCACCGTAACCCACTCACGCGTCAAGCTGTGCAACATATTCATCAGCGTATTCGTGAGTTCGAACGTAAACGATTAATTAAGCAAAACTAAACATGACCAAAGATTTATTTGATGAAACGCCTAGCGCACCGCAGGAGCTTGCGAAACGGGCGGCGTATTTGCGTGAGCTATTAACCCGTTATAATCGCGAATATTACGAATTAGATGAACCATCGGTGCCTGATGCGGAGTACGATCGACTATTCCGGGAACTCCAACAATTAGAGCAAGAACATCCAGATTTGATGCATGCCGATTCACCAACTCAAAAAGTCGGTGGACAAGCGCTTGATGCTTTCACGCAGGTAGCGCATGAAGCGCCAATGCTTAGTCTTGATAATGCTTTTTCGGAAGAAGAGTTTGATGGCTTTGCCAAGCGCGTCGCTGAGCGTCTTGATAGTGCTCAAGATATCGCCTTTTGCTGCGAACCGAAATTAGATGGCGCCGCAGTTAGTATTCTTTATGAAAACGGCGCGTTAATTCGCGCGGCAACGCGCGGCGATGGGCAAACAGGGGAAGATATTACCGCCAATGTACGCACCATTCGTAATGTGCCGTTGCAGCTGCAAGGTGACTATCCTCAACGCTTAGAAGTGCGAGGCGAAGTATTCATGCCAACCCATGCATTTGAACAATATAACCAGAAAGCAGCAGCGGCCGGCGAGAAAACCTTTGCGAACCCACGTAATGCTGCTGCTGGTAGCTTGCGCCAATTAGACAGTCGTATTACCGCTCGTAGACCGCTGCATTTTTATGCTTATAGTATGGGGGTTGTGAGTGACGATGGCGAACTTGCATCAACGCATTTTGACCGGCTAAAGCAATTACAGAGCTGGGGTTTACCCATCAGCGAAGAAGTAAAAGTGGTTGAGCAAGCATCAGGCTGTCACGCCTATTATCATGATATTTTGCAACGTCGTGAGCAATTACGTTACGAAATCGATGGCATTGTACTTAAAGTGAATGCCATCGCTTTACAGAACGATTTGGGCTTTGTTTCTCGTGCACCGCGTTGGGCGATAGCTTGGAAATTCCCAGCTCAAGAAGAGTTAACCGTGATTCGCGGTGTCGATTTTCAAGTTGGTCGTACCGGCGCAATTACGCCTGTTGCTCGCCTAGAGCCAGTTGCAGTTGGCGGCGTGACGGTTTCGAATGCGACATTACATAATGCTGATGAAATAGAGCGTCTGGATATTCGAATTGGTGATACTGTCATTATTCGACGTGCCGGAGATGTTATTCCGCAAGTCGTGCAAGTTGTTCATGAACGTCGCCCTAATAACGCTGAATTGATTGAGTTCCCGCATCAGTGTCCGGTTTGTGACTCTCATATCGAGCGTGCTGAGGGCGAGGCTGTAGCACGCTGCACAGGCGGGCTTATATGCGCCGCGCAACGTCGTGAAGCACTCAAGCACTTTGCGTCGCGGAAAGCGATGGATATTGATGGTTTGGGTGATAAGTTAATTGAACAACTGGTTGAGCGAGACTGGGTGAAGTCGCCAGCGGATCTTTATCGACTGCATGTGCGGGAACTTGCACATCTGCCACGTATGGGCGAGAAATCAGCGGAGAAAATTGTCGCCGCGATTGCTACAAGTAAACAAACCACATTACCGCGGTTTTTATATGCGCTTGGCATTCGTGAAGTTGGCGAAGCCACAGCTGCAAATCTAGCGAGCCACTTTACTGAACTGTCGATTATTTCAGGTGCCACCCTTGAAGATCTGGAACAAGTGAACGATGTGGGCTCAGTGGTTGCCAGTCATATTTATCAATTTTTCAGAGAGCCACATAATCAGCAAGTGATTGATGATTTGTTGGCGTTAGGTATTACCTGGCCGGCGGTCGAGAAACTCGCGGAAAGTGAAGCAACCCTTGCTGGAAATACTTACGTGTTAACGGGTACATTAACAGAGATGACCCGTGATGAGGCAAAGCAAGCGTTACAAGCGAAAGGCGCCAAGGTTTCTGGCAGTGTGTCAGCGAAAACAACCGCGGTTATTGCCGGTGACAATGCAGGCTCGAAACTGGCAAAAGCAGAACAACTTGGCGTGCCGATATTGAGTGAGGCCGACCTTATCGACCTCCTCAAGTAAACATTAAGACTGAGTATTGAGCCGGGTTACGTCAACATAGAGTTTGAGTTGTTGACCCGGCTGCAAATAATTACTTCTACTAATTTGATTCCACTTTTCAATATCGGCAATAGTGACATTGAAGCGCGAAGCAATGCGTGCCAGTGAATCACCTGAGCGCACTTTG
>NCJS01000128.1 GCA_002279005.1 Idiomarina sp. 34-48-12 | reverse complement strand
TTAGTACCTATTGTAAATGATGATGACGAAGTGACTCACATTTGGGGCACCTCGCATAACCTGACAGATTTTATTGATCCGCAGCGTGAATTATTGATGCTTAATCAATATCTTGATGCCAAGGTGCAAGAGCGTACAGCGCAATTAAATCAAGCCATGAAGCGTCTCGAAAAACTCTCGATAACAGATGAACTGACACAGTTGGCGAATCGACGTTATTTCGATGATGCGCTGCAGAAAGAAATTGCGCGTGCACAACGTAACAACCAGTCTTTGGCACTTATTTATTTCGATATCGACTACTTCAAAACCTTTAATGACACCTATGGTCATACAGCCGGCGATAAATGTTTGAAACGTGTGGCTCAGGTACTGTCAGAACATGCGCAGCGAGCTGCCGATGTGGTGGCACGTTATGGTGGTGAAGAATTCGTGATGTTGCTGCCGAATTTAACGTGTCAGCAAGCCTTACAAGTTGCTGAGCGAGTTCGTACTGAAGTGGCGAATCTTAGCATTCCAAACGAAGAAACGATTGAAAAAATCGTGACAATTAGTGCTGGTGTGGCAGTTATTAAAGAATCGAGCTTCAATGCGGATACGTTATTAAAGCTCGCAGATAATGCCTTGTATCAAAGTAAATCAAACGGTCGTAATTGCAGTTTAATTGTCAGCTAACAGTTACTTGCTAGCCGGCAATCAACTGAAACACTTATTAGAAGCTGTATTCTAAACCAACAGATACTGTTTGTGGCTTGTTCGGGCGCGCACCGTGCGGTGTGCGTGAAACAATGCGTTGTTGGTCAAACAGATTATCAACTTTCAAGAACACTGTTGCCTGCTGACTCAGTGGGTAACGGCTAATTAAATCAACCACAAATACTGATTCAGTGTAACTAAATGGTGATTCATTTTGATTACATCCAACACGTACGCAGGTTTCGTCCATGTACTTGGCAACCACATAGTTATTCCAACCAGAATCATGCTCTAAACCAAGACGCATACTCATGGTGTGCTCTGGAATGTCTGCTAAGCGGTCGCCTTTCGCCACGCCTGTAATTGGGTTATCAACGGATATTTCGGCATCACTAAAGGTGTAATTGAAGTGCACTGGGAAGTTGAATTCACCAGCGCGCAATTCATGGCCCAATTGGAACTCAAGACCCTGCACCACCGCTTCGCCGGTTACATAGGTACCTGAAGTTGCGCCGTTGCTACATGGGCTAGCTAACGAACAAACTTCTGCTTGGTTATTAAAATCGCTACGGAACGCAAGTGCTTCAACAAACCAACCATTGGTGTATCGTACGCCAGCTTCATAGTTCGTGCTGGTTTCTGGCTCGTCGGTTTCAGAAGCGCCACCACCAATTGGCGAGAAGCCGCGGTGAACACCGGCCAATACCTGCCATGCGTCATCAAGATCATAGGTAAACGACACGCCCGGTAACCATTCTTTGGTAGTATTTGAGCGATAGCTACCAGGTACTGAACGGTCAGGCACGCTGAACTGTTCGCGGAACGTTTCGACGTTCTCGTAGCGTAACGCGAGGTTAACGAGTAAGTCAGCAGAGGCTTGCCATGCGTCAGTGATCCAGAACGTACGCGCATCACCACCTTCTAAACGATTGTCACCGCCGGTTGGGGCAATCACGCTATCAAACACTAAGCTGCCGTTGATTTGATCATACACTTCAATTGGCTGATAACGGTCTAACGTATCGTTATGGTCACGTACACCAACGTTAAGGGTGTGATTAGCCAGCATGGTCGTCATATTCAATTCAACGCCATATGATTCGTAAGCACGGTTAACGTGGGTGTAACGTAAATCTTGCGCATCCATGGTGCCATCTAGAATGGCTTGCGCCTCGGCGTCGCCAGCATTGGCAGCATTAATGAACGAGTTTGTGCTGGTTTTGAACCAATCACGTTTGTATTCATTGCGATAGGCAATGGCACTCAAACGCGAGTTATCGGCAACGTCCAATGTGTAAGTTAACGAGTAGCCGTTATGCTGGTTGGTCATTTGATCAATTTCAGACAAACCATAACGACGGTTCGGATTCTCAGCGAAATCAGCATCGGTTAATCCCGCATAGGTTTCGTTTGATACTTGCTCTGAATACTGCACTTTGGCCAACAAGCTCTGACGCTCGCCCGTCCAGCTAAACTTCAATAAGTAATCTTCAATATCGAAACTAGCATCG
The DNA here is from genome assembly GCA_002279005.1 of Idiomarina sp. 34-48-12. Taxonomy (GTDB): domain Bacteria; phylum Pseudomonadota; class Gammaproteobacteria; order Enterobacterales; family Alteromonadaceae; genus Pseudidiomarina. The sequence continues at coordinate 2,184 of NCJS01000128.1, read as the reverse complement.
CGAGAACTGCGATCAATATCTTTAAAGCCGGCGCTGCTGCGCTGTACGGTGTCAATTAAGAAACCAAAGTCGCCAGAGCGGCCGCCATAATAAGCGTGTATATCTTGCGTATTAAATTCGCCCATTTTTGCCACAATCTTGCCGCTATTTTCTAGTGGAATTGGCGTGGTGATCATGTTGATGACGCCGCCAGTTGTTTGTGGACCGTAACGTAATAATGGCGCGCCTTTGAGAACCTCAATGGTGTGCATACGATACGCTTCAGGGAAATAGTACGCAGCAGGGGCAATGTAGGGTGCTGGTGCGATCATCACACCGTCTTCCATCAAGGTTACTTTACTACTACGACCGCCAGCTGCGGCACGAATACCAATATTTGGACGCAGACCTTGACCATCTTCTTCGCGAATATAAACACCCGGAACAGTTTTTAAGAGTTGGTTGATATCTGTGTTTGCTTCAATGGTGAGCTGTTCATTGTCAATCACTGCGCTAGATCCGGCAAGTTGACGTGCATCTTCTTTGCTACCGATGATTTGCAGAACTTCGTAGATGTTTTCTTGGTTCTCAGTTGCTGTACTTTCTACTTCGGCGGCATGGGCGCCAGTTACTGACAATCCTAGAATCGAGATAAGTGCGAGTGATACGCGAGATGGTTGCATTGATATTCCCCGATAAATACAAATGTAAGAGGGTGCGAATTATAAATAATAATAATTCGCATTTGCAACCATGAATTTTGTAAGTGATTAAATAAGCGCTAAAACTGCGTCTCGCTCTGCTTTTGTAAACGGCACCACACTTAATCGGCTACCCTTTTTCACGAGTGGATTTTCAGTCAACTCAGGCAGTGATTTCAGTTTATCCAGCGAAATCACTTGCGGAAATTTACGCACGAACTGTAAATCAACGGCATCCCAGCGTGGCTTTTCTTTCGTGCTTTTACTATCAAAATAAGGTGATTCGGTATCGAACTGTGCCGGATCTGGGTACGCTGTTCGTGAAACACGCACAATACCAACAACACCAATTTTGGCGCAGCTTGAATGATAGATGAACACTTCATCGCCTATATGCATGTTTCTCATAAAGTTTCGTGCTTGGTAATTGCGCACACCATCCCAGCGAATCACATCACTTGGATTGTTGGCAAAATCATCAATGCTGCACTCATCAGGCTCGGTTTTCATCAACCAATACTGCATATTTATCCGCCTTTATAAGAAATTACATAATTGTTTGTTAGCATACTAAAATGTCTCACAAAGAAGTAGTTATAGGAGCTGTTGTGGCTGTACTTTCTGTCTTAGATTTAGCACCGATTATCGAAGGTAGTAACGCGCGCGAGTCGTTACTCAATTCCGCCGATCTCGCTCGTCATGTGGAGGCGTGGGGATATCATCGATATTGGATGGCTGAGCATCATAATATGACCGGTATTGCCAGCGCCGCGACTGCCGTTGCCTTGGCGTATATCGGTTCGCAAACAAAAACAATTCGAATTGGTGCTGGCGGTATCATGCTTCCAAATCATGCGCCGTTGATTGCTGCTGAGCAATTTGGCACCTTGGCGGCGCTGTATCCAAATCGAATTGATTTAGGCTTAGGGCGCGCACCAGGTACTGATGGCGCAACGCTACGTGCTCTGCGTCGCACTTATGACAGCGCAGATGCTTTTCCAGCTGACGTGCAGGAGTTACTGGGTTATTTGGCTGATCCGAAGCCAAATCAGCAAATTAAAGCTGTACCAGGTTCAGGCTCTAACGTGCCAGTTTGGTTGTTAGGCTCCAGCTTGTTTGGTGCTCAGCTTGCGGCGCAACTGGGTTTACCTTATGCCTTTGCTTCGCACTTCGCGCCCGATTATCTTCATCTGGCAATTGAAGCCTATATCACTAACTTTAAACCGTCACCGTATCTTGAGAAACCATATATTGCTGCGGCATTAAACGTGTTTGCTGCCGATACTGAACAAGCTGCAAAGCGTCTTAAAAGTTCGATGCAGCTGCAATTTATGGCGTTACGACAGGGCAATCCGGGGCCGTTACCAGCGCCACTCGATAATATTGAAGATAAAGTGGACCCAATGGCGTTAGCGGCTGCAAATCATGCTTTGAAATATTCTGCGACAGGTACAGCCGAACAAGTACATCAATATATGCGCGATTTCAAAAAAGCGACTGGCGT
>NCJS01000127.1 GCA_002279005.1 Idiomarina sp. 34-48-12 | reverse complement strand
GAGTGACTGCTGCGGCCACATCTTTAAGAGGTAAGTGCGTTGTGACCAACGCAACGCGTAGGCCTTCGGTTGCCAACATCATCACCACGCGCGAAGTTTTACTGTGTTGCGCGAGAAATTCGGTATGCCCGCTAAATGGAATGCCTGCCTGATTGATCACACCTTTGTGAACTGGGCCTGTAACCACGGCAGCAAATTCATGATTTAAACAACCCTGACTGGCGCGCCCGAGCGTGGCTAAAACATAATTGGCATTGTTGCTATTGAGCTGCTGTACAACCACGTCTTCAGCGAGGGGAATATGACACACCGTTAATGAGCCCGCTGCTTGTGCAACAGCTGGTTCATTAGACTGATAATTGCGAATAGTTAACGGGAGCTTTAATTGCGCTGCACGTTGCGTGAGCATTGATGCATCAGCAATCACGACAAGTTCAATCGACCAAGCGTGTTGCGCGAGTTTGACAATTAAATCAGGCCCGATACCAGCCGGTTCACCTGGGGTAAATGCAATTCGCGCAACCGTCATCGTTTGCCTTATTGAATCAATGTTTCAATGTATGCTTGATCACGTAATTCTTGTTGCCAGTTTTCAAGCTCTTCTTGATACTTCCGGCTAAATAATAGCTGGTAAGCACGGTTTTGCTGACTGCGCTTCGTAGCATCGAGTTGACGACGCTCAAGTACTTCAACAATGTGCCAGCCAAACTGGGTTTCAAAAGGCTCACTTAACTCACCAATCGGTAACCGCTCAACTTTACGCTTAAACTCTTCCGCATAAATATTAGGTTCTGCCCAACCAAGGTCACCGCCCATCGCCGCAGAGCCTGGATCGGCAGAGTGCTCGCGCGCGGCGTCAGCAAACTCGACTTCACCGGCAAGGATACTTTCGCGAATGCCAGCAAGCTTCTCTTGAGCTTTGCGCTCAGAGAGAATAATCGATGGTGTAATCAAAATATGACGTGCTTTTACTTCATCCACTTGTACTTGCTCAATACCGCGGACATCGCTGACTTTCAAAATATGAAAACCGACGCCGCTGCGAAGTGGACCAATAAACTCGCCTTTACCTTTATCGCGAACCGCATCAGCAAATAGTGTTGGCATCGCATTAATGTTCATCCAGCCAAGGTCACCACCTTCAAGTGCGCGTGGGCCTGACGATGATGTGATTGCTGCTTGCGAAAAGTCAGCACCATTGCGTAAGCGCTCTAGCAGTTGCTCTGCGCGCTCGCGAGTAGACTGTACCTCGTCAGCATTTGCGCCTTCACGAAAACCAACCAAGATATGACTCAGACGATATTCAACTTCCTGCTCAGTCATTTCCTTCATTGCGTTCACAAGGTTTTCAATTTCTTGTGGCGACACATAAACACGGCGACGCACGGTGGCGCGCTGGGTCTCAGTGATAATCATCTCTTTGCGAACAGATTCGCGATAATTTTCCCAGTTGGTGCCGCTCGCTTCTGTCGATGAGCGCAACTCGTCTACTGACATATTCTGATCTTGGGCAATCGCTTCTAAGGCTTGCTGAAGTTGTGTGTCGGAAATGGTGATGCCCATACGCTGTGCCATTTGTAATTGCAGTTCAGCCAAGATCAGGCGATCCATGGCTTGAATACGAAGCACTCGATCAGATGGCAATTCGGTGCCATTTTGCTGCGCACTGCGTTTTACTTGTTGAAGCAATTGCTCAACTTCGCTTTGTAGAACCACGCCCTCGTTGACAACAACCGCAACGCGATCGAGAACTTGCTGACTCCATGCCGACATGCTTAGTGACAGCAGCGTTGCTGCAACGAAAACTTTTACAATTTTACCCATGAATACTACCTAGTTGCTTAAGTGGAACGGGTGACGGTAACCGAATAGGCTTTGCTCAAGCATATCCAGTAAGCTTCGATTATCGCTTCCCAAACCTTTTATTATGAATTGTACACTAATACCGTTATCAAACTCTGGCGCACCGATTTCAGGTAAACCGGCATTCAATTCTAAATTGCGATTGATACGACGGTAACCACTCACTCGCATGGCCCAACAACAATCGCTGTACTGTAACGCAATGAAGGCGTCGTTGGTACGACTGTTTTGCAAATCATAGTACCAATTTGACGCTAACTGCCAACTTGGGCTGAGTTCTACGACACCCAACATGCCAACTTGTTCCACGTCATTTTCAAGTAAATTGGTTACGGTACGGTGACTAAACTGAACCAAGTTAAATTCATTGAGCCGATACTCAAGAGTGGTTTGGCTCTTACGTGTGCTGTTTAGCTCTAGGTTATATTGAATAGAACTATTAAAGTACATGTTGTTATTGATTCGAAAGCGGGTTTCAAGCGCCAAATCTGAGCGACTTTCTGAGGTTGCGGTACTGGTCTCAAAAAGCTGCGTTTCGCTGTTCTCAAAGTAATAAATCTGGCCAAAACTAATGCGCGCAACTTCTCGAGCCTGCTGGTCAAATAAACTTGACGATGCACCAATAGTTACCTGATTGGCGTCGGCAATTCGATCAAGACCTGAGAATCGACGAGCGCGGAACAAGCCTTGATAATCATCCTGCATCAACGTTGAGTCGTAGATGCCGATGCCAGACTGATCGCGATATGGCGTATATAAATACTGAATTTGTGGTTGCAGCGTGTGCGTGTATGTTTGCTGCTGAATATCAATGGTGCGTTCAAGGTTAACGCGACCGCGCCAACGAAACGATGGCAGACTGCGAGATGGGTTTTCAGTATACCCACGTTCTAAGTCAGTCTCTTGGTTGTAATACGTGTAGGCATAGCTCAGCTCGGCTAACCAATCATACCCAGGTTGCTCTAAGTGATAGCTTACTTGGGGTTCGACGTGTAATCGGGTTGCCGTATCTGCGCTAAGATCTTGGTTTTGAAAATGCGACATTTCAGAAAATAGTGAAAAATCGAGATCAAGCCCAACATCGGCTGCATAGTAGCTCTTAATTTGTGGCATGGTGCGATATGGCGAACGATAAGAGCCAAGCAGCTCAAAATCTTCCGCGCGCATGGTCACTTGCCAATCATCACTCAAATAATCGAGCTGAGCATGGCGATACAATTGAGCATCCGCACGACCAGCAAAATCACTACCCAGATCATTTAGATAGTCATCATCGCTAATAAAAGTGCCGTTAACGTAGCCTCGCCAATGCTTGCCCCAGCGCTGTGAGTGTTCAACACGCCATAAATAGCGAGCGGCTTCATCTTCAGTGCTTCTGTCTTTTTCGAGATAGGCGACGTTATATTGGCCGCTTCCAGAGGCGCTCAGTGTACGGAATTCCGCTTGAATTTGAGTGCCGCGTTCCGCCATATAACGTGGCGCAATGGTTGCGTCCATGTTCGGCGCAATATTGAAGTAATACGGCACTTCAACCTCAAACCCATTTTTTTGTGAGGAGCCAAAGGTTGGAAATAAGAACCCAGATTTCCGCGCATCGGTCACTGGAAAATTTATATAAGGTAGATACAGAACCGGTACGCCAAATAGCTCAAACTTAGCATGCCAAGCTTCGCCCCATTCATCGTCTTCGCTTAACGAAATTTCTTTGGCGCTCATCTGCCACACTGGGCTATCACTTGGGCAGGTTGTAAATGTCGAGCCTTCAAGCAGCACTTGCTGTGGTGACAACGACAATATATCAGCTTTACCATGGGCACCGGTCTCTGTTAGCTGATATTCTGCGCCACTCAGAAATGCACGGTTCTCGCCCGAATTTAAGCGAAAGTTCTCCGATGAGACTTGAACATAACCATCCGTAAACAGGGTCGCACCGCTTGCGTTGATGTTCCCGCTTAGTTGGTCGATTTGTGCTTGTTCGGTTCTCAACTGTTGTTGATCGAATTGAACTTCAACGTTACCGAAAAATGATGCGACTTGAGATTGTGAATCGATATCAGCACGATCTGCTCGCACGCCGATGGCACCTGGTTTCAAATCACTGATTGGCGATATTGGCGCAGTAAATAAGGGCGCAGGCAGAGGGCAAACTTCAGACAGCGCGGCACGAGATGGCTGCTGCGCATGAACAGTAGCACAACTAACACTGAGTGCGACTGTCCAAAATGACGTCTGAAAAATTTTTTGCATGGAGCCTTTTATCCTGGGTTGTCCTTCACAATGTGCAGGGTATGATAAAGCAATTTTTATTCTGTCGCCATTTGCTACACTGTGGTTTTTTTAGAATCTTACGAAAGCTGAAAAAGTTGGCGAATAATTGTGCACTGCGAGGGTGATGTGAACGAACAACGAGAACTGAAACTGCAAGCTTGGTGTGAAGCGGTAACTGGGTATCATCAACAACAATTGCAGCCGGTTTCTGGCGATGCCAGTTTTCGTCGCTATTTTCGTTGTTCCGACGGTCGCCGCAGCCTGATTGC
>NCJS01000126.1 GCA_002279005.1 Idiomarina sp. 34-48-12 | reverse complement strand
TCTTCCGTTATGCGGGAAAATACAATGAATTTATGACGAATGGTTGGGGTTAGTTCGCCACAAGAGTCTTTCTCAGTGCTTGTTTTAATATATACGAAGTCAGTTACAGCCTTATCTTTCCAAACTTCCATGACTTTCATTTTAGTTTTGTAATATAAATTACTCCAATCCCCAGGAATCATCTCTTTCTCAATCGCAACACCAGTGAAAATAGCGTCATATTCCTTGATTTCGTCTTCAAAATTTTTTGCTTCACTGAAACAAGAACATCCGAGTGCTGTGATTGGCGAAAGCAAAAAAATAAATACGATAATCTTGAACATAGACGTTAATCCACTCATGTTTAGCATAATCTCCTGCTCATAAGCCTCGATTCAATAGATATACCATTTACGTATATTTGTCTAAAATCCCGAATAATATTTCTGAATTTTCTATATGAACTGGAATAAAAATTTCCCCTTTTTTACCAGCATCGACTACCACAACAGGCATGCCATTGCTCGAAAATGGGTAGGCTTTCACTATGTCGTTTAGGGGAAACTGTCTTTTCATGAGCCAGTAATTTCGCCCACTGATCTCGTCCCCAACAATTTCAACATATGCGCATTTGAGTAGATAACTCAAAGAAATACCAATAAAAGCACTAAAAAGGAAAATAACAAAGTACACAAGCGGAATTTGATTAATAGCAATATGTTCAAAGGTCTGAACAACATCGAAAGACAAAGAAAACCAGCGAATAATCATCAGAAGCGTAAAACAAATCGACAGTACTACAAACAAATGTTTCGTCATATGTTTGGCAAGTTGCTGCCATTTAACTTGAAAAATCATTAACGCTTCCTCGGTGATAAAAATTCATTATTTACTTTCAGCGAACATAAGTAAAAGATTATTGATTTATTTAAAAAAGTTCGCACTAAAACTTATTGAATGCAAAAATGAAAACTGATTAAGTACGTTAACCATTCTGAGCGCCTTGCTCAAGCTGATAGGAAATCTGCAATGAAGTTAGTTTGGATGTTCATCCTATTCATGTTCAGCCCAGTAAGCTTCGCCACGGATGCTGTAGAAATCCCAAGAAGCGAGACAGTGGAGTTAACCGACCCCGCGAGTAAACTTGTTTATCCAGTTTTTATTAAGACACCGCGTTCGTACCGTTCTAATACCGATAAGATCTATCCGATTATCTACCTGACTGATGGCCTATATAGCTTTCAATTAGCCTCTGGAGCCACGCGATTCCCGATGAATAGCGGTGCAATGGAGGAAGCCTTTATTGTCAGCCTGTCCTACTCCAAAGGCTCTAAAGGCGCATCGAGCCGTATTCGTGACTATACCCCAAGCCGCGCAGATGACTGGAAGTTGCCAACAGGAAATGCTGAGGGGCATGCACTTTTCATACGTGACGTGGTTTTTCCATATATGGCGGCGAATTATAGAGTCAGCACTACTGAGCGCACCTATGTAGGTAACTCATTGGGTGGGTTATTTGGTGCTTATATACTGTTTAAACACCCGACTATGTTCTCTAATTATGTACTGGGTAGCCCATCAATTTGGTTCAATAACCATGATTTATTGAACTTAAAAATAACTGATTCAATCAACCCCATTAGAGTTTATATATCAGTTGGAAGCCTTGAACGTCCGCAATTTGGTGCAGAGCAGGATATGGTTGCCGGAGCCACCAAATTAAAGAATAAAATTATTACTGAAGCCGGTGGCTCTGTAACGCTCAAGTTTAATATCATTGAAGATGCAAAGCATGCCACCGCATTTCCGACCACGTTAATTCAAGGTTTAGATTGGATTTATGGGAATCCATGAGGTTGGGTAGCAATAAGCCGACATCATCCAGACGAACACTCGTTCACAACCGCCAACCCCATATCGATATGCGCCACAATATAGCCATATTCTTTCTTTGAGAGGTTGCCACCTTCGAACTCATCTTCAGCAAGTTCATGATCCCAAGCCTTGCCGCAAGGCGCTGGAGGAATTGACGTATCCAGTTCTAACAAATATTTTTGTTCTTGCTCCAAACTATGGCCGGCTTCAACGGCACGTTTGGCGCAGTGGCTTAAGGCATATTCAACGGCAAATTTATCGACGCTGGGCATGCCTACGAACTCGACCTCGCAGCCTAGAGTGCGATTGCCTGCCCTATCGATATAAAACAGCTTGCCGGTGGTGCAAGCTGAAAGGATAAAAACTGCAGCGATAACAACAAAGTATTTGTTATTCACAATCGTTACCGAGCGGTTTAAGTTCGACGCTTGCGGTCACGCGATGGCTTTTTACCACCACCAGAGTTTTTATCACCACCACCCTGTGGTTTTCCAGCGCGACGTGGCGGACGCGGCGCTTTCTTAGGTACCGGTGTTTTGCCATTTAATTCAACATCGGCAAAACCTTCAAGTTTGTGGCGCTCAATTGGCTGGCCAATTAGTTTCTCGATGGCTTTGAGTGTTTTAAACTCTTCGTCCATGACCAGCGAAATGGCGTGTCCAACCTGCCCTGCGCGGCCAGTACGACCAATACGGTGCACGTAATCTTCGGCCACTTGCGGCAAATCAAAATTGATGACATACGGCAGTTTTTCGATATCTAAGCCACGGGCGGCAATGTCCGTCGCAACTAACACTTGTACCTTGCCGGCCTTAAAGTCAGCTAAAGCTTTAGTGCGCGCGCCTTGGCTCTTATTACCATGAATTGCTGCGGCTAAGAATCCGTCGCCATCCAGCTGTTTTACTAAGCGATTAGCGCCGTGTTTGGTTCGCGAAAACACAATCACTTGCGGCAAATTGAGGTTGCGTAGAATTTGCATTAGCATGCGCGGCTTCTGAGTCTTCTGCGCGGCATACATGATTTGATCAATACGCTCAGCGGTCGCATTTGGCGGCGCGACACTGATTTCGACTGGGTTATTCACTAGGCTTTTTGCAAGCGAACGAATATCGTCCGAAAACGTTGCTGAAAACATCAACGTTTGGCGCTTCGCTGGCAGTAACTTGATGATTTTTTTAATGTCATGAATGAAGCCCATATCGAGCATACGGTCAGCTTCATCAAGAACTAGCATTTCGAGTTTTGGAAAGCGTATGGCGTTTTGCTGGTAGAGGTCGAGCAATCGGCCCGGCGTTGCCACCAAAATATCGACGCCCTTGCGTAACTTCATCATCTGCGGATTAATCTTTACGCCACCGAATACCACGGCATAATTGAGCGGCAAGCCTGCGCCATAATTCATCACGCTTTCACCAACTTGCGCAGCTAATTCACGCGTCGGCGTTAAAATGAGTACACGCGCGGTATTGGCTTTCGCACGCTCATTATCCTTTAACATTTCAAGAATCGGTAAGGTAAAGCCAGCGGTTTTACCGGTGCCGGTTTGCGCTGCGGCCATCACATCTTTACCAGCTAACACGGCTGGTATTGCTTGGGCTTGAATAGGGGTAGGTTCAGTATAACCTTGGCGTGTCAGGGCAGATAGAATTTCAGGGCAAAGTCCGAGTTCAGAAAAAGTCATGTATAAATGTGCAACTCAATTGTGATAAGAACATTCATTCTAACCGATTACAGCTCACACCGCAGTTAATTTCACTTTCGACAGGCCTTAATCACGTGTACAGGATCATTTGCAATAGCCCGAATAAGGATCTTGGCTGGACCTGTCGGTTCACGACGCCCTTGCTCCCAATTTCGTAATGTACTTACCTCGACGCCTATTAATTGTGCGAATTTGTCTTGGCTTAACTTGGTTTTTTTACGTATTTGTTTAACTTCGACAGCCGCTACAAAGTTCTCACGACTAGGTTGAACTTTACCTTTTACGATCGCGTCCATTTGTTGAACGCTTTCAAGTAATTCATTAAACGTTGAGTTTTCCATGACTACCAATTCTCCACAATCTGCTTCAAAATTCTAAGTTGGCTAGCACTGAGATCGCTACTCTCATTCTTAGAAAATAGAAATAGCATTCTGATTTCATTAACCTGTTCCGAATAGTGATACAGCACTCTAAAACCCCCACGCTTACCGCGGTGCGTATTAGACCATCGTACCTTTCGTATACCGCCACTATTCGTTATGACATTTCCTGAAGTTGGGTTTGATGCGAGCATCAGTTGCAGCAAACTATATTGTTCATCACTCATCAGTGATTTGACTTGCTTCGTAAACACTGGGGATTCAATAAAATGCATTATACGCCACTGACTCATATTTGAAAGGAAAATTAGAATCTAGCGTACGGCTGTTAATTCAATCGTTCAAATGCATAATTCGGTAGGATATTAACCAATGTTTTTATTTAATATCAATTAGGTAACGGCTAACCAAACTTCCGTTATCATTAATCTCGGAATGGAAAACTCCACCACACGCTTCAATCATTGCGCGTGACGCCAAATTCTTTGTATAACAATGAATGTGA
>NCJS01000125.1 GCA_002279005.1 Idiomarina sp. 34-48-12 | reverse complement strand
TAAGGCCTATTGCCGAGGTTTTTTCTAATACGCTGACCTACCTGAATGCTGCTCCTTCAAGATTAAGCAAAAAAGCTTTTTTCTCGATGCCGCCGGCGTAGCCGGTGATGCTTCCATCAGCCCCTATAACACGATGACACGGAACCACAATTGCAATGGGGTTACGACTGTTTGCCATACCAACTGCACGGTTACCTTTTGGATTACCAATGGCAACCGCAATATCACGGTAACTCGCTGTTTTGCCATATTCAACCGTCCCCAATTGTTGCCATACACGCTGTTGAAACTCGGTGCCTTCTGGGCGTAATGGCAAATTGAAGCTTTTACGTTCGCGATTGAAATACTCGACCAGTTGTTGCTTGCCAATGCGTGTAGCATGACATGATGGGTAACCGTCGGCTGCTGCAAACGCAATTTCACAAATAGACTCGCCATCGCGGCTACTGATGGTAACCGGACCGATAGGGCTTTCGAAACTGTCTTGATACATGGTTATCCTAAAGTGGGTGATTGGCTGTTATTATTGTTTAGCATGCTACTGACGACGTTGCCAACCGAGAACGTCAGAATACGACAATAACTATAACTAAAAGCGGGTGAAGAATGACAAAACAACGACGTTTAAGTATGGGGCCTGCGGCCCTAGTTGCTGCCGCATTTATTGGGCCGGGAACTGTTGTCACGGCTTCATTAGCAGGAGCAAATTTTGGTTACGCACTCATGTGGGCGTTGGTTTTCTCTGTGTTGGCGACCATGATTCTACAAGAAATGTCTGCGCGCCTTGGCGTGGTAACACAGCAAGGATTAGGGGAGAACATTCGAGCTGCTATTAAGCAACCTTGGTTACGTCAGTTCGTTGTGCTTCTGATTTTTGCGGCTGTGATTATCGGTAATAGTGTCTATCAAGGTGGGAATATTAGCGGCGCTCGTATGGGGTTAGTGGATCTCGTGCCGTTTGATGGACAGTATATTCCTATTATTCTGGGTGGGTTAGCCGCTGCTATCTTGTGGCAAGGTAGCTACAAAGTGGTCGAAAAAATATTAATAGGTCTGGTATTGCTAATGAGCGTCGCTTTCTTGGCAACATTCATTTTAACCCAACCCGATTGGACAGAATTAGTGGCAGGTCTTCTTGTGCCATCTGTACCTGCCGGCAGTATTTTGATGATTGTGGCGCTAATTGGTACCACAGTAGTGCCTTATAATTTGTTCTTACATGCTTCCAGTTGTGCTGAAAAGTGGCAGTCAGCCGAACAGCTTGATGATGCTCGCCGTGATATCTATATCTCAATACCTCTGGGAGGGCTTATTTCGCTGGCAATTGTTGCGACGGCAGCTTCGGCTTTCTTTGGCAAGGCATTAACCATTGAAGGTGCTGCTGATCTTGGTCAAGCCTTACAACCATTGTTTGGTGATGCAGCAACCACCTTTATGGCGCTTGGCTTATTTGCCGCCGGATTATCGTCATCACTCACCGCTCCCTTAGCTTCCGCTTATGCCTTGAGCGGTGTATTAGGTTATTCCAACCAATTAAAAGACAAGAAATTCCGTGCCATTTGGATTATTATTCTGACTATTGGCGTGCTCGTTGCATCGTTAGGATTAAAGCCGATAGAAGTGATTATTTTCGCGCAAGTGGCGAATGGCGTTCTATTACCGTTTATTGCGGTATTTCTGGTGTGGGTATGCAATCAGCCGCGTCTCGGGCGGCATCGGAATTCGTGGCAGCAGAATATACTGGGAATTATCGTTTGTTTTATTGCGACGGGTCTGGGTGCTCGTAGTATTGCCTCGGCAATTGGTTGGCTTTAATGCTAGTTACCAAAAAGTAACTCAAGTTCTAAACCAACCATCCATCTAGGCTTGCGCTGCTCTTCGAGTTTTTCTCGAGGCCAATGCAAGCCTACCCAACCCTCTAAAAAGAGCCACTCCCGCTTAAAGCGGCTGCGGTGTAATGCTCGCACGCCATAATCTTGCATGGGCACATCAAGTTCGGTTTCACCGTACCACCATACTTCGCCGGCAATAGCGCGCTCGAAATGGTACATATAATAAAGCTTTTGTGAGGCATGCCAACGCACGCCTTCGGTGCGCTCAGCAAAGGTTCCTTTAATCCAACTTTTTGAAAACCAGTGATCTGAAAGCGCGGCATCAAATTCAAATGTTTGGGCGACACCAAACCCATCACTATCGCGCCAAAACGCGACACTTTGAGTAAAGAATTCAACATTTTCGCCGATTATCGATTCATATTTGTATCGAGCTCGAAGGTAAGGGTCGAGCGCCAACCCACCCCGAATGCCTGCGCCAAATGAAAGGCTATGCTTATTACTTACTTGCGGGTCAAAACCAAGACCTAGCATCCATTCTTCGTCAGACTGATCACGACGAATAACGGAAGGACGAGATTGTTGGGTATCGTTGATAAAATCATCGAAGTCGCCACGACCAATGATTGCCGAAAACTTTCTTTCGGCGTGCGGAAAGACAACGGTTGCCCGAAAGCTGGAGTCGAGTCTAAACCCATCGTACTCATCCCATTCTGGCGTTATTCTCAGGCTGCCTGAGGCCGTATCGTAGGCCTCTGGGTCAATATCTTCGGCAAAAAAAGAGTCGAGCCAAGCCGCAGTGGCATTCACTGAGCTTGTTAACCCCTCCCGGAACGAGTCAATCGCGGCTTTTTCGTCTTCGGTGGGCTTGTCCGTTTCCTTTGATTGGCCTTGTTCTAAAGGCGTTACCAGTAGCAGTAGCAGGCCCATTATCCCCCAGCGCATTCGACCTCCTTGCGTCGCTATGTATTGAACATACAAGGAAATAGGTCGAATCGCCAGTTGCTTAGACTAAATGCTTACACGCTTATAGCGACGATATTCTGGGCGCCAGAAGTTAGCTTCAATACGTTCACGCAAAGTTTCGTCGCTTACTTCAAGGGCTAGGCCCTGTTGCTGAGCAACTTTACCAACGTTAAACGCGATTTTTTTACTCAACTCGGCAATGTGCGTAATACCAGGCAATAAGCTGTCGCCTTCACCGCGTACGCGAGGCGATTCGTCAGCCAGTGTGTTGCTTGCCGCCATTAACATCTCATCCGAGATAATTCGCGCTTTCACAGCAATAACACCCAAGCCAATACCCGGGAAAATATAGCTGTTGTTGCATTGCGCGATCGGATAATCGACACCTTTGAACTTCACTGCGTCGAAAGGGCTTCCGGTGGCAATAATTGCCTCGCCATCGGTCCATTCAATCACGTGCGCTGGATGCGCTTCAATTTGGCGCGACGGATTTGAAAGCGGGAAGATAATTGGTTTTTCGGTGTACTGATGCATGGCACGAATGACCTGCTCCGTGAACAACCCCGGCTGACCTGAAACCCCAATTAAAATACCTGGCTTGGCGCAGTGCATCACATCGAGTAGCGAGGCATAATCGCCACTGTGTTGCCAATCCGCAAGGTTATCTAGTGACTGCGCTAACGCTTGCTGGAAGTCGCGCAAGTCGCTCATGCCTTCGGTCAGCAAGCCAAACCGATCGACCATGTAAATGTTACGGCGCGCTTGTTCGTCGGTTAGTCCTTCTGCCACCATCTGCTGAATAATTTGCTCGGCAATTCCGCAGCCAGCTGAACCAGCGCCAACAAAGGCAACTTTTTGGTCTTTTAACTGCACGCCTTTGCTTCGACAAGCGGCTAGCAGCGTACCAACAGTGACTGCCGCAGTACCTTGAATGTCGTCATTAAAGCAGCAATAGTCATCACGGTATTTACGCAGCAGCGGCATTGCGTTCGGTTGTGCAAAATCTTCAAACTGAATCATTGCCTCAGGCCAACGGCGGCGTGCTGCTTTCATAAATCGATCAACAAATGCGTTATATTCACTTTGATCAATACGCTTATGACGCGCGCCCATGTACATCGGGTCGTTCAATAGCTTTTCGTTGTTAGTACCAACGTCTAAACATACGGGTAGCGTATAAGCTGGGCTGATACCGCCGCACGCGGTGTATAAACTTAACTTACCAATTGGAATGCCCATACCACCGATACCTTGGTCACCAAGGCCAAGAATGCGTTCACCATCGGTCACGACGATCACTTTGACCTTACGCTTGGTGGCATTACGCAGAATGTCTTCCATTTGCTCACGATCTTCGTAAGAAATAAATAATCCACGTGAACTGCGATAAATATCAGAGAATTGTTCGCACGCATCGCCTACAGTTGGGGTGTAAATAATCGGCATCATCTCTTCAAGATGTTGCTGCAGCAGGCGATAAAACAACGTTTCGTTGTTATCTTGAATCGCACGCAGATAAATATGCTTATTAATTGCAGTGTCAAAGCTTGAATACTGCATGTAACAGCGCTTAACCTGCTCTTCAATGGTTTCGTACCGAGGCGGCAGTAAGCCGGTTAAGTTAAACGCAGCTCGCTCTTCTCGGGTGAACGCGCTACCTTT
>NCJS01000124.1 GCA_002279005.1 Idiomarina sp. 34-48-12 | reverse complement strand
AACGAATAACGAATAACGAATAACGAATAACGAATAACGAATAACGAATAACGAATAACGAATAACGAATAACGAATAACGAATAACAAATAACGGAATCCCCATGCGACAGATAGTTCTCGATACAGAAACTACAGGCTTAGATCCTGCACAAGGTCACCGAATCATTGAAATCGGTGCGGTCGAAGTGATTCGCCGAAAACTCACGGGTCGCACCTTCCACGCTTATATCAATCCGCAGCGCGTCGTGGAGCAAGAAGCGATAGAAGTTCACGGTATTACCAATGAATTTCTAGAAGATAAACCGGTTTTTGCACAAATAGCTGATGAATTCCTCGCTTTTATTGATGGTGCCGAGTTAGTTATTCATAACGCAGCGTTTGACGTTGGCTTTATTGATCACGAGTTTCGGCTGTTGCGAAATGGCTTTGGCAAGACAACCGATTATTGTACCGTTCTTGATACATTAATGTTGGCGCGTGAAAAGCGGCCAGGACAGAAGAATAATCTCGATGCATTGTGTCGAGCTTACGGCATTGATAATTCGAATCGAACGTTTCACGGCGCACTCTTAGATGCGGAATTACTAGCGGATGTTTACCTGTTTATGACAGGGGGCCAGACCAAACTCGAATTGGCAGCAAAAAACAAAAATTCGCAAGGTGCACAAAGTAGTGGCTGGACACGAATTGAGAATAAGCCACCGTTGAAAATCGTGCGTGCAACAGCAGAAGAAGAGCAGCAACATCAAGCTCGCTTGCAGATTATTCAAAATCATATTTGGTCATAAAAACTCTACTTTTTGCTAGTTTTGATGGTTTTTCAGGCAAACGAATCAAAAGTTGAAAAAAAAGGTTGACGATAGAATCCGGCGCTCGTAATATTCGCTCCGCATTCAGGGGGACCCATCCGGGAAACTCGGAATTAGGAAAGCGGAGCGGTAGTTCAGTTGGTTAGAATACCGGCCTGTCACGCCGGGGGTCGCGGGTTCGAGTCCCGTCCGCTCCGCCATTTCAAACGATTATCTTTTCTATATTGGAGTGTCGTGCGATGAGTTTGGCTAACGCCTGCTTGACGTGTGGGGCTTGCTGCGCGTCTTATCGTGTGTCGTTTTATTGGGGCGAAGCTACTGGCGCTCCGGAAGGCTATGTTCCAAGCGAACTGACCGAATCTTTTCATCCCCATTTGTTGTGCATGCAAGGCACCAATCAGAAAAACCCTCGTTGCGTTGCACTTGAAGGCAATGTTGGGCAACAAGTCAGCTGCTCTATTTACGCCAATCGACCTAGCCCATGTCGCGAATTTGATATGTCGCTGAACGGTTCTAATCCTTATTGTGATAAAGCCCGTGCAAAATATGGCCTAAGTCAGCTTATTCCTGTGCAAGAAGTAGCCTAGAAGCCAGCAGATTGGGGCAAATTGTTACAATTGTGCCATGAACGGCTCTTGAGCGTTGCTGCTAGGAGGGGTACATTAGTACGGTTAAATACAATCACAAGGGAGAATCATTATGCGCAAGAGCCTCATCGCTGTTGCTATTGGCGCGGCATTAACGGTTGCCGCATGTTCAGATAAAGATGCAACACAGCAAGTAACTGACACTGCACAAACTGAACAGTCGCAGACTCAACAAGCGCAGTCTGCTGAATTTAATCAAAGCAATCCATTCTATGCAGAGAGCACACTGCCATACAATGCTCCTGACTTTTCAAAGATTAAATTTGAGCACTATAAGCCAGCTTTCGAAGCTGGTATGGCTGAACATGCTGAAGAAATTTTAGCTATCGCAACGAATCCTGAAGCACCAACGTTCGAAAATACCATTGTAGCGATGGAAAAATCAGGTGCATTGCTAGGCCGTGTCTCTTCAGTGTTTTATAACGTCGCGGGCTCTAATGGCAACGATGATACGCGTGCACTGCAAGGTGAATTAGCACCAAAAATGGCTGCGCACCGTGACAACATTATGTTGAACCCTGAATTGTTTGCGCGCGTGAAAGCTATTTATGAAAACCGTGACGGTCTTGAAGGCGAAGCACTGCGTTTGGTTGAAGATACTTACAAAGGTTTTGTTCGTGCTGGCGCTGAACTAAACGACGAAGCGAAAGCACAAATTCGTGAAATTAATAGCGAAATTTCATCTTTAACCACCGAGTTTCAACGTAACCTGATGAATCTTGCAAAAGAGAACATGGTTGTTGTTGATGATAAAGCACAGCTTGCTGGTTTGAGTGATGCAGAAATTAAGCAACTTGCAGACGCTGCAGCAGCGGCAGGTCATGAAGGTAAGTATGCTATTTCTATTACTAACACGACACGTCAGCCGATTCTTTCATCGCTAGAAAATCGTGAATTGCGTCAACGCGTATGGGAAGCATCAGCTTACCGCGGTACGGGTAATACTGAGACGGACAACCGCCCATTAGTGAAGCGTCTTGCTGAGTTGCGTGCAGAGAAAGCACAACTTCTTGGTTACGAAAACTGGGGTAAGTACGTACTTGAAACGAGCATGGCTGGCACTCCAGAAGCTGCGCAAAAAATGCTGCGTGATTTGGTACCAGCGGTAGTTAGTAATGTTGAAGCGGAGAAAGCCGAAATCCAAGCGATGATTGACGCAGAAGGCGGCGACTTCGAAGTACAGCCCTGGGATTGGGCATACTACGCAGAAAAAGTACGCGCAGAGAAATATGCGCTAGACGCTGAAGAAGTGAAGAAATACTTTGAATTCAACCGCGTTGTTGAAGACGGTGTATTCTTTGCAATGAACCAGCTTTTCGGTATTACCTTTGATCAGCGTGACGATATTCCAACCTACGGTGACAACATACGCGTATACGAAGTCAAAGATATCGATGGTGAAACACTTGGCTTATTTTACGGCGATTGGTTTACCCGTGATGGTAAGCGTGGCGGTGCATGGATGAGTTCATTTGTTAGTCAATCAAACTTGCTTGATCAGAAGCCAGTCATCTTGAACAACCAAAACATTAAAAAAGCAGCGGAAGGCCCAACTTTCTTAAGCTTTGACGAAGTAAGCACTATGTTCCATGAGATGGGCCACGGTCTTCACGGTATGTTCTCTGATGTAATGTATCCATCATTGGCTGGTACATCAGTATCGCGTGACTATGTAGAGTTTCCGTCAACTTTCCAAGAAGACTGGATGTTGAACGAGAAAGTGTTGAATAACTTTGCGAAACACTATGAAACTGGCGAGCCAATGCCAAAAGAGTTGTTGGATAAAGTGATGGCAGCGAAGAACTTTAACATGGGCTACGACACGCTTGAGTATATTGCGTCAGCTCTGTTGGACTTCGAATACCATACGTTAACGCCGGAAGCTGCGGCGAGCATTGAAGACGTAGCAGCCTTTGAAGCAGCAGCGTTAGAGCGCAATGGCGTTGCTGTTGATGCGGTGCCACCGCGTTATAAGTCAACTTTCTTTGCCCACGTATTTGCTGGTGGTTACTCAGCTGGTTACTATGCTTACATGTGGTCTGAAATTTTGGCTGCTGATGCATTCAAATATATGCAAGAGCAAGGTGGCTTGACGCTGGAAAATGGTCAGAAATTCCGCGACACGATTTTGTCGAAAGGGAACAGCAAAGATCCAATGCAGCAATACATTGATTTCCGTGGTCAAGAACCTACCGGTGAAGCTCTTCTAGAGCGCCGTGGTTTAACGGCACCGAAAATCGATTAACAAAAATACAAAGTTAAAAAGGGGTAAAGCTTCGGCTTTACCCCTTTTT
The DNA here is from genome assembly GCA_002279005.1 of Idiomarina sp. 34-48-12. Lineage (GTDB taxonomy): Bacteria > Pseudomonadota > Gammaproteobacteria > Enterobacterales > Alteromonadaceae > Pseudidiomarina. Next base: position 791 of record NCJS01000124.1, on the reverse strand, counting down.
TGTTTATAAAAGAGCTGAATACTGTCGATGCAATGATGCTACTCGATTTGCAGGTACGTTACGACTTTAGCCAAACCACGTGGCGCGTTTGTTTATGCCAAAGTAAACTTCAAGTTCTAACATCGTAAAAAAACTGAGCAAAGGGAGGACGGAGCTAGCTCTGTCCTCCTTTTTTTGATATATAGGATGGTAAATAATTTGTAATCTATCGAGTACGAGAATGTCCGAGATTCTATTTGCTTCGCAGCCTATCTATGACCGTAACAATGAAATTTATGCGCATGAATTATTGTATCGCCATGAAAACGGGATCAGTGCATTTGAAGTCGGAGATAGCGTCGCAACAAGCGAAGTTTTATATAACCTCTGTACAGGGCTTCTCGATTACGTTGAACACGTAAAATTGCCGATATGTGTGAATGTCTCTACTGAGTTCCTCCTTTCTGGATTGTTTCTTCCACTCGCTCCTAATCATGTCATTGTTGAGTTAGTTGAACGGATTGAACCGACCGCAGAGATAATCGATGCGATTAAACGTTGGGTGGATAAAGGCTTTCGTTTTGCGCTAGATGATTTTGAATTTCAAGAAAGTTGGACTCCGTTGTTGGAGTACGCATCAATTATAAAAGTGGATATTGAACGCACACCATTTGAAGTCGCGCAACAGCGATTTGAAGAACTGAACCATTTGAATGCGTTATGGCTTGCTGAGCGTATCGAAGATGAAGCAACATACGAACAATATAAAGCACTCGGATTTGATTTGTTTCAGGGGTATTTTCTAGCAAAAC
>NCJS01000283.1:936-1875 GCA_002279005.1 Idiomarina sp. 34-48-12 | reverse complement strand
GGCGAACCGAGCGGATCTACCCACGAGAAGTTCGCTCAAAACCTCAGAAATATGCGAGAAAAAAACTGCCAGTCAGCTCTTAACTGACTGGCATTAGCCGTCATGGCGCCTTTTTTGTATCACTTTAATCGTTAACCAAGTGAGTAAAAGAAGCCAGCAATGGCTGCACTCATCATGTTGGCTAACGTAGCTGCTAATAATGCTTTAATACCCAAACGCGCGATATCATGGCGACGACTCGGGGCCATTCCCCCTAACCCACCAAGCAAAATAGCAATCGATGAAAAGTTTGCAAAACCGCACAAGACAAAGGTAATAATCACTTGGCTGTGCATGCTTAGTTGATCTTTATAATTCACGAAGTCTAAGTACGCAACGAACTCGTTAATTACCAACTTTTGCCCAATAAAGCTTCCGGCTAAGTGGGCTTCATCCCAGCTTACGCCGAGCACATAGGCTACCGGCTGAAACACATAGCCGAACAATTGCTGCAATGATAAATCAGGGTAACCAAACCAGCCACCAACCCAGCCGAATAAGCCATTGATTAACGCAATCAAGGCGACGAATGCGATAAGCATCGCTCCCACATTAATTGCCAACTGCACACCACTTGAAGCACCAGCGGCTGCGGCATCAATAACGTTTACTGAACGATCTTCGACTTCGACACTATCGGTGGCATCACCAGTTTTACCGGAAATAATATTCTCAATATCTTCACGCGGTTTTTCAGTTTCTGGAATGATCATCTTGGCCATCAGTAGACCCGCAGGTGCAGCCATGAAACTTGCTGCAATCAGATATTTCAGCTCAACCCCGACTCCGGCATAACCGGCCAGTACTGAACCTGAGACCGATGCCATGCCGCCAACCATTACGGCAAACAATTCAGAGCGCGTCATGCTCGCAATAAACGGACGCACCATCATTGGTGCT
>NCJS01000283.1:0-911 GCA_002279005.1 Idiomarina sp. 34-48-12 | reverse complement strand
AGTACTGAACCTGAGACCGATGCCATGCCGCCAACCATTACGGCAAACAATTCAGAGCGCGTCATGCTCGCAATAAACGGACGCACCATCATTGGTGCTTCTGTTTGTCCTACAAACACGTTTGCTGCCGCTGACATTGACTCTGGTCGGCTACTACCAATAATTTTCTGCAAAGTGCCACCCAGAATGCGGATGATCCATTTCATGATACCGAGGTAATAAAGCACCGAAATTAACGACGAGAAAAATACAATGACACTAAGAACTTGAATGGCAAACACAAAGCCAAAGTCAGCAGAAGCTAAACCGCCAAACATAAACTGTATGCCCGCATTGGTGAACGCAATAACCTTTGCAACACCAGAAGCTACCGCAAACAACACATCTTGGCCAAAAGGTACGTAAAGTACAAAGGCGCCAAGCGCCACCTGAAATGCAAACGCGCCACCAACGGTGCGCCAACGAATATGTTTACGATGCGAAGAGAATGCGTAAGCAACCAATAAGATAATGGCAATGCCAAGAAAACTATTCATAGTATAGAAGCCGTTTTATTGTTTTTGTTATTCCGCCAATAATTGACGAATTTTTGATTTTATCAAGTCTATTGCAATCTCATTTTGGCCGCCACGAGTGACAACCAAGTCGGCAAACTGCTTGGACGGCAGAATAAACTCAAAGAAAGCCGGACGGACAGTCTCTTGATATTGCTCAGCAACTGACTGAATGGTTCGACCACGCTCTTCTACATCGCGAATCATACGGCGTAACAAACACACGTCTAATGGCGTATCCATAAACACCGAGATATCGAAGAGTTTTCTGAGGTTCGGATCATTGAGTAGAAGAATCCCTTCCACCATGATGACCTTCCCTGGGTTAATTTTAATGGTTTCAGGCAAACGCGTGTG
>NCJS01000035.1 GCA_002279005.1 Idiomarina sp. 34-48-12 | reverse complement strand
AAGCCAGTAGCTATACCAATTGATTGGAAAGTTGCGAGTATCAATGTACCCCAACGCGTGTATTGGCTGATCTTACGACGCCCACTCTCACCTTCTTTCTTAAGTTCAGCAAGACGTGGATGAACCACGCTTGCTAATTGCATAATAATCGAAGCCGAGATGTACGGCATAATACCTAAAGCAAATACCGATGCACGCTCGAGAGCACCACCGCTGAACATGTTAAACATGGCAACGATGGTATCTTTTTGCTGATCGAATAATTGCGCCAACACAGCGGCATCTATACCAGGAATCGGCACAAAGGAGCCCGCACGGAACACGATTAACGCGCCGAGTACAAACAGCAGTCGACGTTTCAGCTCCGACGTGCCACCTTGAGCTCTGTTAGATTCCAATCCTGGTTTAGCCATGTGCCCTATCCTTCGATTTTGCCGCCAGCAGCTTCAATAGCTTCGCGGGCGCCTTTGGTGACCTTAATGCCTTGAACCGTTACTTTACGGCTTACTTCGCCAGACTTGATAACTTTAACAGTCAACACGTCGTGACGAATTACACCAGCTTCTTTTAGTGAAGCTAAAGTAACAGTATCACCAGCAACTTTCGCGATCTCTGCCAGGTTTACTTCTGCAGTGGTCATAGCCTTGCGTGAAGTAAAGCCAAACTTTGGTAAACGACGTTGGATTGGCATTTGGCCGCCTTCAAAACCTGGCTTAATAGAGCCACCAGAGCGTGAAGTTTGACCTTTATGACCACGTCCACCAGTTTTACCAAGGCCTGAACCGATACCACGGCCGAGACGCTTTTTGCTGGTTTTAGCACCAGGTGCAGGGGAGATAGTGTTTAAGTACATGTCTTAGTCCTCCACCTTTACCATATAAGTGACTTGGTTCACCATGCCGCGGACGGCTGGAGTATCTTCCAGCTCGACCGTGTGACCAATGCGGCGCAGACCAAGACCACGAAGTGTAGCTTTATGTTTCGGTAAACGACCGATTGAGCTACGCGTCTGGGTTACTTTGATTGTCTTTTTCGCCATTGCTCACTACCCCAAAATTTCATCAACGCTCAATCCACGTTTAGCCGCTACTTGCTCAGGCGACTTCATACCGTGAAGTGCCTTGATAGTGGCACGAACAACGTTGATTGGGTTGGTTGAACCATATGCTTTTGACAGCACGTTGTGTACACCGGCAACTTCGAGTACTGCACGCATCGCACCACCGGCGATGATACCTGTACCTTCAGAAGCTGGCTGCATAAATACCTGTGAACCTGAGTGACGGCCTTTAACAGGGTGCTGCAAGGTATCACCTTTCAGCTGCACGGTTACCATGTTGCGACGCGCTTTTTCCATTGCTTTTTGAATAGCAGCTGGAACTTCGCGAGCTTTACCATAACCGAAACCCACTTTACCTTGACCATCACCAACCACAGTCAGTGCAGTGAAGCTAAAGATACGACCACCTTTAACTACTTTCGCTACACGGTTTACTGTGATCAGCTTTTCTTGCAGGTCACTTTGTTGAGCTTCTACATTTGCATTTGCCATGTTCGTCTCCTAGAACTGAAGTCCAGCTTCACGAGCTGCGTCAGCCAAAGCGGCGACACGACCGTGATAACGGAAACCACTGCGATCGAATGCAACGTTTTTCACGCCTTTTTCCATCGCCCGTTCAGCGATCAGCTTACCAACTGCTTTGGCTGCTTCTACGTTACCAGCAGATTTGAACTGCTCACGCATAGTTTTCTCAACAGTTGATGCTGAAGCTAGTACTTCAGAACCGTTCGGTGCAATAAGCTGTGCGTAAATATGCCGTGGTGTACGGTGAACGACCAGGCGGTTAGCACCCAACTCTTGCATTTTCTTACGAGCGCGAGTTGCGCGACGTAAGCGAGCTGATTTCTTGTCCATCGTCTTACCTTACTTTTTCTTGGCTTCTTTACGGCGCACTTGCTCATCGGCATAACGCACACCTTTACCTTTATAAGGCTCAGGCTTACGGAATGCGCGAATGTTAGCGGCAACTTGACCAACTAACTGCTTGTCGACACCTTTCACGACTACTTCAGTTTGTGCTGGGACTTCGATAGTGATTCCCTGAGGGATATCGAACTCAATCGGGTGAGAAAAGCCCAGCGTAAGGTTCAATTTAGAACCTGCAGTGTTAGCACGATAACCAACACCAATTAGCTGTAATTTTTTCTCATAACCCTGCGCAACACCAACCACCATGTTTTGTAGTAACGCACGTGCTGTACCTGCTTGCGCAGTAGCGTTTGCAACGCCTTCACGTGGGATAGTACGGATAACGTTGTCTTCTTTAACAACTTCAACCGCTTCGTTAACTACACGGCTCAATGAGCCCTTGGCACCTTTGATTGTTACTTCCTGGCCATTTAGCGTAACTTCAACGCCAGCAGGAATGGCAATCGGTGCTTTAGCAACTCGTGACATTTCCTAACTCCTCGTTAAGCTACGTAACCAATAACTTCACCGCCAAGACCCGCTTTGCGAGCGGCACGGTCAGTCATCAGGCCTTTCGAAGTAGAGACAACTGCGACACCTAGACCACCCATAACTTTAGGTAGTTCGTTGCGTTTCTTATAGATACGCAGACCAGGGCGACTTACGCGCTCAATTGATTCAATAACAGGCTTACCTTCAAAGTACTTCAGTGTAACTTCTAGTTCTGCTTTCACATCACCAGATACGCTGAAGTCCGCGATATAACCTTCTTCTTTCAGAACTTGGGCAATAGCCACTTTCTTCTTAGAAGCAGGCATGCGCACGGCAACTTTGTTAGCACCCTGAGCGTTGCGGATGCGAGTGAACATATCCGCAATTGGATCTTGCATGCTCATATTTGCTTTCTCCCGTGACTCGTGGCTTACCAGCTAGCTTTTTTCAAGCCAGGAATTTCACCGCGCATCGCTTTCTCACGTACTTTAATACGGCTCATGCCGAACTTACGTAAGAAACCGTGTGGGCGGCCCGTTACGCGGCAGCGGTTACGCTGACGGCTTGGGCTCGAATCACGAGGAAGACTTTGCAATTTAAGCACGGCTTCCCAACGCTCTTCGTCCGAAGTATTCGGATCGCTGATCACATTTTTCAGTGCGATGCGTTTCTCTGCGTATTTAGCTGCTAGCTTTTGACGCTTCAGCTCACGCATTTTCATTGACTCTTTTGCCATAACTCTACACCTTACTTCTTGAACGGGAAGTTAAAGGCAGCGAGCAAAGCGCGAGCTTCGTCATCAGTGCCTGCAGTAGTGGTGATAGTGATGTCAAGACCACGAACCTTGTCAACTTTATCAAAGTCGATTTCAGGGAAGATGATTTGCTCACGTACGCCCATACTGTAATTTCCCCGACCATCGAAAGATTTCGGGTTCAAACCACGGAAATCGCGAATACGTGGAATTGCAATCATAATTAAACGTTGCAAAAAGTCCCACATACGCTCGCCACGCAGAGTCACTTTACAGCCAATTGGGTAGCCTTCACGGATTTTGAAGCCAGCGACAGATTTACGAGCAACAGTACGTACCGGACGTTGACCAGAAATTGCTTCAAGGTCAGATACTGCGTTGTCGAGAATCTTTTTGTCAGCCAGAGCTTCACCAACACCCATGTTAAGGGTGATTTTTTCAATCCGAGGGACTTGCATGACGCTGTTGTAGCCGAACTGTTTAAGCAGCTCAGGAACTACTGATTCTTTGTAAAAATCATGCAGTTTCGCCATCGTAAAACTCCAAATTAAAAATTAAATGATTGCGTTGTTAGATTTGAAGAAACGAACTTTTTTGCCGTCTTCAATCTTGAAACCAACACGATCTGCTTTACCAGTCTCTGGGTTGTAAACTGCTACGTTAGAAACGTGGATTGGTGCTTCCTGCTCCACGATACCGCCCGCTATGCCCAATGCAGGGTTTGGCTTCTGGTGTTTCTTAACGATGTTTACGCCTTCAACGAATACACGATTCGAAGCGGTATCGACTTTAAGCACTTTACCGCGCTTACCCTTGTCTTTACCTGCCAGGACTACTACTTCATCATCACGTTTGATTTTTGCCGCCATATCTGGACTCCTTACAGTACTTCTGGTGCCAGAGAGATAATCTTCATGAATTGCTCAGAGCGCAATTCACGAGTCACTGGTCCAAAGATACGAGTGCCAATCGGTTGTTTGTTATTGTTCAACAAAACAGCCGCGTTGCGGTCAAAACGGATGACTGACCCGTCTTGACGACGGACGCCTTTCTTGGTGCGAACGACCACCGCATTCACAACATCACCTTTCTTCACTTTTCCGCGAGGAATCGCTTCTTTAACAGAAACTTTGATGATATCGCCAATGTTTGCGTAACGGCGGTGCGAGCCACCCAGAACCTTAATACATTGTACGCTGCGTGCGCCGCTGTTATCGGCCACTTCCAGAGTAGTTTGCATTTGGATCATTGCAGTGCTCCGCTTTATGTAAAAAACAGACCCTCTCGAGTCGCTGTTGTCCAGTTACCCTCGAATTTAAGTCACAAAACATGCGAACCTAAATTTTGAGAATAAAAGACTTCCCCTTATAAAAAGGGCGGCGAATTGTAACAGATAAAATTTCGAGATGGTAGTGCGATGTAGGAAATAAACTAAGAAAAGTTTATTTGATTGCGCTCACTGATTTTGGGAGAGCTCATTCCGAGACAATTGGTAACGAGTCAACCTGAGAACAACGTGAAGAATTCTATCATATTGAAGGTAAATGTCGAGGCAAATCATTCTACTTATTTATGAGTTCAGATCACGCAAGACAAGAGGTAAGCGGTCGATATGTCACGTTCGAAGCTGTTGGCAACTGCTTGAGGTAAGTGGTAAATTCAAACGTATAAACCTTGGGAATGATCAACTTTTTGCAATATAAGGATTCCAATGAATCTCGCTATACTTGTTATGTTGCCGTTTATCGGTGCGGTTTTACCTTTATTGGTAAACAACCGACCACGTTGGATCATCACGATGTCAACGGCGACCATTACTGCAATTAGCTTCCTCCTTCTCTTGTTTCTAGCGCCGCAAACATTGCAAGGTGCGGTTCCAATCACCAATGTCGATTGGCTGCCAGCTTTAGGTTTAAGCTTTAGTTTTCGCTTAGATGGGCTTTCACTGCTGTTCGCTGGATTAATCCTCGGTATTGGTTTGCTGATTATAACTTATGCGCACTATTACCTGAGTGAGAAAGACAATAGCGGTCGTTTTTTTGCATGTTTGCTGTTATTTATGGGCTCAATGCTCGGTATAGTCACAGCCGACAATCTTATCCTGATGTGGTTATTCTGGGAGCTCACCAGTATTTCCAGTTTCTTGCTTATTGGTTACTGGTATCATCAAAGCAACGCACGGCGCGGTGCGCGGATGGCGCTTGCGGTTACCGGTGCAGGTGGGCTTGCATTACTCGCTGGTATTTTACTGATAGGTAATATCGCTGGTAGTTATCAGCTCGATGCCGTGTTTGCTGCCGCAGATACCATCCGTGAACATTCATTATACCTTCCGGCACTATTGCTGGTGCTACTTGGTGCGTTTACCAAATCAGCGCAGTTTCCATTTCAATTCTGGTTACCGCACGCAATGGCTGCCCCAACACCGGTTAGTGCGTACTTACATTCAGCAACGATGGTGAAAGCCGGCATTTTCTTAATGGCTCGCCTGTACCCCGTGTTAGGTGGGACGCCTGAGTGGTTCACGATTGTGACCTTGACCGGTCTTGCTACCATGTTATTTGGTGCTTACTTTGCGCTATTCAAAACCGATCTCAAAGGCCTATTAGCGTTTTCAACTATTAGCCACCTTGGCTTAATTACCATGTTACTTGGTCTTGGTAGCGCCGGCGCGTTGTTAGCAGCACTTTTTCATATTTTGAATCATGCGACGTTCAAAGCTGGGTTATTTATGATTGCGGGCATTGTCGATCACGAGACCGGTAGCCGGGACCTACGTAAACTGAGCGGTCTTCGCAAATATATGCCATATACCATGGTACTTGCTTTAATCACTTCTGCGTCGATGGCTGGTATCCCTCTATTCAATGGATTCTTATCCAAAGAAATGTTGTTTGTTGAGTCTTATCAACAGCATTTATTCGGTGGGTTATCGTGGTTAGTACCTGTTTTAGCCACTGCGGGAGCGATGCTTTCCGTTGCGTATTCGATACGATTCGTGCACGGCGTATTCTTTGATAAGGTTGCAGAGAACCTACCCAAAACACCACATGAGCCGCCTTTGATGATGCGTGTACCGGTCATCATCTTGGCAACGCTTTGTATTGCTGTTGGTATTGCGCCGATGTTCTTTGCCGCAGATATACTCGCGTCAGCAATCGCAGTTGTTAGCCCTACCACTATCGAAGTTGCTATATCAATATGGCATGGTTTTAATTTAGCGTTATTAATGAGTGTGCTGGCAATCATTGGTGGGTTAGGAATTTACGTCTATCGAGATGATTTATTGTCGTTTAGTCGCCAGTTTGATCATCATGATGCGAAAGAAGTATTCGCCCGAATTGTGAAAGCGGTCACAAACTTCTGTGATTCCTTTTTAAGCCGAATAGAAACTGGGTCACTACAGCGCTATATCGCTGCGCTATTGATTATTACCATTATTTTCGTATTGCCTGAGCTCTATCAAATAACGCAATTATCAGGTACTCGTGAACAAATGCCTGTGAATGCCGTGAGTTTAGCGGGGGCGATCATCGTTATTTTAGCCGCAATAGGTACGGCTGCCTTTCATCACCAACGTTTGACTTCGCTAATGATGCTGTCGGTGGTTGGCTTGATGGTATCACTGACATTTATTCATTTTTCAGCACCTGACTTAGCCCTGACACAGCTAGTTGTTGAAGTCGTCAGCATTATCTTAATGATATTAGCTCTGTTTTTTATGCCACAACGCATTCCTAAGGCTTCTAGTGGTGGTCGGGTAGCACGAGATATCCTACTAGCCGGGTTTGTTGGTGGGATTGTCGGTTCGCTAAACTACGCGCTTTTGACACGACCGATGAACAGTATCTCAGACTTCTTTTTGGAGAACTCAGTATCCGGTGGTGGCGGCACTAATGTGGTCAACGTCATTCTCGTCGACTTCCGTGGTTTTGATACATTAGGTGAAATTACCGTGCTGGCTATAGCCGCAGCGGGTATCCACAAACTACTCAATAATTTACGTCCATTTATGCCATCTAGTGACGTCGACGGGCGACCATGGCATCGAGTGAAGCATCCACTGCTTGTTCAAACTGTTTCGCAAGCAATTTTGCCACTAGCGTTGATGGTTTCATTTTATATATTCTTGCGCGGGCACAACCTACCTGGCGGTGGCTTCATCGCTGGTTTGATAACTGCCTCTGCGATGATTTTGCAATATATGGCGAATGGTGTGGATTGGGTAAAACATCGTTTCAATTATAACTATCAAACGCTAGCCTCGGTTGGCGTCATGATTGCCCTATTTACCGGCGTCGGTAGTTGGTTCTTCGGACACAACTTCTTGACCTCATGGTTCACCCATGTGCATTGGCCACTTGTTGGCGAGTTTGAATTCGCTACAGCAATACTATTCGATTTAGGTGTTTACCTTACCGTAATTGGAGCCACCTTAATGATACTAGCGAACTTTGGTCAAATGACGACCCGTCACCGCCCAAGACAGGAGAAGCATTAATGGAAGCGCTCTATTCAGTTACGGTGGGAATGCTTACCGCCTGTAGTATTTATCTGATTCTCCGTGGCCGCTCTTTTCCTATTGTGATTGGCATCACCATGCTGTCGTATGCGGTTAACCTATTCCTGTTCTCAACAGGCCGACTGGTGCTTAATCAATTGCCAATTATTGGTAATCAAGCTGAGTATACTGATCCGCTGCCACAAGCCTTGGTGTTAACTGCAATTGTTATTGGCTTTGCAATGACAGCCTATTCAATCATTTTAGCTGTACGTGTGCGCGGCGAGCTTGGAACAGACGAAGTAAATGAACCAAACCAAAATGATGGGGAGGCACAACGCTAATGCTAGACCAACATTTGGTGATTTTGCCGTTACTGATACCAATGCTCGCGGCATTGCTGCAGTTATTACCTTGGGGCGAAGAACCCCAGCGCTACCGTCGTGCGATAGGGATTATTTCTTGCTTAGCGTTAATTGGTGTTGCCGTCACGCTGTTCATACAATCGCAGCATGGCCCTAGCGTATATGCTCTGGGCAGCTGGCAGGCGCCTTACGGTATCGTTTTGGTTGTCGACAAACTGTCAGCCCTAATGGTTCTTCTGACAGCGTTATTAGCTCTGCCTGTGCTGTGGTACGCATGTTACGGTGAAGACAACCTCGGTTCTCACTTTCAAGCTTTATTTCAGTTTCAATTGCTTGGCATTTTGGGGGCCTTTTTAACCGGTGACTTATTCAACCTATTCGTATTTTTCGAAATTCTATTAATTTCGAGTTATGCGCTACTGATGCATGGTGGTGGTAAGCAAAAGTTACGTGCGACGCTACATTACGTTCTTCTGAATCTTACCGGGTCTGCAATATTCCTAATTGCACTTGGCGTTATCTATGGCATCACCGGTACCCTAAATATGGCCGATTTAGCTGTAAAAGTTGCGAACCTACAAGCCGATGATGCTCACATTGCTCGCGTTGGCGGGTTATTATTACTAATTGTGTTTGCGCTGAAAGCCGCGTTGTTACCGCTCTATTTTTGGTTACCACAGGCTTATGCAATGACCACAGGAACTGTGGCTGCGCTATTCGCAATTATGACTAAAGTTGGAATTTACGCGATTATACGGGTATTTACGCTTATTTTCGGCGAGGATTCAGGGGCAGCGGCTTTACTCGGTTACGATTGGCTGTGGTGGTTAGGCTTAGGCACTTTAGCCATTGGTGGTATTGGTGTTATCGGCAGTCGTGATTTACGTCTAGTTATCGCATATCTCGTGGTGATATCAGTGGGAACTATGCTGACTACTTTCAGTATGAACTCCGAGCGTTCGATTACTGCAGTGATGTATTACATGCTTCATTCTACGTTTATTACAGCGGCTTTATTCTTAATTGTTGATGTGGTGGCCAAGCAACGTGGTAAAACATCCTCACGCATCATCAAAGGTCGTAAAATGGCTCAGCATGCCATATTAGGAATGATGTTTTTTGCTGCAGCGATCGCGATTATCGGTATGCCTCCGTTTTCAGGTTTTATTGGCAAATTATTTATTCTTGAAGCTGCTAGGACAGGCGCTCAAGTCGCTTTGCTGTGGCCGTTAGTACTTGGTAGCACATTTTTAGTGATGGTGTCGCTCTCGCGAGCAGGGAGTCGCATGTTTTGGCATACCTTCGACGGTAAGCCGGGCGATGTTTCAAGCCCTCGCGGGCAACTCATTGCGATTGGTCTACTGTTACTAGCGATAGTTGGATTGACGGTTTTCGCGGGTAGCATCAGTAATTTTATTAACGGTATAGCGTATGATGTTATGCACCCTGCTGCATATATTGAGGCGGTGTTAGGGAAGGAGTATTCCTATGAGTAAAATTTTACCTGCACCATTTCTTAGCTTATTTTTACTTGTATTCTGGTTACTACTGCAAAATACAGTGACTCCAGGCCTCATTGTTCTCGGTGCGATTCTCTCTATCGCGATTCCACTTTATACAAATCGTGGTAGAGACTTTCCAGCCACAATTCACAAGCCATTTAAGGCCATCGAGTATTTCTTTCTACTCTTAGTTGATATTCTTATTTCAAATTTAAATATTGCGGCAATTATTTTATTGCCGTCGCGTCACATCAAACCTGCGTTAATAGAATATCCGCTTGATATTGTTGGTGAAGTTCCGATTACGGTACTTGCTAGCACTATTAGTTTAACGCCAGGTACCATTACCGCAGAGATTCGACGTGATGGTCGAGCACTGATGATCCACGCTCTCAATGTTGAGGACCATGAAAAGCTAATTGCATCGATAAAACAGCGTTATGAGATGCGTTTAAAGGAGATTTTTAAATGCTAATTTACGCCATACAGTTTTCCTTTGTTGCCTTTAGCGTTGCGTTACTGCTTAACCTGTGGCGATTGTTTCGCGGTCCTGATTTACCTGATCGCATACTTGCTTTAGATACAATTTATATTAATTCACTGGCGTTACTCGTGTTGTTTGGCATCTGGCATGGCACAGCTTTTTATTTCGAAGCCGCATTATTAATTGCCATGCTAGGCTTTATTGGCACAGTTGCAGCGGCGAAGTTTTTACTTCGTGGCGATATTATCGAATAGGGCAAAAAAATGAATATGACAGAACTCCACGGCTGGGCTGACTGGCTAGTCTCTAGCCTTATCATAATCGGTTCTCTATTCGCTCTTATCGGTTCAGTAGGTCTCGCTCGACTACCTGATTTTATGGCGCGCCTACATGCTCCAACCAAGAGCACAACGTTAGGTGTTGGTGGCGTTATTTTAGGGTCTATTATTTATTTTTCAGTGACCACAGCGTTTTCATGGCATGAATTGCTGATTACGATTTTCCTATTTTTGACTGCGCCAATTAGCGCCCATTTATTAGCAAAAGCCGGGCTTCATCTTGAGTTGAAGCGCGTTGAAAACACACGTGATTTGCGCGCCCAACCGAATCAGTACTCCGACGAAGACTAAAAGGGACTTGGTCCGTCAGGCGGCGATTGCATATGAGATTCAAGCTTACTGTATAGCGAATTAATGTGTGCCATCAGTTTATCAAGCTCGTCAATTTGCCAGCGAGCTCGAGCTATTTTGTCGACGCTCACAACAGCGTCGATTGTTAACCATTGCATGAGAGACTGCGCTGCCCTTATTCGAGTTATCTCACTTGGCTGTGTGACAGATGCCTGAATCAAATAAATATCACGCACTTGGTTTATATCGTAATTAGACATGGATATATTCGATTCCATGACAACTTGCTGATTACGATTTACACCATCAACAGCTGAAGATAACGTTTCCGCTCGAAGAATAGCATCGATACCGTCTTCATGAAATTCTATCTTCGAATGCGTTAACCCTTTCAATAATAATGCCTTTTCATCAGAAGTCAGATTCAACCAGCGCACGCGAAAGCCTTCTGAATCTGTGAAGCCCGAGATATAACTGGGTGAAGAATCCATTGCATACGTACTTACCAAGTCGTCAATTGATGCAGGCCACTCATCGAATTTCCGATAATAATCAGCAACAGCTTGTTGCCAAAACCACCACATTGAATGTTGGTAACGCAACTTTTGTAATTCTGCGACTTGAACGCTTGGTGGATGCGGCATCAGCGCCGCAGCAACGATTAGTACAATTGCCACAAATAAGGGGGCAAAGAAGCCAGTTTGTTTAGTTCTCAACACGTGACTCCAAATTTAAATTAGCGACACCGTGGAAGTGTGCTAACTCCTCAAGCAGCAATTGATAATTCGTTGAGAACTGTTTATCAACGGTTGTTGCCTTCAAATAAGGCATTCCTTTAATCAACAATTCGGTGGCTTGGCGTAACCTTACCGCAGCTAAATTATGCCAAATTGCAGATTGCTCTGGCCTCAGCGATAAACAGGTTTGATAGGCGTTTGAGGCTGCCTGATAACTATTTAACCTGTAATAAACATGTCCCAGTAAACACCAACTTTCATGGTGATTCGGTTGCGCTTTTACAACTTTTAGTAAATAGCCTTCTGCAGTGTGTAAATCGCCTTGAGTATACCCCGTTTTAGCAACAGTATAATGCTGCTGAACATTGGCAAAATTTACCTTCTGAGTAGCATTACAGCCAGTTAAGGCGATAGTTAGCATTCCCCCAACAAAAACACTTAGATATTTAGTCATACACCGGCTCCCTAACGCTAAACTGAAGTGACTGCCCCTGCCACGCTTCTAGCGGTAATGGACATCCCGCTTCACACTCGATAATTGAATCTACACCTGCTAGCCGAATTACTTTGGCAGGTTGAACGTTACGAATAACCGTGACAATCTTGAGCTGGTTATCTAAGCCGATCACGTCGATAGCAAAGCGCATGCCCCAGGTATGAATGGAACTACAACGGGGAAACCAGAATGCGCGTTGTGGTGATGCGACTCGAAGGTAGAGCATACCAACCAGACGCTGAGGGAAGTACTCCATCACTTTGACATCCCGCCAGATACAGCGCCCATTTGAATTAAGATAGAAACGTCCTTGTTTCATGATATTCCTCCTTGTATAAAACCGATAAAAACTGGGCCGAGAATCAGCAACATCGTCACTGGGAACAAGCAAAAAATTAATGGCAGCATCAGTTTCACCGCCACTTCTTGAGCCCGCTTCTCGGCCTCCAGCAGCTGCTGCTGCCGAAATTGGTTGGCCTGAATCTTCAATGTGTTTGCTAGCGCACCACCGGTGTGTTGCGATTGCAGCACAGCGCCAGCAAAGAGATTAATCCATGGGTGTTGAATGCGTTTACAGAACCCTTCTAGGGTTTGCTGCAAGCTATACCCGCTTTGCTGCATACGATGCAGGCGAGCCATTTCAGCAACAGCTGATAAGTCATTGGGAATATTCTGTAACGCATGAAGTGAAGCGCGAAATGACAGTCCTGATTGCATCAGCATGGCAACCATATCAAGCGCACTTGGCCACTGCCTGAATACTTTACGTAAGTGAGTTAGTCTTTTATTTCGGTGACTTAAAAGCCCCAAAATTATTGGCAACATAATGCTTAATTTTGCCACACTACTAATTGGTAAAATTACTACGAAAAGTATACTTACTGTAATTAAAATTAACGAAAGTAACCATTCAGACGGACTTTGTTCAGGTACCGTATTTTCAGCTCGACTGATTATGTTAGCTTTGATGCTATCCGGCAACTTATTGATTATGGTTTCTAAGAGGTATTTAATTCGGATGCTGGCATTACACACGCTCACAATTATTAACCAGAGCCATGCGATGCTAACACTGGCCGCTACCAGAGATACCCACACTAAAATCTCAATTAGCATAGGCATCACCTAAAATTTTTCGAATCAAAAAGTGACCAACAAGCATCAATCCGCCACTCATCACAAGCAGCGAATTTCCAAGCGTCGTTTGCGTTAATATCTTGGTATTTTCAGGATGCAAAAAGTGCAGAGCTATAAATAGACCGACTGGCAGAAAGAGCATTACCTTACCTTGTAACCGCGCTTGCGCAGATAAACTTTTTACCCGCTCAATTGCATATTGCTGTTGCCGTAAGGTTAAGGCTAGTCGCTGTAAAATATCCGCTTGTTGAGAACCGTGCTGAATACCAAGCTGCATGGTTAATAACATCTGCAAAACAGCTTCGGTATTTACACGTTGATAGAAATTCGTCAACGCAGCTATTGGAGATTCACCGGTTCGCATTCGCCGAATAACAAGCAACCATTCATGTCTGAGCGGCACAGCAACTTGTGAAGCACTGCGCTCGAGTGCCGCATTAAAGCTCAATCCGGCCTGCATTGCGGTGACAATAAGATCCAGAGCATCAGGTAATTGCTGCGTAATCAGCCTGTGCCGTCTAGCTAATAAATAATTTTTTAGCGCCAAAACAATGACCATCATCACGCAACCAACCAATACACTGATTAGAACTGAAGAAACCAAACTGACCACCAACAAAATTGGCAAAAAAACATAGGTCAGCCGCTCCCAGAAAAGCTTTGCTGGTAAATAAATAAGAAAGTCCGCGAGCGACTGCTCAGTGTTATCTTTGAGCCATTTTTGAGCAGGTTGCCGCCAACGGTAAAGGGAGTTCATCAACAACGTTATCAGTGTCAAATAGACACTAATTATCGCAGAGAAAACGACCACGGAAGTCATCGCATCCATTCAGAGAGTACTCCTGTAGATATACATTGGTTATTTTCGCGAATGAACATTTGATTCATTTGAAGTACATCTGCATCTATCCCTGACACCTCTGAAATCTCATTAATAATGCGCACCCCTTCAGTGGTTCGCTGAATTTGAACAATGATGTCGATAGCCGATGCTATCTGCTGACGTACTGCTGTTAATGGAATATCTAAACCTGCCATGAGAACCATTACTTCAAGTCGTTGTAGGGCATCACGAGCACTATTCGCGTGCAAAGTTGTCAGTGACCCTTCATGGCCAGTATTCATTGCCTGCAACATGTCTATCGCCTCGACACCTCGACATTCGCCAACAATGATTCGGTCGGGGCGCATCCGTAGTGCATTAATCAGCAACTCTCGAATAGTTATTCTCCCCTGCCCTTCTGCATTCGGAGGACGGGCTTCCAAAGCAATGAGGTTGCGGTGTGATAGTTGCAGTTCAGCCGCATCCTCAATGGTAATGACCCGCTGATGTTCAGGTATTTCACTGGCTAAGGTATTTAGGAGTGTGGTTTTACCTGTACCAGTTCCGCCGGCAATTAGAATATTGCGACGCTGCTCGACACTCTCTTGCAGATAATGCGCCGCCTCTGCTGAAAGCGAACCTTGAGAAATGAGATCGTCAAATTGAAGTTGTTTAGCTAGAAACTTTCGAACCGTAAGGCAACTCCCCCGGAGAGCTATTGGTGATAGTACCGCATTAATTCGTGAACCATCAGGCATGCGTGCATCAACCATCGGCTGGGAGCTATCCAATCGACGTCCCAGTGGAGTGATTATTCTATCGATAACCAGCAGTAGCTCTTCTTCGCTAGAAAATGAAACTGGTGATAGCGATAGTTGCCCCTCTTTTTCGACATAGATTGTTTGAAAGTCATTGACCATGATCTCTGAAATAGCGCTGTCATGAAGCAACCCTGTCAGTGGACCGAAGCCGATACAGTCATTAACAATATCTTCTATGACCGACGACAGTTGGCTTGCATCACCGGCAGATAGGCTTGCCTTATAAGTTTCCAATATATGGATCGCGTGCTGATGAAGCTCATTCGAGGACATCCGCTCAATGTTTTTCTCGCTTCGTTGTAATGTTTGACGCAGATACTTACGCGCTAGATCACTATTAAATGTCATCGTTTAACCCCACGCACGTTGATTCATCACGAAACAATTGAATAAGCGCTTGCGAATGTTTGTGCTCTTGGTTCGTTTGCCGATGGTGTGACTGCAGCATAGGCGTCACTACGACCATTAATTCCGTCTCTGCATCACGAAACTCTCGTGAGGAGAACAATTGCCCAATAATTGGAAGATTATGAAGATATGGAAACGACTCTGCTTGTAACGACTGTTCTTGATTAAATAACCCTGAAAGTATGATAGCTTCACCACTTTTTGCAGTGATCAAACTACTAACCCGCCGCGTTAACATTCCGGGTATTCCTTGTATAGCGGTAGCTGGATCAATCGTACTTATTTGAGCTTTTATCTCAGTTGAAATTTGTCCCTCTCCCAAGTCATGGGGCGACATAGACAATGAAATGCCGTAATCACGGAACTCAACATCTTGCCCACCCTGCGCAACTACTTGCGGAATCGGAAATTCTCCCCCTACAAGGAAATCAGCCTGACCTCCGCTGGCTGCCATCAGTTTGGGTTGAGCGAGAATTGTGATAGGAAAGGTAACCCATTGCGCGCCAGAATCACTTAGAGTCGGACCGCTTATTGCATTTGGCCACTTTATTCCCAAGTGTTGTGCACTTTGTCGCTTTACTTCGAGAATGGTAACTTGCAATTCGATCATCTGATCAACTGCAGCAGGCAGTTCATCAACTTGAACCAACCAATGAGGAAAGGCTTTTACAGCTTGGTTAAAATCGGCCAGTTCAATCTTGTTCAATTGGCCTGTTACAACCATCGCACCAGCGTTATCTTCAAAATCTAGTTCTGAATATTTCTGCCTTAACCACTTAATCTGTAATTGTTCTTTCTGATCTTTCAGAGCGGCAATGGCAATTGAAACTTTCTCATTTGTACCGGAGTGATAGCGTATCAATAGCTCAGTAAATCCACTCTTTAAACCTTTTAATACGAGGTCATTCGGCTCCAATAATTCAACTTTGAGAATATCCTCGTTACCGACAACTATATCGGTAACCCCTTCAAGTGATATTAGCTTCGTATCGCCAACTTTTAGATTGATGTTCTTCGCTATATCGGCGTAAAGTGGCTCTGTCAGCGTCACCAACAGAATGACAAAAATAAAATTAATATACCGCATCAGTATTGGCCTCTTGAGCAAAGAATCGATGTATTTTTATTGGCTGTGGTTGCTCTTCCACCGTGTAAGAGGTGCCTGCATGTTGAAGCCAAACCGAGTAATCTTGCATTCTCATCACCTCAAACACCGCTGCTTGTTCCGGCGTCAGTTCAAAGGTCATTGTGCTTGGTAGAAACTGCGAAGGGGTAAGTTCTAACTGAGTGTGATGGTCAAAATTATCCATAGCAATTACCGGAATATTAGCCATCTCTAACGGTTTATTATTCTGTTGAAAGTCATTTCCCCGCAAAGTCACTCTATCGCCTATTTTAATAAGACCATTGTGCAACTGATGTACCGATACCAAACTTGTCACCGCATAAAACCCCGGACGTAACTGCGAAGAGAAGTGCGGCGTTTGGTAAGGTCGAATTGCGTCGGTTGTGAGTGGTTCACCCCGGTCAATAAATCGACTGGACGCTAACCCCAGAATACTGGGGGCATCCTCTGGTCGCAGCCAACCATCTTGAACTAAGCTTTTGGGAAAGCTTCTGATAACTAATGTATCTACATTGATAATTTCACCAGCTAAAATATCTCGCTGCGTGACTAGAATCCCGATTTCTTCCTCACGTTGCTCTTCAACTTCAATAGAAGCCTGTTCTTCAACATAGCCCGTGACCAACTGATAACTGGCAAGACTTAGCGCCAAACTCAATATGAGCAACGCCAAAAGCTTTGCGCGTGGAGTTAATGCCATCATATAAATTTACCAAACCAGTGGATTGAGCGTGAAGTTGTCCCAAATCCAGTTGAAGTGCATGGAAGTTGCTTGCAGGAGGTGCTTTACCATCGCGACAATGGAGTGACCTTTCGGGGTAACCGGAATAGTCCAAATTAAAGCGGCGATCAACATAATAATCAGCGACTCAACGAGACTTTGGCCGCGCTGTAATCTGTATGCTGTGGGTGATATCTTGTTGTTGAACCAACAACACTGAGGTTTCTGGATTTTCCAAGAGAATGTGAAAACGTCCATGTTCTATTTCCTTTATTGAAATTATGCGAGCACCAAAACGAAAACTCATTCCATTCACCAAGGTTCTGGCTTTGTGCTGCGATGTAAAAACTTCTAAAAAATAATTGTCGAAATCTTGCGCAATCAACTGGTCTCCGAGCCAGGTTTCGCGGGAACGCTGAGGCTGTTGATTTAGTCGAAATGATTGTGCATAAAATGATCCCTTAAGATTCTGCAGGTGCCAAAACTCATCGAGCTCAAGTCGACAAAAATAAGACTGGTTTAGCGGCTCTACCTGCTGGCATGAGAATTGCTCAATTAGCTGCATCGCTGCGCGCTTATCTTCTATTTCCCAAAGCTCTCCTTGGCGTGGGCTATCAGCCAGGTAGCTATTAATGACACGCCGGATCCTCGCATCGTAATTCGTGAGGAGTAATGTCAGTATCTATCTTACCGAGAATTAGTGAGTCTCTCTTAAGCTCTCGGCTAATTGGTAGTTGACCAACCACATGAAGTATTGTCGTTAAACCAACACGGTTTAAATAATGGCTGAGAGTCAGCGACTGTGGCGCAGATATCAACGCTTCATTGCTTCCTTGCGGCCAGCCATCAATAAGCCGAGCCAACCGGTAAGGTGACTGATCGGAGCCGACGTAATAGAGGTTATCTAAGTCAAGTTCTAACTCAGTAATACGATTCAGTGGAGATAGTATGGGTTTAACGTGGCGACTAAATTGATCTGACGGAGCACGTTGCCAAGCTTTATTCGGCAACGGCTGAAGTATCTCACTTCGCAATACATCAAGTTCTTGATGCTGTGAATACAAAGCATCATGCAGTTTAGTAATACTCATCGAGAGCGTTATTGAGACAACACCAAGAATCAAAACAAGCTCGATGATTCCTTGCCCATATTCATTTGTGAATGAGATATTTTTCATAGGTTGTCCTGGGTAAATCGGCTCAAAATAAATTTTTCAGTGGAACTCAATGACTGTAACTCAGGCTCCCATAGCGCATTGAATAGATTGGCGTGTTCAATTCGTTTATCACGTCGTGGGATAACTGTTATCGGGCGAGAAAACCGTACACCGGCCTTCGCTATCACATTGTTAAATTTGATAATTACAGAAGGCCAGTCGTCTGGCGCAAGATGTTCTTGATTAAAATAGCTAGGCGTACTCGTAACTCCCAGGCGTTGTTGATTCAATAATCCGAGTTGGGTTGCGCGCGGGTTTAAACGTGGGCTCTCGCCGAACTGGGCATCCGTTGCACGTTCGATAGACCTAGTCTGATAAGCCACTCCATCTCCCCATGGAATTTCTTCGCGTTTAAATAGAAGCCGGATATGCAGTGCAACGGTATCCATTGACTGCCACGCCCAACGTCCGTTTTTAACGGTGACGAGTTCGCTGCCCCCTGCCTTCTGCGCTTTTATAACGCCAGCATCAAACCATTTGTAGCTACGGTTTTTTGAAAATGGGTCGCGACTACTTTGCGTCATATCTAACAGCAAATCATTATCTCGTGAGGCGTGCTGAATTGGTAAGTATTGCCACCACAGCCACGGAAACTCAACGAGTCCGGGACTATGCAACAACGTCCATGCCTGTTGCTCAATATTCTGCGCTTGGGCAATTTCGGTAAGGCTTTGCGGAATCATCATGGCAAACGATGAGCGAATCATCCACTGCGCAGTCTGCAATGTTGAAAATAGAACTCGCTGCATGGTTAATGCACTCGTCAAAACCGTATGTAATGGCCTTTCTATTTGCCCTACCGCATTCGCCAAATGGCGCGTTATCGCATTTACATAGGGGATAACACTGCTCACCAGCGCTAGCCGATCGGAGGCCGAGCTTAGGTTGCTATACCAACTAGCTAACCCTAAGAGTTGCCCTTGCGTGACTTGGTTGGCAATTAAAGCGCGGTTAATAATAGCCAGCAAATTAAACTCTCTCGCAATGATGGTAGCCGCGCTTAATGCCATATTGTCCGCTGCACTTTGCAAGTGCCACCGCTGTTGAAGCCGTTGTTGTTGTGTGACAATTAACAACATGACCACCAATAACCCAGTAATTGCAGGCAATGTAAGAACACTGACGTAGCCACGCTCACCCATCACGTTAGTTACCAGACTCAGTGACTTCATCATAATTGCCTAGGCTGACATCTTGGCGTCCTAACGTATTCGCGCGGCGAGCAGCGCTACGGGCACTGTTAAGTTGGTTCGTAGAGCTTTGCCCGGTAATTTCACTAGCAATGCCAGCAACCTGTCCGCGGACGGTTTTTCCCAACAGTGAGTAAACACCAATAGCAGCTACGGCAATTAGCGCAACAATAATGATGTATTCGGTCATGCCCTGCCCACCGCATCGAAGTAATGGGGAAGGTGTAAAGGAAAGCTTGTAAAGGTTTAGCATCTGAGTTTCCTTCTCAACTAGTGGTTAGGAAACTCAGTGTAGACTTAGCTGGACAGCAGATATTTATAGTAGGTCTTTTACCTACTCAATATTGAGATACTTATGCAACTGCACCGAGAGACGCCAGTTGCGTTCAATACAAACTTTCATGGCTAATTCAGTTGCGCGAGGACGTTGACTAATTGGTTGTAACGCAATACTGACGCCTTCTCGCGGAGGACAACTTGCCAATAAGCGATCAAGCTGATCAATGTGCTTTTGCATCGCTACCGGGTACTTGATCTCGTCGGCTCTTTTCATACAGTCTGGGCGCACCATATAACCACCAGGCATCTCCAGCTTTGGCGAGACAGTGACCCAAGTAGCGTCCGTTACTTTCAACAAAAATGTTCCACTGGTTTCAATTTGCAATTGATAGCCAGCCTGCTCAAGCGCTTGACCTAACTCGATAAGATCAAACATTGCGGGTTCGCCACCAGTGATCACAATGTGCTTCGCGGTATACCCTTTTTGTTCTAGCAAGTCGACGAGTTGCTCTGCTGTTGCATTCGCCCAATGCGGAGTCGCTTGAGTTTTCTCAGTTACCTCCGACAACGCAACTTCATCGTTCGGCTGCTGCTCCCATGTGTGCTGGGTATCACACCACGGGCAACCTACCGGGCAACCCTGTAAACGGATAAAAATTGCTGGAACTCCGGTGAAAATGCCCTCGCCTTGAATGGTTTGGAACACTTCATTTATTGGGTAGAGAGTATTAATAGGATTCTCCAACATCTACAAAATAATTTGGGTTACAATATTGAGCGAATTTTAGCGTAATTTCAGGCAAATTAGGATCGTAACATGGCAAAAGTTGTTGTTATCTACTCAGGCGGTATGGATTCGTTTACCGTTTTAAACCACGCGGTGCGCCAAGGACATGATGTTTACGCTCTCAGTTTCAACTACGGACAACGCCATGTCAGAGAGCTCGATGCTGCGGCGAGAGTATGCAAGCAGTTGGGTATCCCACATAAAATTGTCGATATCACAGCCATTAACAGTCTTTTAGCTGGTAGTTCACTAACCTCTGATATTGATATACCTGAAGGTCATTACGCTGAAGAGTCGATGCAATCAACCGTCGTTCCTAATCGCAATATGATTTTATTGTCGCTAGCGATTGGCTATGCCGTCAGTATAGACGCAGAAGCAGTGTATTATGGCGCTCACTCGGGTGACCACGCCATTTACCCAGATTGTCGACCTGAGTTTGTCGAAAAAATGAATGACGTCAGCCTGATTGCTAACTACGAACCGGTTCGAATTGAAGTACCGTACTTGCGTAACAATAAAGCCGA
Source organism: Idiomarina sp. 34-48-12 (assembly GCA_002279005.1). GTDB lineage: Bacteria > Pseudomonadota > Gammaproteobacteria > Enterobacterales > Alteromonadaceae > Pseudidiomarina. Next base: position 2,412 of record NCJS01000035.1, on the reverse strand, counting down.
AATTTTAGCAGATGGTTTACGTATGAATCTTGACTACAGCCAAACCTGGACATGTTACAACGGTCGTGAAAAAGCTTGCGGTAAATGTGGCGCTTGCGTTGAACGCCTTGAGGCTTTTGCAGCGAATCAGGTAACTGACCCGCTGCAATACGAATTATAATTTAAGCTTTGCCGGCCGCGTCACTGATCTCGGCAAGAACAGCTTGAGCACCGTGCCAACGAGGATGATTCTTTAACACATTCATCGTCATACCAGCTGGCTTGGTGAGTTGCTGATAACACCGAGCCACATTTTTCTTCAGCTGTTCAAGGCGCGGCTCAATGGTATTGATTACTTCAATCGCGCCAGCTCTATCGTTACATACCAGCACCATATCGCAGCCAGCATCTAAGGCTGCGTGAGCGCGCTCGCTCATTGTTCCCGCAACGGTCGCACCAGCCATACCCAAATCATCACTGAAAATAATTCCGTTGAATTGTAATTGCGCGCGCAAAATATCTTGTAACCAATAGCTGGAAAAACCTGCTGGCTTATCATCAACTGCTGGATAGATAACATGTGCAGGCATAATCGCATCAAGACAACTCGCAAGCTCGATAAATGGTGGCAGATCGGTTGCTAGAATTTCTTCCCAACTCCGCTCATCAATAGGAATTTCAATGTGAGAGTCGGCACGCACAGAACCGTGCCCTGGAAAATGTTTACCAGTTGCCTTCATACCCGCTTGGTGCATACCGCGGATAAAAGCTCGAGCAATTGGCGTTAACTGCTCAGCGTTTTGTGCAAATGCACGGTCGCCAATCACTTCACTTATACCGTTCACATCGAGCACTGGAGCAAAGCTAATATCGATGTCCAATGCTAAGACTTCAGCGGCCATCAGCCAACCTAATTCTTGCGCCCAATGTTGGGCTTGCGATTCACTCTCAGCGTACTGACCAATTTCAGCCATTGCCGGAATAGCGCTAAAGCCCTCACGGAAACGTTGCACCCGTCCACCTTCATGATCAACCGCTAAGATAAGTGGGTTGCGTGCCGCAGCGCGAGTTTGACGGACAAGCTCCAGCAGTTGCTCTTGGCTTTCGAAGTTTCGACTAAAGAAGATCACGCCACCCACGGCAGGATGAGCCAACAGCTCACGTTCTGCATCGGTTAATTCAGTGCCTTCAAGATCAATCATTACTGCGGTCATATGGTTATCTCTTATCTTCGTTTCGGCAGGCAGTGTGCCAAAATAAAAATCATCCGTCACTAGTCAAATCTTGGAGATTTAGTTAAAACTCTGTCATCTTATGAATACGTCGATTATCAACATAGAGATTATTCTTATGAAAACATCCGCCAAACTCGTCTTAACAAGTCTTGCCAGTTGCTTGGCGTTAGCCGGTTGTGGAAGTGATAGTGATGCTAACGTAGGTCCTATTGTCGACCAGTGCAGCGCACGTGGACAAGTCGGTACCTTCTACGAGTACATGCAAGATGATTACTTGTGGAATGAGGATATGCCCAGCGTCAATCCTGACAACTACAATAATATCTATGATTTGTTAGAAGCTTTGGTGGTGCCTGAAGATCGATACAGCTTTATTTTGACTGAAGAAGAATACCAAAGTCGCTTTGTTGATGCGGAATATGCTGGCTTTGGTTTCAGCTCAAGACTTACTTTAGATGACCGTGTTTTCATCAATTATGTCTATGCAGAATCTCCAGCTGAAATTGCGGGTATGAAACGCTCAGACGAGTTAACGTATATCAATGGCGAATCAGTACAAACGCTCATTCAACAAAACCGCTACCAAGAAGCTTTAGGCGGATCTGAAACCGGTGTTAGTGTTGAATTAACTTGGCGAGACGTCGATGGCATAAGCTATACCGATGTTCTCACCAAAGAGATTGTTGAAACCAATACAGTTCTAGCCACTGAGCGCTTTCTAATTGATGGCAAAGAAGTCGGATATTACGTACTGAACAGCTTTATCAACCGTACCGGCGATGATTTAAATAGTGCCTATGATCAGCTGGTTGGCGTTGAAGAGCTCGTTATTGACCTTCGCTACAACGGTGGCGGGCTGACTCGCTATGCTAACCAAGCATCAACACAAGCTGCTGGTGACACCGTAATTGGTGAGGTGTTCACCAAATATCTGTTCAATGCCAATAATTCTGACTCCAACTTTATTGAGCAATTTCAGTTATATGATGGTATTCAGCAACTCAATTTGAACCGTGTATATATTTTGACTACGGGTGCGAGTTGTTCATCCTCGGAGTTAATCATCAATTCATTAGACCCGTATGTTGAAGTTGTCGTTATTGGCCAACCTACCTGCGGTAAGCCGGTTGGACAGATTCCTGAGTTAATTTGCGATAAGCGTGCTTTCGTGGTGAATTTCGAAACGGTAAATGCCATC
>NCJS01000123.1 GCA_002279005.1 Idiomarina sp. 34-48-12 | reverse complement strand
TCTGCAACGACATTGTAAATTAAATCACGGTTATCAGCGATGCGGTTTCTAAAATCCTCGTTGCCCTCTGGCAGTGTAAAGTTTATATTTGCAGTCGTATTGCGCGTTTCATTGTTTGTTGTGCGCGCTTCACGCATCAACTGATTGTATGGCGTAACATTGCCGTTGCTGCCCATCGTGATTAGTTCGGGTCCACGTTCGCCGACAAGGTATTGATTGCCGCCGATGACTTGACCGCCTAGTGCGCGTGCTCCCGTGTATTGTTGCCCGCTAATCTGCGCCACTTGTGCGGCGGCAATCGCGCCAATGGTAACTGATAGCGGGAATTTTAAAAAAGTTGGTATGGTCGGGTCGCCATACACCTGCAAGATTGCCAGTGCCGCACTAATACCAGCTTGCGCTGATGCAAGCGCTTTGTAAGCCTCAAATGAGTCCTTGCCGCCTTGCTTGGCGATTTCAGCCGCTTTGTTGTAACCAATTTCACGGTTCAACGCGGTGACCAATATCGGGTTTTTTGCCAAGGCTTCATTTAACCGGTCGTGGTTGACAGTAAAGTCAGCAATCGCTTTATCGGCAAGCGCGTGTGCGGCGTTGCTCAGCAATTCAATACTTTGCAATTGGTTAAAGGCAATCACAGGCAGCATCACGTTCAGTTGAAAATTCCCTTGCTGAGCGGCGATAGAAACCGTGTGATGGTTTCCCGCAACTTGCGCACAAACCATCGCAACAGCTTCAGGTATTACCGGATTTACTTTACCAGGCATGATGCTGCTACCAGGTTGTAAGGCTTTTAAGCTAATTTCGCCAAGCCCAGCTAACGGGCCGCTATTCATCCACCGCAAGTCATTACTAATTTTCATCAACACAGCACTTAAGGCGTTTAATTGACCGCTGAGTGCTAAATTAACTTCTTGGCCCGCGATACCTGCGAACGGATTCGCGCTTGCATCAAATTTGGTTGCTGTGCGCTGACTAAGAAAATGGCAAAAGCGTTCGCCAAAATTCTCTGGTGCATTAATGCCCGAGCCAATTGCAGTGCCGCCTTGGGGCAATCTGCTAGCTTGAGACAATGCATGGTTTAAACCACTTTCAACATGTTCAAGTTGCGTTATCCAAGCCCGCAATTCTTGCGCCATACTTAAAGGCATTGCATCCATCAAATGGGTGCGACCCGTTTTAATGGTTTCGGTGAGTGTCTGCGCTTTACGTTCGATAGTTTGTTTAAGATGGGCTAATGCCGGCAATAAATGCTTGCGCAGACTCAGCACGCTACTGACCAAAATTGCGGTCGGTATCACATCGTTGCTGCTTTGGCTGGCATTCACATGATCGTTTGGATGAATTTGTTCATGGCAGAGCTTCGCTGCCAGCGAAGCAATGACCTCATTCATATTCATATTTGTACTGGTGCCCGAACCCGTTTGGAATATATCGAGTGGAAATGCATCATCGGCTTGCCCAGCTAATATGGTTTCAATTGCGGTATGAATCGCATCGGCTTGCTGTTTTGAAATGATGCTGCTCTCGCAATTTGCATCAGCCGCTGCAGCTTTGATATGGGCAAGCGTATGAATAAATTCTGCGGGAAAGCGCAGGTTGCTCAATTGGAAGTTTTGTCGCGCGCGCTCGGTTTGAGCTCGCCAGAGTGCATCTTTGGGTACCTCAACCTGACCCATGCTATCGTTCTCAACGCGTGTATCCGTCTGCTCGTTGTTACCTTTTTGCATGTTCTACCCCTATGGGTTAACAAATGTAGTGCATTTGTTGAAGCCGATCAGTTAAGCTGATCTCAACCGATTATATTGAGTATTGATTTTAATTCAGATAATAACCTTATCGTTAAAGCATGGGGTCACAATGACCAAGTTTCAAATCGTTTTCCTAATGACATTATGGTTCACGCAGAGTGTTTCTGCGGTTTCCGCTCAGGAAACCACGTCTGTAGACGCATTGACGGTGACAGTACTTGATAGCAATCAGCAGCCGTTGGCGCTTGCGGTTGTGAGTATCAATGGTGTTGAGGTGGCAACGTCAGAGCAACCTACCGCAATTATGGATCAAGTTGACCGATTATTTGTGCCTTATATATTAGCCGTTCGTGAAAACGCGCAAGTGGCTTTCCCGAATAGCGATAACATTCGTCATCAAGTGTATTCATTCTCAGAAGCTAAACCGTTTGAACTGCCGTTATACAGCAATCGTGAAGCACCAGAGATTCAATTCGAGAATTCGGGCATTGTGGTGTTAGGCTGCAATATACACGATCACATGCAGGCTTATATTTATGTTAGCCCGCACGATATATCGCGGCAGACAAACGCGCAGGGCACAGTAACGTTACCTTTAGGCGCAACGCAAGTGCACGTTTGGTACCCGTCATTAAGTAACGTGGTGACAGACGAAATGGTGGTACCGATAGTAGCAGGTCAGAAGCAATTAACGGTGACGTTACCGGTAGAAGCGCAACACCAAAATCCGCCGCCCGTATCGGCATTGCAACAACGTTTTAATCGTCGGAAAAATAATAATTAAATGAAGATTAAAAGTTTTCGGTCACGATTGTTATTAGTATTTACCGCACTTGCAGGTGCGGTTTTGCTGTTTGCGCTCATTGCGATTTGGTTAGCCACGTCACAACAATCTGAGCGAACGCTTGAACGCGAACTTGAGGTGAGTGAACGCGTTTTTGCTGAGCTTGTTGATGTGCGAGCTCAGCAATTACAGCAGGCCGCCGAGGTTTTAACGACAGATTTCGGGTTTCGTGAGGCGATTGCTAGCAGTGATGAAAACACCATTATTTCAGCGCTAGTCAATCACGGTCAGCGTATTGGTACTGATCTGATTGTCGTTCAATCTCCGCAGGGCGAGGAAATTGCCGCAACACATTCAACACAGTTATTGCCACCTTTAGCGACGCTAACGAATGCCCCCGTTAAAGCTCAATTCGTTACGGTTAATGAAGAGATTTTTCAGATTGTGACGGTGCCGGTTCGCGCGCCGAATTTAATCGCATGGGCAACACTCGGATTCGCCGTAGATGATGATTTTGCGGTTTTAATGCGACAGTTGACCCATGCCGATATTACCTTTTTAAATCAGGTAACCGGAATTATCTACGCGACGAGTGTCGATTCCGAGCAACGCGAGATGATGGTGGCAAACGTAAGAACATTGCAGCAAACCCTGGCTGCGAATGATGTCGCTGCTCATGTGTCGCAGTTTAACCGTGATAACGCGGCAATCAATACTGAAGCAAACTTGATGATTGTTTTTAGCACCGACAAGCTTGAGGCAACCCAAGAGTTTCTAACACTGCAACGTCAATATATTGGTATTGCACTGGCAACGTTAATATTTGCCGGATTACTTGCTACCGTAACCGCCCGAAAAATCAGTCAACCAATTACGGCGCTTACCGATGCGGCTAAAAAGCTTGGTGCGGGTGATTATCGAGAGCCCGTTACAATTCAGCGCGCCGACGAATTTGGTGCGCTGAGTGATGCGTTTGAAGGGATGCGTCAAGGAATAGCTGAACGCGAGCAACAAATTATATTTCAGTTAGAACATGATTTACTGACAGGGTTACCTAATCGAGTTTCTATTCGGGCTTCGCTGAAAAGTGCGATTGACTCGGCGCAAAGTGGTTATGTTGTGCTATTGAATGTCGCTCGGTTTGGCGAAGTGAATGACCGCTTTGGTCAGCAAGTTGGTGATGAACTTTTGCGCATGATCGCCCAGCGACTGCGTGCTGCAGCAACGGCGAATTGGAATGTGGCTCACCTGGGCGGTGATGAATTTGTATTGGTCGGTAAGCAACAAAGTGAACCACAGGTGAATGCGCTTATGGCTGCGCTAAAGACAGAATTGAGCTTGCCGTGGTGGTTAGAAGAAACGAGTTATTTGTTAGATTTTCATGCTGGATATTTGGCATATCCCCATGCTGCCGATGATGCCGATAGCATACTCCGCCGCGCCCAACTTTGTGCGCGCCAAGCGAAGCGAACGAGTGTCTTTGCAGTGGCTTACAGTCAGGGTATGGACGAGCAATATCTGCGGCGTTTACAGATTGTACAAGCGTTGCCGAGCGCGGTTCGCGAACAGCGCTTGCAATTGCACTTTCAACCGAAATTATCGTGTCAAACCGGGCAAGTACTTGGTGTTGAGGCATTATTAAGATGGCGCGATGAACAACTTGGCGTGGTACGGCCTGATGAATTCATTCCACTGGCAGAGCAAACCGGTGAAATTCAACGCTTGACGCGATGGGTGTGTGGTGCTGCGCTGGACCAATTACAGTTGTGGCACGAGCAAGGCTTGAAACTGAGTTTAGCGATTAACTTGTCGGCACTTGATTTGCAATGGCCAGAGCTAGTGGCATTTGTTACTGAAGCGACGAAACAACGAGGTTTGTCGCCGGCTTCCATTACTCTGGAAGTTACCGAGAGTGCCGTGATGGTTGACCCAGAACAGGCGATTTTACGCTTGCAGGAGTTACGCCAGGCTGGATTCAAAATTGCGATTGACGATTATGGCACGGGGTATGCGTCGCTGGCGCAGCTAAAACGCTTACCCGCCGATGAGCTGAAACTCGATCGCTCGTTT
>NCJS01000122.1 GCA_002279005.1 Idiomarina sp. 34-48-12 | reverse complement strand
ATTAATAGCAGATGACGAGTAAGGTCCTCACCGCATGATGAATCCTTCGATTATTCGAAAATTAGAAGCGCTGCTTGAGCGCTATGAAGAAGTACAACATTTGTTAAGTGACCCAGGCATTATTGCGGATCAAGATAAGTTTCGAGGCTTGTCGCGTGAATATTCTCAGTTGGAAGAGTTGGTGAAATGTTTTACCAGTTACCAACAAGCGCAAGCTGATGAGGCGGCAGCGCAAGAAATGATGCAAGAAGACGATGCAGAAATGCGCGACATGGCGAAAGTTGAATTGGACGAAGCAAAAGCCAAGCAAGAAACGCTTGAGCAAGAACTGCAAATTCTATTATTACCAAAAGATCCGAATGACGACCGTCCATGCTATCTCGAGATTCGTGCTGGTGCGGGTGGCGATGAAGCCGCTATATTTGCGGGCGATTTGTTCCGTATGTACAGCCGTTATGCCGAGCAGCATGGTTGGCGTGTCAGCATGGTGAGCTGTAATGAAGGTGAACATGGCGGATTTAAAGAAGTGATTGCACACGTGTCTGGTGATGGTGCTTATGGTCGCTTTAAATTCGAGTCAGGTGGTCACCGCGTGCAGCGTGTACCAGAAACAGAATCGCAAGGTCGCGTGCATACCTCGGCTTGCACCGTTGCGGTGTTGCCGGAAGTACCTGAGGCGGAAGCTATCGAAATTAACCCGGCTGATTTGCGCGTCGACACCTTCCGAGCTTCCGGTGCAGGTGGTCAGCACGTTAACCGAACCGACTCGGCGATTCGTATCACGCACATTCCAACTGGGTTTGTGGTGGAGTGTCAGGACGAGCGTTCGCAGCACAAAAACCGAGCCAAAGCGATGTCGGTGTTACAAGCACGGTTGCAACAGGCTGAAGATGAAAAACGTCGCCTCGAAGAGCAGTCAACACGTCGCAGTTTAGTTGGTAGTGGTGATCGATCAGAGCGTATTCGTACCTACAATTATCCGCAAGGGCGAATCAGCGATCATCGTATCAATTTAACCTTGTATCGCTTGGATGAAGTTCTTGAAGGGGCGCTTGATCTCATTCTCGACGCCATTGTACAAGAGCATCATGCCGACCAACTTGCAGCACTTGCTGAAGGTCAATGATAACGCCCCCCATGACGATTGCTGAAGCGTTGCGGTGGGCAACACTTCAGCTCATGAACAGTGAGAGCGCCAAACTCGACGCTGAAGTGTTGTTAGCACATATCGTTGAACGCGATCGCACCTATTTATTCACTTGGTCTGATCGATTGTTGGAGCTCACGGATCAAGAGAGATTCGTGGCGCTTGTGCACCAGCGGCAACAAGGTATTCCTGTTGCGCATTTGGTGGGGCAGCGCGAGTTCTGGTCGCTGCCATTAGCGGTCAACGAAAGCACCTTAATTCCGCGCCCAGATACCGAAGTGTTGGTGGAGCATGCGTTGCGCTTACCGTTACCTGCCGAGTCGGCCGTGCTTGACTTAGGCACTGGTACCGGTGCCATTGCATTGGCGTTAAAAAGTAGTCGTCCCGAGTGGCAGGTTTTGGCAGTGGATAAAATGGCTGAAGCCGTTGCTTTAGCAAAACAGAATGCCACCACATTAAATCTCGCTGTTGAAATCAAACAAAGTGATTGGTTTGCGGTGTTGGCGCCACATCAGAAATTTGATCTGATTGTATCGAATCCGCCTTATATTGATGCGAGTGACCCGCACCTGGAGTTGGGTGACGTCCGATTTGAGCCAAAAACGGCGTTAGTGGCAGCAAATCAAGGTTTGTCAGATATTGAAACGATTATCTTAGGCGCCACGAGTTATTTAAGAGCACCGGGTTGGCTCTTGATTGAGCATGGATGGACGCAGGGAGCTGCCGTTCGAGATCTGATGCAAAAGGCACAGTTTAATGCGGTTACGAGTATTCGAGATTATGCTAATCTTGAGCGCGTAACAGTCGGACAATGGAGTAATGCCAATGGCCAATGATTTCATCTTCGCTGAAGAAAATGACCAAGAAGAAGTACCGGACCATACAACGGAAGCCGGCTGGAAGGTGTTAATTGTTGATGATGAACGCGAGGTACACGCGGTTACCCGTCTTGCTCTCATGGATTTGGTGTTTGAGGGGAAAGGGCTCAACTTTTTAAGCGCCTACTCGCGTCGTGAAGCAGAGCTGTTGATTTCCGACCATGATGACATTGCCATTGTGTTGCTTGATGTGGTGATGGATACCGATGATGCGGGCCTTCAAGTGGCGAAGTATATTCGCGAAACGGTTGGTAATCGCACCAGCCGTATTGTGTTGCGCACTGGGCAACCCGGTCAAGCACCAGAGCGCTCCGTTGTTATCAATTACGATATCAATGATTACAAAGCGAAAACCGAGCTAACTGCTCAGAAATTATTTACCTGTGTGATGTCAGCGCTACGGTCGTATCGCGACATTATTCGAGTGAAAGAACAACTCGAACGAGTTGAACATGAGTTAAGTTTTTATCAAAACTGGCTGTTGGAACATCAGCCGCAGGTGCGTCAGCAAGTTGTTGATGCCTATCAACGTTTAACCGAAAATAACGATTAGAAAGGACGTTCTTGATGTCATTCATAGCTCTAAAACACCTCCATGTCACCTTTGTTACCATAAGTGTGGTATTATTCATGCTTCGTTTTTTCTGGCGTAGCATTGGCGCCGGCATGGCGAATCAGAAATGGGTAAAAATAGTTCCACACATCATCGACACGGCATTATTGCTGACTATTGTCGGTATGCTGATTCACTGGCAAATGTGGCCATGGGAAACACCATGGTTGATTAATAAGGTGATTGGCTTGCTGGGCTATATTTTGTTTGGTTTGGTGGCAATGAAGGCGTCAGTCAGCTGGCTACGTTATGTTGGCTTTGTGGGTGCGTTGAGCTGGATTATGTTTCTGCTGCACATCGCCTTCAGCAAACAAGCACTGATTTAAAAACAAAGACGATATTAGCTATTAGATATTGGATATTAGCTCTGATGTTTCAGGTTTTTCTAATATCCAATATCTAATAGCTAATATCGAATTCGAACTTAAGGGTTTATGCGTTTTTCATACTTAGAACATGTGGCTCATGAAATTCTCCCAACTATTGAAATAGTGTGGGAGATTAGTCGTACCTTTCATTCTGATAGTGACCAGTACGTTAGTGATTATTATCAGCAGATTCGCGAAATGACTCACAAACATGAAGAACTCACTGGTATTGAAAAACTGCAGGCGGTTATTCACGACTTTTATTTCGATTTAGGTTTTAGTGATGCGCCGGAGCCAATAGTTGGTGCGCAACGAATTTTGCTCGACCGGGTGATTAGCTATCGTACGGGCTTGCCGGTTAGCTTGGCGTTATTGCTACAAGAGACGGCAGCTTATGCGGGTATTCAAACCGAACTCGTGGATTTTCCAGGTTATCCGTTACTGCGTTTTGATTTTGAGCAGCAAAGTTATTTTGTTGATCCGCTGCATGGCGAATTACTCGAAGGTCATCAAGTGCAAGAGCGTTTTGAAGACGTGACTGAAGATGCACTTGAGTTTTCATGGGATATGTTTGAAGCGGCCGATCAGAAGACCATTTTGATGCGCTATTTGACTGAACTCAAACATGCGATGATTCATGACCGTGAATTTGCCAATGCACTCACGGTCGTTCACATGTTGCTGGCGATTTCTCCGGATGACCCATACGAAATTCGTGATCGCGGTTATGTGTTAGAAGAGCTCGACTGCCAACAAGCAGCAGTTGACGATTACCAGTATTTTGTCGAACAATGCCCAGATGATCCAAGTGCACAGCTGTTGCGCTTGCAATTAGAAACGTGGGCGGCCCCCCAGCACGTCCTTCATTAAAAAAATAGAATAATAAGGGGTTCCTGTGGAAAGCTCTGCATTGATTACCAATGACGGTATTATTTTTGGTTTGCTGGCCGTCATTCTCGGTCTTATTTTTTACACGCAAACTAGCACAAATAGCTTCTGGCAAAAGTTTTATAAATGGGTTCCAGCCCTGTTACTTTGCTATTTTATTCCTTCGTTGCTCAACACCTTTGGCATTGTGGATGGCGCCAATACCGGAATCTATCCGTTGGTGATGGACTACTTATTGCCAGCTTGCTTGGTGTTGTTAACGTTGAGTTTAGATTTGAAAGCCATTCTGCGGCTTGGTCCAAAACTCCTGATTCTCTTTTTAACCGGTACAGTCGGTATTGTTATCGGCGGGCCGATTGCGCTGTTGATTGTTAGCGCCATTTTCCCTGAAATGTTAGGCGGCGCTGGCCCAGATGCTGTGTGGCGTGGCATGACGACCATTGCGGGTAGCTGGATCGGTGGCGGTGCCAACCAAGCAGCAATGAAAGAAGTCTACGAAGTTGGTGGCGAGATTTTTTCAGCGATGGTCACCGTTGATATTATTGTGGCGAACTTATGGATGGCCGTGTTGCTCTATATGGCGGCGAATAATAAAGCCATCGATAAGCGCATTGGTGCCGATACGAGTGCATGAGGGTCAGTTCGCCTTTGTTGTCCTCCAGGCTCCATACATCGCCGTCGCGGCCGACGATTTCGCGGATGGTGGTCATTGTGCGCTC
>NCJS01000121.1 GCA_002279005.1 Idiomarina sp. 34-48-12 | reverse complement strand
ATATCCCGCAACCGTAATAATCGAGGCGCCTAAAATCATACTCACAGTAATGGGTTCATCCCAAAACCAGTAACCCATGAGCGCCGCAAATATCACCGAGCTGTAGGTGAAGACACCCACTCGTGCCGCCGGTGCTAGCGCAAAAGCTTTGGTCATGCCGAGCTGTCCTGCAACGGCTAATCCACCCATCGCAACTATACCCAGCCAATGCTCACTTGCAATTGATTCACCGCGCCAGATTAATGGCAACGCTGAAATCACCGTTGCTAATGTTGAGAAATAGAAAACGATTTTACTCGATGACTCGGTCGCTGACATCTGTCGGATCAAAGTTTTAGTAAATGCCGCTAAACAAGCCGCAATGAAAGCGATACCGATAATCGGTGATAAATGCGCTTCGGCAGGGTTTAAGAAAATAAATACCCCAATAAAACCAATACCAATCGCAATCCAAGTTTGCGCAAGTACGCGTTCTTTTAACCAAACTCGACCGATAATTGGAATAATAAACGGTGATAACAGTAACACCAAGGTGGCTTGTGCGAGCGGTAAATTTGCGATGGCATAAAAGAACAAATACATCGCGGCAAGCCCAGCTAAGCCGCGGGTTAAATGAAAATGCCATGCTTTGGTTTTGAATGCGTCAGGGCCTTTACGCCATAACCATGGCAGCAATACGACAAACGCCATCAAGTTTCTGAAAAACACTAATTGTTCAGAAGGTAAATCAGTGCTCAAATATTTCACTAATGCACTGACACCGGCAAAACAAAGTTCGGCGCCAAGCACCAACGCAGAAGCAATGACCACCGTTCGCTGTGGGGTGTCCATAGAGTCCTTACGCGGTGTTGTAACCGCACCCAGAGAGAAGAATAATGAACCGTTATCTTATCACGATCACTTTACTTACGTTGAGCAATGTTTTTATGACCTTTGCGTGGTACGCGCATTTAAAAAACATGGCCGACAAACCATGGATTATTGCTGCATTTGCGAGTTGGGGTATCGCTCTTATTGAATATTTGCTGCAAGTTCCCGCGAACCGAATTGGTTACGAGGTAATGAACCTTGGCCAATTAAAAATTCTGCAAGAAGTGATCACACTCTCAGTTTTTGTGCCATTTGCCTTGTTTTACATGAAAGAAAAATTAACTTGGGATTATTTATGGGCTGGGCTGTGTATTTGTGGCGCGGTATTTTTTATTATGCGAAGTAAGTTAACCGGTTAAATAGGGTTTGATATATGAACGTGGTCGTTGTCGGCGGTGGTATGGTGGGCGCTGGTGTAGCTGTTTCCTTGGCGAAGCAGGGGCATCACGTAACCGTAATAGAAGCGGGCAAGGCTGCAATCAGCGAGGGTGATTGGGATTTACGTATTTCATCCATTCACCTGCGGAATGTTGAGTGGCTGCAAGAGTTAGGCACTTGGTCAAACATTCGCCCTCAGCGTAAGTTCATGTATACCGATTTAGCAGTGCAGACTCTCGACGGTCAACGGTTGAACTTTTCTAATGATGACGTTGATGCGTTAGCTCTTGGCGCGATGGTTGAAAATAATGCATTACAAGAAGCGTTATGGGAGCAATTCTCAGCGCACACTATTACGGTATACAGTGAAACGCGCGTAGAACACTTTGATTTAGCTGATCGCAGTGTGACGTTAAGCAACGGCGAAACACTCACGTATGACTTGTTGCTGGGTGCCGATGGGGCACAATCGCAAGTGGCAAAGGCCGCCCACATTGGTCAACGTGGTTGGGATTACGACATGCGCTGTATGTTAGCAATTGCCGAAGTTGAGAAGCCATTACCTGCCGCCACATGGGAAGTTTTTCGCAGTGAAGGGCCTTATGCTTTACTGCCATTGAGTGAGCATCAAGCGTGCTTAATTGACTACCGTTCAGAACAACAGTGGCAAGAATTTGCGAGAAACAGTGAAGCAATACAGCAAAGCTTGAACAATGTTTTCGAACCTCATATTGGCAAACATACCATCACTCAATTCGCGAGCTTCCCATTACGTCGACAGCGCGCTTTGCAATATATCAGCCACGATTCTGTTGCCTTGATCGGCGATGCCGCGCATAGCATTCACCCGTTAGCTGGGCAGGGTGTGAACTTAGGCTTTGCGGATGTTCAGGAGCTGACACGGCAACTTGTAGACCAACCGCTTTCACAGGCATTAATCAATTATGAGCGTATTCGTATGCAAGAAAATCAACAAATGATGCGCGCGATGGATGCGATTCATGTTGGTTTTCGTTCACTACATTTGCTACCGCGAGGGTTGTTGGCGCTAGGTTTGGCGTTGGTTGATAAGGTTGCACCGCTGAAGCGCGAGCTAGTGCGCAAAGCCATCGGCTTTTGAATCGTTATTGGTTAGTCGTTATTGGTTATTGGTTATTGGTTATTGGTTATTCGAAGGGGAGATTCAGGAAACAAAAAAGCGTCATTGGTTAATCGTAATTTGATGTTATTAGCTTTTACCAATAACGAATAACGACTAACCAATAACGCTTTCAGTCTGTTCATTGCGGTTCACCACCGAGGTGGTGCGGAGGGGGGGACTTGAACCCCCACGAGCGTTAGCTCACTAGCACCTGAAGCTAGCGCGTCTACCAATTCCGCCACCCCCGCAATACACAGGGGAAAAAGTGGCTGGGGTATCAGGATTTGAACCTGAGAATGGCGGGATCAAAACCCGCTGCCTTACCGCTTGGCTATACCCCAACACTGGGTGCATCAAGAAGAGAGTGGCGATGGCTGGGGTACCAGGATTTGAACCTGGGAATGGCGGGATCAAAACCCGCTGCCTTACCGCTTGGCTATACCCCAACTGAATATACCGCCTGACAGTTTGAGTTGGTGCGGACGGAGAGACTTGAACTCTCACGCCGTGAGGCACTGGAACCTAAATCCAGCGTGTCTACCAATTCCACCACGTCCGCCCAAAAGGGAATTTGATTGGTGGCTACGGCGAGATTCGAACTTGCGACCCCAGCATTATGAGTGCTGTGCTCTAACCAGCTGAGCTACGTAGCCAACATCAAATTTTAATCAAACTGCACTCGTTGAGTGCGGCGCGTATTATGCAAATCAGGGGCGAAAGCGTCAACCTCTTTTTCTCAAAAAATCCATGATTTCTGCGCGATTGCTTAAAAAACGGATAGTTTGCTTATTTATTCGGCGACCAATCGACCAGTTGATACGAAACTGTCGATAATACACGCACTATTTTTGATGAGGGGGTTACCACGGCAGTGAATCACCGTTGCTGTGCCTAAATTGACCCGTGGTCGCAATGGATAGTTCATCAATACGTTGAATTAATCGTTCAGCTGCTGTATCAGCACTTATATCGCCCGCATTGTTTACCATCTCGGTTTGTACGAATCCAGGATGTAGCATGGCGACAGCGATGCCATCTTCTTTTAGATCGTTTGCTAGTGATACGCCTGCGGCATTTAAAGCGGCTTTACTCATACGGTAGCCATAATAGGCACCGGAACCATTATCAGCCATGGAGCCCATACGACTGGTGATCATGATGACTTTGCTACCTTTGTGTAGGTTGTTTCGCAGTGCATCAGTAACTAACAGTGGTCCCATCGCATTCACTTTGAATTGCGCCTCAATAGTTGAAGTTGCGAGTTCACCAAGTTGCTCACGCTCAAGCAGACCGGCATTGTTAATTAAAGTGTCGATGGTTTTGCCGCTTAAATGCTGACTTAACTCAGTGATACTGTCTGGGTTGGTCACATCGATGTTTTCAATAATCGAAACCCCGAGTGCTTTGAGCTCGCTGGAAGCTTTACGACAGACTGCGGTAACGCTATCGCCGCGTTGCTTAAATTGGGTCGCGAGTGCTAATCCAATGCCGCGATTGGCGCCGGTAATGACAATATGTTGTGACATGATTACTCCTTAAATTAAGTTTTTCGGATCCAGCAGTTGTTCGAGTTTGTCGCGAGAAATATCGGTCATTTCAACGGCGACTTCGAGAATAGGGCGCTGCTGCTGGTAGGCTTGTTTGGCAATTTCAGCGGCTTTGTTGTAGCCAATCTCCCGATTCAATGCGGTTACCAAGATCGGATTTTTTGCCAAGGCCTCATTTAAGCGATCGTGATTGACGGTGAAGTCAGCGATTGCTTTATCAGCAAGCGCATGTGCAGCGTTGCTGAGTAGCTCGATACTTTGCAATTGATTAAAAGCTATTACTGGTAGCATCACATTCAATTGAAAATTGCCTTGCTGGGCGGCGATAGAAACCGTGTGGTGGTTGCCAGCAACTTGTGCGCAAACCATCGCAACAGCTTCCGGAATAACCGGGTTTACTTTACCTGGCATGATGCTGCTGCCAGGTTGCAGGGCTTTTAAACTAATCTCGCCAAGCCCTGCCAGCGGACCGCTATTCATCCACCGCAAGTCATTACTTATTTTCATCAACACCGCACTTAGGGCGTTTAATTGACCGCTAAGTATTAAATTAACTTCTTGCCCCGCAATGCCAGCAAAAGGGTTGTCGCTGGCTTTGAACTCGGTTGCTGTGCGTTGACTTAAGAAATGGCAAAAGCGCTCGCCAAAATTATCAGGAGCATTAATTCCCGAGCCAATTGCCGTGCCGCCTTGTGGCAAACTACTAGCAAGTGAAATTGCATGGTTTAAACCGCTTTCAACATGTTCAATTTGCGTGATCCAAGCACGTAACTCTTGCGCCATGCTTAACGGCATCGCATCCATTAAATG
>NCJS01000282.1 GCA_002279005.1 Idiomarina sp. 34-48-12 | reverse complement strand
TATATTGCCGATTGTGAGGCGCTTAATGTAGAACCCGAAAAGCCGTTCAGCGGCACCTTCCAAATTCGCTGTTCAGCTGAATTACATAAAGAGCTAAGCTCCGAAGCTCTGAATGCTGGCGTGTCATTTAATAAATATGTGGTGGCATTGCTTGAGCAAGGCACACGCGAACAATAAAAAGGCGAGCTAAAAAGCTCGCCTTCTTCATCACATCAAAACCAATTACCGATACGTATCAACCGCCGGGCAACTACACATCAGATTCCGGTCGCCATACACGTCGTCAATGCGGTTCACGCTTGGCCAGAACTTGTTCACCTTTACGGCGGCTACAGGGTATGCAGCAAGTTCGCGGCTGTATGGGCGTTCCCAGTTGGCATCAACAATGTCTGCTAACGTGTGTGGTGCGTTGTGCAGTGGGTTGTTGTCTTCTGGCCACTCCCCGGCTTCAACGCGTTTCGCTTCTTCACGAATGCTGATCATGGCTTCAATGAAGCGGTCGAGCTCAGCTTTCGATTCAGACTCGGTTGGCTCAACCATTAGCGTACCCGCTACTGGGAAGCTCATGGTTGGGCTGTGGAAGCCGTAGTCTTGTAAGCGTTTTGCCACGTCCATTTCGGTCACACCACAAGCGTCTTTTAATGGGCGCAAATCAATAATGCATTCGTGCGCAACGCGGTCGTTACGGCCTTTGTACAAAATTGGGTAGTGCTTGCTTAAGTGCTTCGCAATGTAGTTGGCGTTCATAATCGCCACTTCAGTGGCTTCGCGCAGGCCACGTGAACCCATCATCACAATGTACATCCACGAAATTGGCAAAATGCTCGCGCTACCAAATGGTGCTGCAGATACCGCGCCGTTTTCAGCATCGGTGTCCACACTGTGGTTCGGTAAGAATGGTGCTAAGTGTTTCTTCACACCAATTGGGCCCATACCAGGACCACCACCGCCGTGCGGAATACAGAAGGTTTTGTGCAAGTTTAAGTGCGATACGTCAGCACCAATGTAACCTGGTGAGGTGACGCCCACTTGCGCGTTCATGTTGGCACCATCAAGGTAAACCTGACCACCGTGCGCGTGCACAATGTCACAGATGTCTTTAATGCCTTCTTCGTATACGCCGTGCGTTGACGGGTAAGTCACCATGATGCATGACAAGTTGTCACCTGCTTCTTCAGCTTTCGCTTTCAGGTCAGCCAAATCAACGTTACCGTTCTTGTCACAGTCAACTACCACCACGTTCATGCTCATCATTTGAGCAGAAGCTGGGTTGGTGCCGTGCGCTGAGCTTGGAATCAAGCAGATGTTGCGATGCGCATCACCACGGCTTTGGTGATATTTCTGAATCGCTAACAAG
>NCJS01000120.1:2405-7227 GCA_002279005.1 Idiomarina sp. 34-48-12 | reverse complement strand
CAAAAACACCTTTGAAGTGACGCCAGAAAACGTTCTTTCTGCGTACAAAGATAACGCAGCTGTGATGGTCGGTTCTGAAGCAGGGCGCTTCTATCCGTATCCAGCAGGAACTAGCGCGGCAGGCGAATATAGTTATTTCCACGAGCCAGTTCATATCTTGATGAAGGTTGAAACCCACAACCATCCCACGGCTATTTCACCGTATCCAGGGGCCGCAACAGGTTCAGGTGGCGAGATTCGTGACGAAGGTGCCACTGGGCGTGGTTCGAAGCCAAAAGCCGGCTTGGTTGGTTTTAGCGTCTCGAACCTACGAATTCCGGGCTTCGAACAGCCTTGGGAAGAAGATTTCGGCAAGCCAGACCGTATTGTGACGGCACTCGATATTATGCTTGAAGGCCCGTTAGGTGGCGCGGCGTTTAATAACGAGTTCGGTCGTCCGGCACTCACCGGCTACTTCCGTACCTACGAAGAAAAAGTGAACAGCCATAATGGCGAAGAAATTCGCGGTTATCACAAACCAATCATGATTGCTGGCGGTATGGGGAACATTCGCGAGCAGCACGTTGAGAAAGGCGAGATTCCAGTTGGCGCGAAATTAGTTGTACTCGGTGGCCCAGCCATGAACATCGGCTTGGGTGGCGGTGCGGCATCGTCAATGACTTCGGGTACTTCGAGTGAAGATCTTGATTTCGCCTCAGTACAGCGTGACAACCCAGAAATGGAGCGTCGTTGCCAAGAAGTGATTGATCGTTGCTGGCAACTTGGTGACAAGAACCCAATTGCATTTATTCACGATGTGGGTGCAGGCGGTTTGTCGAACGCAATGCCGGAACTCGTGAGTGACGGCGGTCGCGGCGGTAACTTCGAGCTTCGTAAAGTGCCAAATGATGAACCGGGCATGTCACCGTTAGAGATCTGGTGTAACGAATCGCAAGAACGTTATGTGATGGCCATTGCGCCTGATCGCATGGACGTATTTGAAGAGATTTGTAAGCGTGAGCGCGCGCCGTTTGCCGTGATTGGTGAAGCGACGGAAGCTGAGCATTTAACGCTCACCGATGAGCACTTTGGTAATAAGCCAATTGATTTACCGCTGAATGTATTGTTAGGCAAGCCACCGAAAATGCATCGCGATGTTGCTTCAAAGCAAGCGCAAGGCGAGAGCATTGCGCGTGACGGCATCAAGTTGAGTGAAGCAGCAAAACGCTTATTACGTTTACCGGCGATTGCTGAAAAAACCTTCTTGATTACCATTGGTGACCGAACGGTAACTGGCCTAGTTGCCCGTGATCAAATGGTTGGTCCGTGGCAGATTCCGGTTGCCGACGTTGCGGTAACAGCAGCCAGTTACGATACCTATGCCGGTGAAGCCATGGCGATGGGTGAACGTACCCCGTTGGCATTGTTGAACTATGCTGCGTCTGCCCGCATGGCAGTAGGTGAGTCGCTTACCAATATTGCCGCTGCCGATATTGGCGATTTGAAGTTTGTGAAATTGTCAGCAAACTGGATGGCCGCAGCTGGCCACCCGGGCGAAGATGCGGGTTTATACGAAGCCGTGAAAGCCGTTGGTGAAGAGCTGTGTCCGGCGCTCGGTATTACGATTCCGGTGGGTAAAGACTCGATGTCGATGAAAACCCAATGGCAAGACAACGAAGGCTCGAAAGCAGTCACCGCGCCATTGAGCTTGGTCATCACCGCATTCGGTCGGGTTCGCGATGTACGTCGCACACTGACACCGCAGCTGCGCATGGATAAGGGCGATAGCAAGTTGGTGTTAATTGACTTGAGTCGTGGCAAGAACCGCCTTGGTGGTTCGGCGCTAGCACAAGTTTATCGCCAGCTTGGTGATGTCACACCTGATGTTGATAGTGCTGAAACGCTGAAAGGCTTCTTTGACGCAACGCAACAACTTGTTCATGACAAGAAACTTATGGCCTATCACGATCGCTCTGATGGCGGCTTGTTTACAACCGTTGCGGAAATGGCTTTCGCTGGCCATTGTGGTGTTGAAGTTGCGCTAGATAACTTAGGCGACGACGACTTAGCAGCGCTCTTCAGCGAAGAGCTCGGTGCCGTGGTACAAGTGAGTGTCGAAGATCTTGAGCAGGTGATGGCTGTGTATGCCGAACATGGTCTGGAAGACTGTGTCCATGTCATCGGTCGTCCGGTGCGTGAAGATGTTGTGCGCTTTAACCGTAACGGCGAAGAAGTGCTAGCCCATCTGCGTAGCCATTATCGTGCGATTTGGGCTGAAACAACGCATCAAATGCAGCGTTTGCGTGATAACCCAGCATGCGCTGACGAAGAATTTGACGCGAAACAAAACTTAAATGACCCAGGCTTATTCGCTGACTTAAGCTTTGATGTGAGCGAAGATGTTGCTGCGCCATATATCAACACGGGGCGTGACCCAATGGTTGCGATTTTGCGCGAGCAGGGTGTGAACTCGCATGTGGAAATGGCAGCAGCGTTTGATCGCGCCGGCTTCGCAGCCATTGACGTGCACATGAGTGATATTCTCAGTGGTCGTGTTAGCCTCGAGAAATTCAACGGCCTTGTGGCTTGCGGTGGTTTCTCTTACGGTGACGTTTTAGGCGCTGGTGAAGGTTGGGCGAAGTCAATCTTGTTCAACAGCCGTGCGCGTGATGAGTTTGCGGCATTCTTTGAGCGCAACAAAACATTTGCACTCGGTGTGTGTAACGGCTGTCAAATGCTATCAAACCTGAAAGAACTGATTCCTGGTGCAGAAGCATGGCCACACTTTGTTACCAACCGTTCGGAGCGTTTCGAAGCACGCTTCAGTTTGGTTGAGGTACAAAAGAACAACTCGTTGTTCTTTGAAGGCATGGCTGGCTCGCGCATGCCAATCGCGGTTTCACATGGTGAAGGCCGTGCCGAATTCAAAGGCAACGACTTAGCTACCGTGAACGCCGAAGGCTTGGTAACCATGCGTTACATCAACAATAAAGGTGATTTAGCAGCAACTTATCCGGCGAACCCGAACGGCTCGCCTGAAGGTATCACCGGGCTGACCACGAAAGATGGCCGTGTATCAATTATGATGCCGCACCCTGAACGTGTATTCCGTACCGTTGCCAACAGTTGGCACCCAGATGAGTGGGGCGAAGATAGCCCATGGATGCGTATGTTCCGCAACGCACGCGTTTACTTAGGTTAATTAAACACAAATGAAAAGCCCGGCTTCATGCCGGGCTTTCTTTTTGAATTCATAATTTATCGGCGTTTGCGAAAAAACTGCCGCAAAATATCCCCGCATTCGTCAGCCAATACGCCACCAATCACTTCGATTTTGTGATTCATGCTTGGATGATTAATCACTTCAATGGCTGTTCCAGCAGCACCAGTACGAGGGTCGCTGGCACCATAGACCAAGGTTTTCACGCGCGCGTGAGTCATTAGCCCCGCACACATTGCGCATGGTTCTAGAGTGACATAGAGCGTCGTATCGACTAAGCGATAGTTGCCTAGGTGCTTGCCTGCAGCACGAATGGCTTGCGCTTCCGCATGGGCTGACGGATCATTGAGTGTAATCACCTGATTAAAGCCTTCACCAATAATCTCATCATTTAACACCAACACAGCGCCAACGGGCACTTCATCGTATTGCTCAGCGGCAATTGCGGCAAGTTCGAGAGCTCGCTGCATGTAAAACTCGTGATTCATAAGCTTCTTTAACTGAATGAACGTGTGCGCATCATAAAAAAAAGCCCCCGCAGATGCGA
This sequence comes from Idiomarina sp. 34-48-12, assembly GCA_002279005.1. Taxonomy (GTDB): domain Bacteria; phylum Pseudomonadota; class Gammaproteobacteria; order Enterobacterales; family Alteromonadaceae; genus Pseudidiomarina. The sequence goes on along the minus strand of NCJS01000120.1, from coordinate 3,481 downwards.
GGGCTTTCTAAGTGTTTTAAGCTTTTTGCTTAGAAGTTGTAGCGGAGACCCACTTTAACTTGCCAAGTTGAAGCTTCTGCACGATAGCGAGTAGGTGCATAGTCATCTAAGCCGCCAAATACTGGCGCGTAGATGTATTGACCTTCGTCAGTTAAACCACCGAAGTCAACGATACCTTGGGTTGTATCAGCAAACGGGATAACGTGTTGTTGCGCTGCATCTTTATCGAACAATGCAACCACGTTTTTCACGTCAAGATACACAGCACCGGTGTGACCTTCCCACAAACCAGGAAGCTCTTGCTCAAAGCGGAAGTCGATGTTGGTGTTCCATGGACCACGCGCTTCGTTACGACCAGTGTAGCCGCCAGCGTATTGCTCAAGACCTTTGTCAGCAATGATTTGTGCCAAATCGTCATAAGTCAAACCGCCTTCGTATACAACGTTCGGGTCATCAGCACCAGTTGGGATGTATAACAAGTACTGGCTTGAACTGTTGAACGATGATTGGTCACCTAAGTCAGAGTCACGGAATGAACTCATAACGTAGCTAAATGGACGACCTGATACACGCTCGAAGAACATTGAGAATTTCGAGTCATAACCTTCGAACAGCTCAGTGCTGTATTGAGCAGTGATTACAAAACGGTGCTCAATTTCATAGCCAGCTGTTGCTGGTAATGGGTTTTGACGGTCAAGCGCAGTCACATATTGATAGTTCGATGCTGCTTGCGAAGAACCACCGTTCACCGCTTCGTTCACGTCTTGGTGCGTGTATGAGGTGTTCAATGAGAAACCATTGTCGAACACTTTACCAAGTGAGAAGGTGTAAATGTTGCTGTTACCGCCGTAACCATTGGTCAACATCACGTCGTAACGATTTACGCCACCGAAATCACCGATTTCAGTTGGAGTGAAGTCGTCTAATGGGTCGTCAACAACATAGATGATACGACCGCCGTCAGAAGTAGTGACCACGTTGCCATCAGCATCAGTTAATGGACGACGAGCTAAATCAACCCAACGAACATCGTTTTGCTTACGAGTACGGATGTATTCAGCACTTGCGTACCAGTC
>NCJS01000120.1:0-2355 GCA_002279005.1 Idiomarina sp. 34-48-12 | reverse complement strand
TTTGGTAACTCGAAGTTAGGATCGATTGGTGTTGTGTTACCGTCACCAGCAGTCAAGCTATCACGAACTTCTTGTGGAATAGTCGTGATGTCTGCACCTGACAAGTAAGCATCAGTTACTGAGCTAGGCGCGTCAACAACAGTCACACCGTCAACCGAGTATGCGTTTGAAATCCAAACATTTGGACGACCACCCGCATAGCGACCGAAGCCACCACGTACACGATAGTTGTCATTTAACTGATATTTGAAACCAGCGCGTGGCATCCAGATATCACGACCGTCTAGGTTCTCAGTGTTAGCAAAGCCGTAACGATCTTCGAAGTTTTGGTTGTAACGTGGTGAACCGTCAACTGATTGACGCTCATAACGTAAACCGTAGCTTACTTCGAGGTCCCAAGTCGGTGACCAAGTATCTTCAATGTAGAATGCGTGAGTAGCTGGAGTTAAGCTAGCTGCACCGTCATCAGCATTGTTGGTAAATGCGTTGCGATATGAGAAGAAGCTTGCTTCTTGGTTTTGGAAGTCTTCGATAGTATCGAAATCCCAAACACCCAATGATTGTGGAACGAACAAGTTGAAGATTTCTACTTCTTCATACTCATAACCGAAACCAATCGCGTGGTCACCTAGCAAATATTCACCATTGAACTGGAATTCAGTTGTAGTGTTTGCTAATTCGTTCGCGTGACGGTACTGGTCTGGACCGATTTGCACGGTGCCGTCTGCAGTACGGATGTTGACTTGACCGAAGTTCAAACCAAGTAACGGCGCCTGAGCAGTTTCAACTTCTTTGCGTGAGATTTTGATATCACTTGAGAAGTTACTGTTCCAGTTTGAGTAAACTTGTAATGCCATGGCATCAAGTTTTTCGTTTTTGTCATACCAACGTGAAGACAATGGCAACGTGCTTGAGCTACCGTTGTTATTGTTAGTCGCGTTACTTTCAGCTGTCTGGTAAGTAAATGCTGCACGATGGTTGTTGTTGATGTTCCAATCAAGTTTGATCAACATCTTCTCGTCGTCTTGTACTGGGTTCGTGTTCCAAGTACCTACGTCAACGCCATACACGTTGCGTGCGATTTGAGTGATTTGATCAACTTCTTCAGAAGTTACTGAAGCTTGTTGGTTTGCCGCTGCACCAATCGGACCACGTTCGATTGATTTTGGCTCTTCAAACTTCTCGTAGTTAACAAAGAAGAACAATTTGTCTTCGAGGATAGGACCGCCAACTGCGAAGCCCCAAGTTTTTTCAGAGAAGTCTAAGTCAGGCGCTGCTGAATCTGGCTCATAACGTGAAGGTTCTGGGTTACCAGTTAATGAATCGCTGGTGTATTCATAGAATACTTCGCCTTCGAATTCGTTGGTACCAGACTTCGTTACAGCGTTGATTTTCGCGCCGCTGAAACCACCGTCTTTAGCAGAGAAAGGAACAACGTCAATTGACAATTGCTCAACAGCTGCAACAGAAATTGGTGAACGCTGAGTTGGGTAACCGTTGCTGTTCAGACCAAAGTCATCGTTCTGGCCGATACCGTCAACAGTAATTGAGTTATATTTTGGGTTGCTACCAGCAACAGTCAACGAGCTATCTTCGTCAGCCAAGTTAACTGCTAATGGGTTCTGGCGAATAATATCTTTCAAGTCGCGGTTGAAAGTAGGCATATTGCGAATGTTATCTTCATCGAACGAGCTTGTAGAACCACTGTTCAAGCTTGTTGGGTTAATCGCAGTACCAGTGACGCTGATACGCTCAACGTTGTCTGATTCTAATTGCGCAGTTAAACGATAAGTTTCGCCTAGCTTAAGGAACACTTCAGAGTAAGTCGCATCGCGGTATACATCTGAATCAAGAGTAACTCGGTATGGGCCGCCTACACGTAGACCGCTCGCAATGAAGTTACCGGTTTCGTCCGTAGTAACTTCTAAACGGCTGCCTGATGGAACGTGTTCTATGATGACTTTAGTATTTGCCGCGCCTTCTCCAGTAGGGCCGACAATAAAACCACGCATAGATGACGAAGTATCTTGCGCAACAGCAGCGCCTGACGCTAGGCCTAAGGCCACAGCAATCGCACTAGCAGTACGCGAAAATCGCATTGAGGTGCTCATTTTATTTTCCTGGGTTGTTGGTTGTAGTTAAATTTGGTTCAAAGCTATACCGCATTTATTACGCCTTGATGACACGTGTGTGATTTTTTCACAAAAACATGTCATTTATGTGACAATATTTTACGCACTTTCTGAATAGATTGCACAGGTTAAATTGAACCTTTATTCTTGAAACTTGTCTTAGCAACCCCAACTCGGGAACATCTCAACCGATGAAATTCTATACAGCCCTTGTTTTTCCAAT
>NCJS01000119.1 GCA_002279005.1 Idiomarina sp. 34-48-12 | reverse complement strand
AGTAGGTGAAGCATCAACCAGATAATCCGATGAGATGCCGGTCTGTCTCACTCTCATGCAAAGGTAAGATCAACCATTTAATCCGCTTACCCAAAAAATTTTAATTATTATAGCGTTCCCTTAGAAAATTTCCTGTGCGCAAAAAAAACGGCCACCCGAGGGTGGCCGTTTATCATTCACGTTGTGAGGTAATCGATTAGATTACTTCAGCGCGCTCTACAATCTCAACAAGTGCCCAAGACTTGGTCTTAGATACTGGACGAGTTTCGCGAATAATCACCGTATCGCCAGCTTTACATTCGTTGTTTTCATCATGTGCGTGCAACTTAGTGGTACGGGTAATGTACTTACCATATACCGGGTGTTTTACACGGCGAGTTACAGCAACAGTGATAGACTTATCCATCTTGTCGCTGGTAACACGACCTTGCACAGTACGTACACGTTTTTCTTCAGTCATTACGCACCTGCCTTCTGATTCAAGATAGTTTTCACACGTGCGATATCACGACGCACTTGCTTCAACATGTGAGTTTGATTCAGCTGACCAGTGGCTGCTTGCATGCGCAGGTTAAACTGCTCACGACGCAAACCTAACAACTCTTCGTTCAGCTGCTCAACGGTTTTTTCTTTCAGTTCGTTCGCTTTCATTACATCACCGTCCGAGTCACAAAGGTGGTTTTGAATGGCAGCTTACGTGCCGCAAGGTCAAACGCTTCACGCGCCAACTCTTCCGAAACACCGTCCATTTCATACAGGACACGACCTGGCTGAATTTGAGCTACCCAGTATTCCACGCTACCTTTACCTTTACCCATACGCACTTCAAGAGGCTTCTGAGTGATTGGCTTGTCAGGGAAAACGCGGATCCAAATTTTACCTTGACGTTTCACGTGACGCGTCATGGCACGACGAGCCGCTTCGATTTGGCGAGCAGTCATACGACCACGCTCAACCGATTTCAAACCGAAAGTACCGAAGCTGACTTTGTTACCTGCTTGCGCTAAGCCGCGGTTACGGCCTTTGTGCACCTTACGGAATTTAGTACGCTTTGGTTGTAACATATCGTATCTCCTTACTTACGGCCTTTAGGGCGTTTTGCTGGAGCTGCTGGCTTTTCTTCAGCAACTGGCATGCCGCCAAGAACTTCGCCTTTGAAGATCCATACTTTGATACCAATGATACCGTAAGTGGTGTTAGCTTCAGCGGTTGAGTAGTCGATGTCCGCACGCAATGTGTGCAATGGAACACGACCTTCGCGGTACCATTCGGTACGTGCGATTTCCGCGCCGCCTAAACGGCCGCTAACTTCTACTTTGATACCTTTGGCGCCAAGACGCATAGCGTTTTGTACCGCACGCTTCATTGCACGACGGAACATAACACGACGCTCTAGCTGGCCAGCGATGTTTTCAGCAACCAGTTGTGAGTCAAGCTCAGGCTTGCGCACTTCTGAGATGTTGATTTGCGCAGGAACACCAGTCAGTTTAGAAACTGCTTGACGCAATTTCTCAACGTCTTCGCCTTTCTTACCAATCACAACACCTGGACGTGCAGTGTGGATAGTCACGCGGATGCTCTTCGCTGGACGCTCGATGACGATACGAGAAACTGACGCGTTAGCCAGTTGCTTGTTCAACATCTTGCGAACCAAGTGATCGCTGTGCAGGTTATCAGCAAAATCTTTCGTATTCGCGAACCAGGTTGAATTCCATGGTTTGGTGATACCTAGGCGAATACCATTAGGATGTACTTTCTGACCCATAATTTATCTCCTAGCTATCTGATACAACCACAGTAATGTGGCTGGTACGCTTAAAGATACGATCAGCACGACCTTTCGCACGAGGCTTGATGCGTTTCATGGTTGGACCTTCGTCTACCATTACTTTAGCAACTTTTAACTCGTCGATGTCGGCACCTTCGTTGTGTTCAGCATTCGCGATAGCTGACTCCAACACCTTTTTCAGCAGCACAGCTGCGTCTTTAGGGCTGTAGTTCAAAATATCCAGAGCTTTCGCTACCGGTAAACCGCGAATCTGATCCGCTACCAAACGGCCCTTCTGCGCAGAAAGCTTGGCAAACTTGTGAATAGCAATAGCTTCCATCTTATGTCTCCCTTAGCGTTTCTTCGCTTTCTTATCAGCGGCGTGGCCACGATAAGTGCGGGTTGGTGCGAATTCACCAAGCTTGTGACCAATCATTTCGTCAGAAACGAAAACTGGCACGTGCTGGCGACCGTTATGAACAGCGATAGTTAAGCCGATCATATCAGGGATAATCATTGAACGACGGGACCAAGTTTTAATTGGCTTTTTGTCCCCGGCTTCCAACGCTTTCTCCACCTTATTCAGTAGGTGAAGGTCGATAAATGGACCTTTTTTAAGAGAACGTGGCATGTCTAATCCTCAACTCTTATTTGTTGCGACGACGTACGATGAACTTATCAGTACGCTTGTTCTTACGGGTCTTATAACCCTTAGTCGGAGTACCCCAAGGAGTAACCGGATGACGGCCACCAGAAGTACGACCTTCACCACCACCGTGTGGGTGATCAACTGGGTTCATCGCCACACCACGAACGGTAGGACGAACACCACGCCAGCGTTGTGCACCAGCTTTACCCAATTGACGCAGCATGTGCTCTGCGTTACCTACTTCACCGATGGTTGCACGGCAATCCGACTGAATGCGGCGCATTTCGCCAGAACGCAAACGTACAGTTACGTACGCGCCATCGCGAGCTAGAAGCTGTACTGACGCACCAGCTGAACGAGCCAACTGAGCACCTTTACCAGGCTTCATTTCGATAGCGTGAATCACTGAACCCACTGGAATGTTGCGCAGTGGAAGTGCGTTACCGCTTTTAATCGGTGCATCTGAACCAGAAACGATTTGATCGCCAGCTTTCATGCCTTTTGGAGCAAGAATGTAACGACGCTCACCGTCTGCGTACAGAACCAAAGCGATGTTCGCTGAACGGTTTGGATCATATTCCAAACGCTCAACTTTCGCTGGGATACCGTCTTTGTCGCGTTTAAAGTCGACCATACGGTAGTGATGCTTGTGACCACCGCCGATGTGACGAACAGTAATACGACCATTATTGTTACGACCGCCTTTCTTGTTGTTTTTATCCAACAACGGGGCGTAAGGCTTACCTTTGTACAGGTCTTCGTTAACCACTTTAACGACGTGGCGACGACCTGGAGACGTAGGCTTACACTTAACTAATGCCATGTGAATTCCTCCTGTTACTCAGCGCCGCCGACGAAGTCGATGTCCGCACCTTCTTTCAGGGTGACATACGCTTTTTTCCAGTCACTACGCTTACCAAAGCGAGCGCCGGTACGTTTGGTTTTGCCTTTTACGTTCACAGTGCGAACGCTATCAACCTCAACTTCAAACAACTTTTCTACAGCTGCTTTAATTTGTGGTTTAGTTGCGTCTTTCGCTACTTTGAACACGACAGTGTTAGCAGTTTCTGCAGTCACAGTAGACTTTTCAGAAACGTGAGGAGCCAGAATTACAGTCAGCAAACGTTCTTCGCGCATCATGATAATACCTCCTCGATTTGCTTCACTGCGTCAGCAGTCATCAAAACTTTTTCAAAAGCAATCAAGCTAACAGGGTCAAGACCTTGAACGTCGCGAACGTCAACTTTGTGCAAGTTGCGTGCTGCTAAGAACAAGTTCTCGTCAACTTCTTTAGTCACGATAAGAACGTCGTTCAAATCCATTGACTTCAGTTGCGCTGCTAATGCTTTAGTTTTTGGTGATTCAACACCAAACTTCTCTACCACGATTAAACGATCTTGACGAACAAGTTCAGACAAGATGCTTTTCATAGCACCGCGGTACATTTTCTTGTTTACTTTTTGGTCGTGGCTGCGTGGTTTCGCTGCAAATGTAGTACCACCAGAGCGCCAAATTGGGCTACGGATAGTACCTGCGCGAGCGCGGCCAGTACCCTTCTGACGCCATGGCTTTTTGCCACCGCCAGATACTTCAGAACGCGTCTTTTGTGCTTTGGTGCCCTGACGAGCGCCCGCAGCATAAGCAACGACTACCTGATGAATCAGAGCTTCGTTGAACTCACGTCCAAAGGTAGCTTCGGAAACTTCAAGAGCGCCTTTTGCGTCTTTTAATGTTAATTCCATCACCATTCTCCTCAGACGTTACGCCTTAGCCTTGACTGCTGGCTTGACGATTACATCGCCACCAATAGCACCAGGGACAGCACCGCGAATCAGCAACAAGCCACGCTCTGCGTCAACACGTACAACGTCAAGCGTTTGTACAGTTACTTGCTTGTTACCCATTTGACCTGCCATCTTCTTGCCTTTGAATACCCGACCAGGAGACTGGTTTTGACCGATAGAACCCGGCGCACGATGCGACAACGAGTTACCATGGGTAGCGTCCTGAGTACGGAAATTCCAGCGCTTAACAGCACCTTGGAAACCTTTACCTTTCGAGGTACCGGTAACGTCTACTTGTTTGGTGTCTGCAAAAATCTCAACAGTGATTTCAGAACCTACTGCAAAATCTTCACCTTCACCGTTCTCTAGGCGGAATTCCCAGAGACCGCGACCTGCTTCAACACCCGCTTTCGCGAAGTGACCAGCAAGTGGTTTAGTAACGCGGTTTGCTTTTTTAGTACCTGTAGTCACTTGAAGCGCGCGATAACCGTCAGTTTCCTCAGATTTAACCTGAGTCACACGGTTTGCTGTCACTTCGATCACAGTAACAGGTACAGAAGCGCCGTCTTCTTGGAAGACGCGAGTCATTCCTACTTTACGACCGACTAGACCAATAGCCATTGTTAAAACCTCTCGTGTGTAATCCTATTACTGCCCGCTTA